>NZ_CP023009.1:3706679-4015569 GCF_003515985.1 Lonsdalea britannica | reverse complement strand
TCGGCGGCGGTGTCGCTGGCGGCGCCGCCCTCAAACAGCGAGCCTTGAATGCGCGCCTGCTCCTCTTTGCGGACGCGTTTGACGACGCTGTAGATCCACTGTAGCGATACGCCGTATTTGCGGGCCAGATCGTGGTGATTTTTGCCGTTGAAGTCGCTGAAGATCTCCTGGTCGCGCTGGCTGACTCTCCAGGCCATTCCCATCGGGAAGTAGACGTTTTGTCCGCCCCACACCTGCATCATCCGGCTGGCCACGGCTTCGCCTATCTGGTCGGCGGTGCGGGTGTCGATATCGACGGCCTCGTGCAGAATGTTGGCGGTGTGCTGTGCAAGCTCGACCAGCAGCTCCGGGCCTTTACTGCGAAAACTGTTGCTGTTTGTCATGATGTATTCCTTTCCTTAATGTCAAAAACAATGGATTTCACTGCGATTCTCCGTTAACGGAGGATGGACGACCGGCGCGGACGCCGGTCAGGGTCTTATTGACGGGTTCCTCCCGTGTCGTCCGACGCGCGGCGTCGGTGTTCAGCGGCGTGACGGTGGCATCGGCCACCCGCACGCCCTGATCTTCCAGCAGCATGACCAACTGGTCGTTGGCGGACTCGATCAGGTCCGGCAGCCCCGCGCCGAGCAGCTGGGTCATCAGCAGGGTCATCTCCTCCTCGTGGTCGTCCAGCTCCGCCGTGACGGCGCAAGACAGGTCCACCGCGCTCAGTCCGCGCGCCGCTTTTTCTTTTTTGTGCGTAATGTTGATGATGATTTTGGCCATGATTAGAGTCCTTTAATAACGTCTGAATTGATGAGGGGGATGCCGATGCTGGCTGCCAGATTCATGGCGGCGATCATCAGGTTGCCGATAGCTAAGGGGTAAAGCAGGCTGACCGCATGGCGGCCGCTTGCATGGAAACAGAGGCGGGCGCGGAGGGCGTCCAGCGCGCCGTCGTCGAGAACGTCGTCGAGCGCTTTGCCGACGCGGCCCAGTTTGAAGCTGAGGAAATCCGCCAGCGCCCCGTCCAGCGGTCGCAGTTCGACCACTTCGCAGCGTTGCACGACTTCGCGCACCTCGGGGTTGCGTTCGCTGAGTTTGGACGCCAGCTCCGGCTGCCCGATCAGCACGATGGACAGCAGTTTTTTGAAGCCGCTCTCCAGCTCGAAAAATCGCTTGAGATGCTTGAGCGTGGGGATCGGCAGGCTGTGCGCTTCTTCGATGATCAGCACATGGCTGTAGCCGCTGCGGCTGCTGTCGCGCAGCACCCGGTGCATCTGGCGGAAGCGGGCGTCCTGCGTGCGCTTGATGGGTTCGAGCGGCGCCAGCGTGCTGATCACGGCTTCGGCGATGCCTACCGCTTTCAGCGTCTTGCCTTTAACGTCGTTGTCTTCCATCGCCAGCGTGTACGGCTCGATGACGACGACCGGGGCGCGCTCGCGCTCCAGCCGGTCGATCAGGTCGCGGCGCAGCGTGGACTTGCCCGCGCCGGACTCGCCGATCACCGCCATGAAGCCGCCGTAGCACGCGGTCTGGTGCAGCGCTTCCCGCACATAACGAATGTCGGGCGTGACGAACACGTCTTCCGCGCCTTGCAGCGCGTCTTCCGCGAACGGGTCGCGAAACAGTCCGAACGCTTTGCGGGTTTCGGGGTGCAACACCTGTTTTTTCAATAACATCCTTGCCTCCATCACGCTGAATGAACGCGTCCTGACGGCGTGCCGTCGGGGCGTTGTGCGGTCTCGCGTGGTCTGTGCGACGTGCTTTCACGCCGAAAAAAGTTGAGCGTCCCCTGGGCGGCGCGATATCGCGTCGCTCTGGGTCGGGGGAGGGCGGCCTGTTGCGGCGGCCCGGTCAGGTTGCGGCGCGGTCGCGCTGAGAAATTACGGCCCGTTGACGATGCGGGCGGGCGGCGTCAGCAGTTCGTCAGCCAGCGTCTCCAACGCGTCGATCGGCACGCCGTCGGGATAGCGGGCGGCCAGTTGACGATAGTGCGCCGAGGTCCAGCTCTGCCGCTGGCTCAGGAAGCGCTCGCGCAACAGGCGGGCGGCTTCGACGTGGCTCAGCGGACGCTGCTCCACGCGCGGGCGCGGACCGGAGATGGCTGGCCGCGACGCGGCAGGTAGCTCGGCAATTCGGCGTCGTCGATATGCTTATACGGGTCGAGCCGTCCGCCGAACGGCAAGGGCGTGGCGACGGCGGGCGTCGGCGGCATCCGTCGCGCTGTCGGTCCCGGTGATGCGCCGCTCCAGCTCGGCTTTGGCCGTCTGCGCGGGCGTGGCGGCCTGCGCGCGGAAGCGTTCGCCGATGACGGGCGCGGAGGCCGCGAAGCCGTAGGCGTCTTTCTCGACCTCTTCGACCTGCCAGTAGTGCTCGTAGCCGTCCTCGCCCATCATCACCACCTGCGCGCAGCGGCTGCGCCACGGGTTGCGGGTGATGCGCAGCGTCTGGCCGACATCACGTCCGGCAACCGACGACACGTCGTACTCCACGCCGCGGAACGAGACGCGCAGCTTCGGCGTCACCTTGCGGGTATCCGCGCGGAGACCGCCAGTTTCGCGCAGACGTCACGCGACGGCGCTTCCACCAGCTCGCTGTCGCTGATGTTCAGCCACGCGGCGGTGCGCGTCAGCCCGGTGCGGCTGTGGACGGCGGTGGCGTTGAAGTGGCTGCGCCATTTGGCGGCCAGCGCGTTCAGCTCTTCCAGGCTGTGGATCGGCTGGAACTTCAGGCCGGGTTCCAGCTTGCGTTCGATGATGTCGCGGGCTTTCTCGACCTGGCCGGTGCGCGGGCGGAGTGCGCCTTGTGGGCGATCAATTCGATGCCGAGCGACTGGCACAGGTTGCGGGTCATGCTCGCGTATTGGCGGAGCCGGGATCGAGGTAGAGATGCGCGGTACGCCGTGCAGGACGTCGGCGCCGCCGCGCGCCTGCATCGCGTTGATCAGCACCGAGCACAGGTTCTCGCCGGACTCCGCGCCCATCACGTATTCCACGTAGATCCAGCCGGTGGCGTGGTCGGTGATTTCGTAGCTCCACACCCGGTCGCTGGCGATGCGCGCCAGGTTGGCGGGCTTGTTTTTGTAGAAGCGCGCGCTGTCCATCACCTGTAGCCCTTTGCGGCCGTTGCTGAGGTAGTAGAGCGTGCAGAGCGACGCGTCGATTTCCCAGACGTGGTTGGGATGACGGCTTGCCAGTTCGGTGACCGGCGCGGGGGCGCTCAGCTGGTCCGGATGCAGGCCGTAGCTGCGCAGCGCGCGGCTCAGCGTGGAGGCGGACAGCGGGATGCACTCGCCGGTGGTCGGTCCATGCGGCTGGCGTCGATCAGGCCGTTGGCGCGCAGCGTGTCCGCCGCGTCGGCGATGGCGTACAGGCGTTTTGCCGTTTTTACGCGTCGCTTCCATCAGCGTGGCGGCCAGCAGCGCGGCTTCGTCGCGGGTCAGCGCGCTGTTGCCGGCGTCGCTGCGCTGCTTGCGAGGGCGGCGGGGCATCGCCACGGTCTTCAGCTTGCGCAGCAGGGTGCCGCGGGACATACGAGTTCGGCGCAGGCGGCGTCGTAGATCGGACCGCGTTGGCCGTGTCCGGCTTCGCGCGCGGCGCGGGCGACAGCGACCAGTTTTTCCGTCAGGCGGCGTTCATCATCACTCCTCAGACCGTCTCGACGTGGGGCAGGCGAGGTTCCGGGGCATCGAGCCAGGCCGGTTTCAGGCTGGCGTTCGGCGCATCGTCCAGAAAGAAGCGCTCGCGCAGCTGGTGGATAGCGCGCTCCAGCTGGCACAGCAGGCCGTTCATGAACTCGGTGGCGGCGACTGGAGGCTGTTTTCGCTGATGTCGACCAGCGCGCTGAAGCCGGCCTGCAGTTTGCCGAGCAGGTGCGCTTCGGCGTCGAAGGCGATGGCGCCGACTTCCGCCCGCAGCTGCGCGCTCTGCTGGTCCGGCTCCGGCGGCTGAATGCGGGACTTTTTCTCCAGCCGGGTGGCCAGTTCGTCGATTTTGCTGTTTTTATCGGCCAGCACCCGCTGCTGCGCGGCGCTGTTTTCGCGGGATTCGCGCAGGGCCGCCTTCAGTTCTCGGCTGGTCATGCGGTCGATCTCGTCGAGCGTCGCGCCCGCCACCGTGCCGCCTTCGGCCAGCTGATCCAGCTCGTCGTCGTCCAGCACCATCAGTTCATACAGCTTGGTTTTGCCCAGAACGCGCAGCGATGAGCGCTTTGGCTGCGTGCTGTCGCCGTAGCCCAGAAACTTGACGCTGGCCTGCATCATGCGGCGCGCCACCTGCGGCGCGAGTCCCAGCTCGTTTTCCACGATGGTCGTGAAGGTGCCGTGCGGTTCGTTTTCTTTGAGGATCACCAGGCGTTTACCGGCTTCCAGCATCGCTTCCGCGCTTTGCGCCATGTAGAAACGGGCTTCGTGCACGATGCGGTCGCGCTCGTAGGGCAGACCTTCGCCGTACTGCTGCATGATGCGCGTCTGGTGCTGCGACAGCGCGTTCAGGTTTTCGTCGAGATCGCGGGCCAATGCGGCATCCGCAACTAATTCAAGCGGTGGAGTTTTTATTCTTGCCATGTGTGTGAGTCCTTCTACTACCGGCTGCCGGCCAGCAAACGCTGGTTCATTTCGTTGATGCGGTCTTGAGCGCGAGCGACTTCGTTGGCATGAGCCTGAGCGATTTGCAGGGTTTGCATGCTCAGTGCGAAACGCCCGTTGTCCAGCCGTTGCGCCAATCCTTCTTCGATCAGGGTGTGCAGCGCGCGGTGGATGTTGGCGGGCGACTCGTCGAGCGCCGCCGCCAGTTCACCGTTCGAAACGCCGCCGAGCGTGTGGCCGCGCAACGCCTTGAGAACGCGCAGAATACGAACGCCTGCGCTGGATACGTTTGCCTTGCTCATGCCACATTCTCCTTTTTTTAATATGTGATAATCTGTTACGCAGGTTGATAACCATCAAACGGGTTGAGGCGCTTTCAGGCCGAGTTTCACTGCAATTTCATGGCCTTTTCCGTATTTCGCCTTCGTTAGTCCATTCAGTACGCGGTAGACGTCTGAGGGGCGGTAGCCGTTTTCCTCGGCCCAGCGGTTGAATGTCCAACCGTTTTGCCGGAACAGCTGTTTGACCTGCTCGGGGTTTTCATCGAGATGGCTCCTTTTTCTACGAAGAAAGTGTTTATTTGTTCAATAGATTTTGTGAACTTTAGTTCTCATTGTCAATGGGGTTTTTGTGAACTTTGATTCTCTTTGTGCTCAGCGTCTGAAATCTGAGCGAAGTCGGCTAGCGTTGAACCAGGGCGAAGCCGCGGCCAGATGCGGCGTGTCTCGTGAAATGTGGAGCAAATATGAGCGCGGCGTTGCGGTGCCAGGAGGCGATGTGTTCGCCGCGTTTGCACAGTCGGGCGCTAACGTGCAATTCATTTTGACCGGCGAGCAGGGCGCGTCTTCGGAGACGCGTGCTGGCGCATTGGATGCGGAGCTGCTCGCAAAAATTGTCCTAAAATTGGAAATGCTGGCTAAACAAGCGGGACGACGCTGGACGTCAGCGGAACTCGTATTACAATCAGCAAAAATATATAACTTCCTAATTAAAGAACCTGCTATCGATAATGATAGGATTGATAGCGTGCTGAAGTTGGTTATAAATCATTGATAATATAAAGGACTAATCATGGACAGAAGAGATAATGAATTACAGGAGCTTGCAGATCAGGTCGCGGGCAGTTTAAAAATGCTTCCCCAAGAGAACCTGGATCGACAAATAACGATAAGCGTCGGGGGGATAATCCCGGCTCCATACATGTCGGGTCCGTCGTGAATATAAATCCCGCGCCGGTAAGACCCCCTGAGTTGCACGAGATGGATGACCGAACTTTACTGAATATGAAAAAAGCCCTGATATCAAACCGTAATGAATCCTCGCGCCGCTGTTATTTCAATATCCCGTGCATCCTCTTATTCGGATTGATTTCTGGCGCGTTTATTTTTGTTCTGTGGAATATTTTTCTTATACTCCACCAAAAACCCACCTTGTTAGATTTAGACGAAAAGAAACTGATTATTTATGCCAGCTGGGTATGTTTAGTGACGCTGGCAGGTAAAAATCTGGAGAAGATCCGAAAAATCGAATCCCGGATAGCCACGGAAAATCAGACTATTATTGATACTATCGATGTCATCTTGTTTCGCCGAGGCAGGTAAGGGAAACACCTGACGCCTTGCGGAGTCCCCTGAAGCCATATCGCGCGGTGGGAGCGGTTTTATCCCTGATTTCCGTGCCGAGCACAGACATTCATCATCTTTGCCGAAGCCATTTAATGGCGCCGTAACGTATTCGCTTTTCGGCGATGTGCGAAAATAGGTCGGCGCGGCCGGACCATAAAATAAGCGAAGGCGATATAAAGACTCTGGATAGTCAATATCAACAATAACCGCAGGCTGATGTATTTATTGAATTCATTGTTACTTCCCTGGAATATACCAATAAAGTTCCGCATGGGAGCGTGGGCGGCAACAGCACCCTCCCGGGCGGAACCTGGCCCTTCTTATGATGTCATTTGTCATGTTGTTCGAACACGGACCGCCACCCGATAACGTTGCGACGCGCGGGCGGAATAGCGATGTCATCATGATGCTTCGCCGTTCGCCGCATAATCCGCCTTAGCGCCCATTCTGGCGCTCGCGGTTCCCCGTTGGCACGCGGGACGGCGAGTGATGTCAGCACGGTGCCGCCGTTTCGCTCTTCTTCGGTGGAGGGGAATTTCCGACGCGTTTGCGTCGGCAGATCGCTACGCCCGGCATACGCTCAACACCAGAGCGTATCCCAGGCGTAGACGGGGCGGCAAGGCGGTGTGAAAACGCGGAATAAACGAACGCTCAATCATGCCTCTCTTCCTGATTTCCCCCGGACAAACGTGCTAGCGTGTTGCTCTTTCCCCCTTAATGCCCCTGAAGTGTTGGCGTCATGATGATGTCCTTACGACCCGTTTTAACGGTACTGCTTTCCGCCAATCTTCTGGCGTGCGCGCCCTATGATTATGATGCGGAGCGAAACAGAAAAACCGTCACTCCCTCGCCAATCCCAGGCTATCTCCATGATAAATAGTGGAATTTCATCAAAAGTCGCCGTATGGAGCGTGTGAGTCAGCAGGCGTGCCGTGAGTACGGTTCGAACTGCGGGCGTCCTTTCGGTTGGTCGCCACTCGTCGGCCTGCCGCTACGGTTGAAAACTGACGGGTGGGGGACCACGCGGTGTCAGCGAACGGGATGATGGCCGCTGCGAGGGGTTGCTGCCGCCGATATCCCCGAGCGCGACGCCGCTGATATCTCGCACGTACGCTGAATCCCTGTGGCGTCCACGGGCGGGACGAGTGCCTCTGCGAGGGGTTGCTGCCGCCGATGTCCCCGAGCGCGACGCTGCTGAGGTGTCGCGCGAACGCTGAATCCCTGTGGCGTCCACGGGCGGGACGAGTGCCTCTGCGAGGGGTTGCTGCCGCCGATGTCCCCGAGCGCGACGCCGCTGATGTGTCGCGCGAACGCTGAATCCCTGTGGCGTCCGCGAGCGGACCGAGCGCCGCCGGGAGAGCGTGACGTCAGGCCGCGCGCCCTCTCGATCATCCCTGCGCCGACTTTCGGGCATACCCGACGGACGCGCGCAGGGCGATGTCGACATCAGGGACAAGATCGCGTCCGCCGGTAGGAAAACAGAAAAGGGCGAAGACGTCGCTGGCGGATTTTTATTCGAGCGTCTACGCTTGGCCGTTGTGTAAAAACTGGCCGGACTCGTTGTGATATTGCAAGTGTCGCCTTTCCGATACGGGCAGAGTGCGTCGGTGTCGCGATTGTCGCTTTTTTCATGCGGGCAGGTGGCGTCGGTGTCGCGATTGTCGCTTTTTTTATGCGGGCAGGTGGCGTCGGTGTCGCGATTGTCGCTTTTTTTATGCGGGCAGAGTGCGCCGGTGTCGTGAGTGTCGTCTTTTGAAGACGGGCAAATAGCGCCGGCGGTGGTCTATCGTGATTGCCCGATGTTGAGCGCTTTGGACGTTGTGCGGTTTTCACTTCCAGAGCCTGTTTTTCGCATCCCTCGATTTGAATTTCTGATGATTTTCCTTCCGCTCTGAACAACGCCAACCTTGAGCCACGCGGCCTGCAAGGGTATGGACGCTATAATCTCGTTTACAATCTCCCCCGATCGTCTCCGTAATGCTGTGTGTATTTCACTTCTCAAGGAGACTGTTATGCAAAGTAAAAAACGCCGCATCATGCGGCTTGAACGCCTGTTGGGCTGGCAACTGACGGCGCTGCTGCTGCTAGGGCTGATCGCGCTGGTGTCGCCGCAGCAGCTGTCGGTGGTGATCTACAAGATCTCGCTGATTACGCTGGCGGCGGTGCTGGGCTACTGGCTGGATCGTTCGTTATTCCCGAAGGCCTCGTTGGGGCAGTATCTGGAGCACGATCCGGAGCAGATGGCGCGGGGGCATTATCCGGTGCGGGCCGGTGCCGAGCAGGTATTCGCCGCCGTGTTGCTGCGTCGCGCGATTATCGTCGCGGCCGTGTGTCTGTCTGTGGCGACGGGGTTGTAATCATGTTGTCGCCACAAACCGTGGGCCTGCTGTTGTCCGCGCTGCTGTTGGCGTCGTGGGCGGGCGCTCCGCGCTCCGCTCGCGCTGACGATCAGGCGCCTGCCGCCGCGCAGCGCTATCGCAGCGAGCTGATCCGCAGCGCTCGACTGGAGTGGGGGCTGTCTGCGCCCGTGGCCGACTTCGCCGCCCAACTGCATCAGGAGAGCGGCTGGAATCCGCAGGCGGTGTCGCCCGTCGGCGCGCAGGGGCTGGCGCAGTTTATGCCCGCCACCGCCGACTGGGTCAGCGGCATCATGCCCGAACTCAAGACTAATCAACCCTTTAATCCAAGCTGGGCCATCCGGGCGCTGACGCACTACGACCGTTGGTTATGGGAACGTCTGCGCGGCGACGACGCCTGCGAACGCATGGCGATGACGCTATCGGCCTACAACGGCGGACTCGGCTGGGTGCAGCGCGACCGGCGTCTGGCGGAGAAGCGCGGGCTGAACGGCCAGCGCTGGTTCTCCCACATCGCCGGCGTCAACGCGGGTCGCAGCGCGGCCAACTTCCGGGAAAATCGCCACTATCCGCAGCGCATCCTGATGGAACTGGCGCCGCGCTACCTGACCTGGGGAGGGGCCAGCTGTGTTCACTAATCTGATCCCCTGGCGCTGGCTCGGCGCTTTCGCACTCGTGCTGCTGCTGGCCTTTGGCCTGTACTACAACGGCTATACGCGCGGACACGCTCAGGCCGCCCGCGACGGCGAACTGGCGCTGAGCGAGTTGAAAAACCGTCACGAGCAGGCGCTGTTGGCGCAGGCCGAAGAGGATAACGAGGCCCTGACGGCCTGGCAGCAGCGCTATCAAGAGCAGGTTGTTTCAGCGGCGGAGGCGGAAAAGCGCTATCTCGCCACCGTCTCCGACCTGCGTCGCACCCATCAACAGCTACAGAGGAAAATTGATGATGTTACCCATCGTTGGCAAGATGAACGCGGCCAGAGTCACGCTATCGAGTGCGTGTTTACTGCTGGCTTCGTGCAGCAGTACAACGCCGCCTACGGCCTGTCTTCCCTCACCGCCGATGCGGGAAACCCCGCCGCCGCTGCCCGCCGCGCTGGCAGCGCGTCCGGAGCCGTTGCCGCCGTTGATCCCCGGCTACGCGATTCCGGCGTCGCCCAACGCGATCTCCTCGCTCACGCCACTGAAACCGGCGCCGCCTATCGACGGCTCGCCGCCCAGGTGAATGCGCTGCTGGACTATATCGCGGGGCTGGAGAGATGAAGGTCGAGATTGAATTCTGGACGCTGGTCGGCCTGCTTCTCTCCTTCATGGGCTTCGTTTTCGCCGTCGCGAAGATGTTTTTTGCCCAAATGGAGAAGCGTCAGGCCGAGCAGTTCCTGGCGCTGGACACCAGTTTCAGGACCAGCATGGGCGACCTCAACAGTCTGGAGCGCGAGTTTATGGCGTTCAAGGCCGATCTGCCGCTGAACTACGTCCGCCGTGAGGACTACATTCGCGGACAGACGGTGATTGAAGCCAAGCTCGACGCGCTCTACAACAAGTTGGAGCTGGTGCAACAGCATGGGAGATCCTAGCGGTGGAAATGTCTCGATTGCGTCAGGAGTCCATGCGTTGGCATGTCCTGGTGACGCTAAGCCGTGCGCGGCCGTATCCCGTCAGCCTGTTTTTTCTGCTGGAGGTGATTCGCGGGATATATCCCGATGTGACAGCGCCCGAATTGCGTAGGGCGCTGGACTATCTGACCGAAAGCCATACGGTCTCGGTCAAACCAGAGCCATATGGCAGCGGGACTGTGAGCCTGACCCGCCTTGGCGCGGATCTGGTCGACTATACGGTCGACAGCCTGCCCGGCATCGCTCACCCCACCAAATATTGGCACGACTAAACCTCAAGCGTCTCCGCGCGTCGTCTTCGTCGTGGAGACGCTTTTTTCATTCGGCGACGTCATTCCACACTTTCCACTGTCGCTATTCTCCGACAACGTCATGCTGATGTGTTCGTCTATTTTGGCCTGTGTCGTTTAAACCCGACGGCTGAAAGCGGTTGTCTCCCTTTTCTCCGGGCTTTTGTCGCCAGCGCCCGACGGCTGGATATCGATGTCTCTGTTTGCTTAGGGTTTTGTCGCCAGCACCCGACGGCTGATAGTCGGTATCTCTATTTGTTCAGGTTGTTGTCGCCTGAACCCGACGGATGGGCGTGGGATTGATACCTGCTCAATCGCTGTTATTTTCTGGCGACATTTCAAATGCTGCTCTCACCAGTCACCAGTCACCAGTCACCAGTCACCAGTCACCAGTCACCAGTCACCAGTCACCAGTCACCAGTCACCAGTCACCAGTCACCAGTCACCAGTCACCCACACCCACACCCACACCCATTACGCGCCTGTCCGACCCGTTTTTCGGGCATTAAAGAGTAAGGATGTTGCGACGGACCACAACGCAGTGAAAAATCGCAACTTATTGATGTGAAATGTGTTTTTAAATAGGGTTAAAAGCCCAGCCCCCATTTTCCCGCGATACTGACCTCAGTTTACGAAAACAGGACGGTGTCATGCAGTCGATTCAATTTGTTCAGTTCACAACGCGTACCGCGCGGCGCGGCGACGTGCTTCCGGTCTGTGAGCGCTGCGGCGCTCAGACGGCGAACGGCCTATGCCGCGGCGCCATGCGGGGGAACGCGTAATGGACGTCTCACCGATGATTGATGCCGTGGTTGCCCGGATTGCCGAGGCCTTTCCCGGCTTGCAGGTGGAATCTTTCCCCGGAAAACCGGCTGAGTACGTCCTCAGCCATCCTGACGGCGCGATTCTGGTGCGCTACGCCGGCTCTGCGTTCCGCAAGCCGGAAGAGTGCGGGATCGTGCTGCAAACGCAGCTTGTCAAGCTGCGCGCCACCGTCGTGTGCCGCGAATCCAGCGGACAAAACGGGGCCGTGACCGTACTGGATGCGCTGCGGCGCTTGCTGTGCGGACTCCGGCTCCCGAATTGCAGCCGCAAAATCCGGCTGAAGAAAGAGACGGTCGTCGGCAAGGGCAGCAGCGATGGACTGTGGCGTTACACGCTCCGGTTCACCGCGGAAACCCTACAGACCGAAGACGCGTCGCTGCCCGACGGGCCATTACTCACACAAGCCACATACAAGGAAAGCGAAACATGAAATACCGCTACACCGGCCCGACCAGCGGCGTCACGCTGGCTGACGGCACCGAAGTGCTGCTGTTTCCCCAGCGTGCTGTGGAACTGCCTGCCGAGCATGATTACGTGAAAACGTTGGTCGCTCTGGGCCTTCTGCAACCGTTGGAAAACGGCGCTTCTATCACTACTAACGATGAGGTAAACCATGGCAGCTAACTATCTGCATGGGGTCGAAACCGTTGAGGTCGAAACCGGCGCTCGCCCGATCAAGACCGTCAAATCCGCGGTCATCGGCCTGATCGGCACCGCGCCCATGGGGCCGGTCAACGACGTCACGCTGTGCGTGTCTGAAACCAACGCGGCCCAGTTCGGCTCGCAGGTCAGCGGGTTCACCATCCCGCAGGCGCTGGACGCCATTTACGACCACGGCGCCGGTACGGTGCTGGTGATCAACGTGCTCGACCCGGTCAAACACAAGACCTCCGTCGGCAACGCCTCCGTCACGTTCGACAGCACGGGCGCAGCCCAGCTGATCAACCCGGTGGTCTCCAACCTGGTGCTGCGTAAAAACGACGCCGCCCAGCCGTACGTGGAAGGTCAGGACTACACGCTGGATGCGCAGACCGGGAAAATCACCCGCGTCGGCACCAACATCGACAGCGGCAGCACCGTGATCGCCAGCTACGACTTCGCCGATCCGACGAAAGTCACGGCCGCCGACATCATCGGCAGCGTGAACGAAGCGGGCAACCGCACCGGCATGAAACTGCTGAACGACACCTACAACGCCTTCGGCTTCTTCGCGAAGATCCTGATTGCGCCGGTGTACTGCACGCAGAACAGCATCGTGACCGAACTGGTTTCTCTGGCCGACAAACTGGGCGCCGTCGCCTATGTCGATGCGCCGATTGGCACCACGTTCCAGCAGGCCATCAGCGGCCGCGGACCGACTGGCACCATCAACTTCAACACCAGCTCTGACCGCGTGAAGCTGTGCTACCCGCACGTCAAAGTCTACGACGCGAACACCAACAGCGAACGTCTGGAGCCGCTGTCTCAGCGCGCCGCCGGCCTGCGCGCCAAGGTGGATAACGAGAAAGGCTACTGGTGGAGCAGCTCCAACCAGGAAATCTCCGGCATCACCGGCGTAGAACGCCAGCTGTCGGCCATGATTGACGACCCTAACTGCGAAGTGAACCTGCTGAACGAACAGGGCATCACCACGGTGTTCAACAGCTACGGCAGCGGCCTGCGTCTGTGGGGCAACCGTCAGGCGGCCTGGCCGTCCGTGACCCACATGCGCAACTTCGAAAACGTGCGTCGTACCGCTGATGTGATCAACGAATCCATCCGCTACTTCAGCACCCAGTTCATCGACCAGCCGATTAGCCAGGCGCTGATCGACGCGCTGACCGAATCCGTCAACGCCTATGGCCGTACGCTGATCGGCAACGGCGCGCTGTTGGGCTTCAAGTGCTGGTACGACGCCGCGCGCAATGAAGAAACCGAGCTGGCCGCAGGCCATGTGCTGCTGAGCTACAAGTTCACGCCGCCGCCGCCGCTGGAACGTCTGTCTTACGAATCCGAGATCACCTCCGAATACCTGGTGACGCTGAAGGGGAATAGCTAATGGCTAAAATCGAAGTCAATCGCATCACCAATGCGAATATTTATCTGAACGGGGCGAATCTGCTGGGCCGCGCGGAAGAAATCAAACTGCCGGACATCAGCATGATCATGCAGGAGCACAAAGCGCTCGGCATGGTGGGCAAAATCGAACTGCCTTCCGGGTTCGACAAGCTGGAAGGGGAGATCAAATGGAACTCCTTCTACCGCGAAGCGATGCTGGCCACGGCCAACCCGTACAGCGCGTTGTCCTTGCAGTGCCGTTCCAGCGTGGAACGCTACACCGCACAGGGCCGCGTCGACGAAGTGCCGATGATCACCTACCTGACCGTGATGTTTAAGAAGAACCCGCTGGGTACCTTTAAACCGCACGAGAACGCGGAGTTCAGCTCCAGCTTCAACTGCACCTACGTCAAACAGGTGATGGATGGCGAAGACATCCTTGAGCTGGATTATCTGGCCAACATCTTCATGGTCAACGGCGTCGATCAACTGAGCGACTACCGCACCAATATCGGCGGCTAAGGCCGCGTCGCCTGGGGACGACAGCGAATTTTAGACTGTCTTCATCAGGCGACACCCCCGGTCGCGGCTGGCCCTCACGGCAGCCCGACCGATCTGAGAATACCCGCGCCGTGCGGCTTTGCCGGGCGAGCGCACCGGTTCTTACGAGAGCCGACCCGTTTGGGCGAGCGGTACGATTTCGCCGACCGGTGTTTTGATGGTTACCGGTTTTTTCTTTGCCGGGCGGCCATCTCCGACCGACGAAAACGCGGCAGAACGCGCATTCGGTTCGGAGGCGGCACGCCAGCGGGCGAAGGCAGGCGAAGCGTACAGACGACCTGAAAGGGAAAATAAACACGAACGTCGGTGAAACGCCGACCTTTTATCACGAATACCGGCTATCTGCCTCGGCGGCTAGCCCTACATCACACTCTGGAGCACACGATGTCCGATAGCGAAAAGTACCTGTTGCAGTTTCCTTACACCACGCCGGCTGGCGAGCGTCTGACTGAACTGACGCTGACGCGCCTGAAGGCCAAAGACCTGAAAGCGGTCATGAAACTGACCGACAACGCGTCCGACTGGGACAGCCTGCTGCTGGCTCGCGCCAGCAACATGGTGCCGGAAGATCTGGATGAAATGGATCTGGCCGACTTCATGGAGCTGTCCAAACGATTTCAAAAACTGTCTAGCGTGGCTAAGTCCGAAGGGACTGATGGAAGCACAGGCGCTGCTGGCGAGGTGGTTTCGGTTTCAGCCGAGTGAGCTGAATAACTTAACGATCGACGAGTTGGAAGACTGGCTGGAGATGGCCAGGGACCAGATTAAACGTGAGCACGGCGACTGAAGGAGGGAATACCGAGACACGCTCCGCGCGGCGTCGGACGAGAGGAATAGAGTGACAGGCAGACTCTGCCGACCTCCGTCCGAGCCCCGCCTCAGTCGCCGCCGCGCGGGCCGTTCGCAGCCCGTGGCCAACGTCGGTCGTTTTCCCTTCCTGCCCGACCGGGCACCGCCGTATCCCTCTCGCGATCCCTTTTTTTTCATTGGCTTAAGGATAGAACGATCATGGCCAACTTCGATGCATCCTCCAGCGGGGCCGCCGCGTTTCGGCAGTCGCTGCTAGAATATCGCCGTTCGATGGAGTCATTCGACCAGGCGTATCAACGCATGATGACGTCGCAGGTGCGGGTGATGGAGTCGATGGCGCAGGCCGCGAGTCAGGGCGCCCGCCATTTTCAGCGGCTCAACGACGGCATGAAAGATGTCAGCCGCACGCAGGACACCCTGATTTCGCAGCAGACCCGGCTGCAAACGCTCGGCGAGAAATACGAGGCGCTGTCTCAACGGCGGGAAGCGCTGCGCGCGGGCTGGTCTGAGTCCGTCGCCAACGTCAAAGAGACGGCGGCCCCTGTGGTCGACGGGGTCAAGGGCTATGCGGACCAGCAGGCCAGCCTCAGAAATATCACCGTCAGCAACGGGCTGTCCGGCTCGCAGGAGCAACAGATCGCCGCCGCGCTGCGGGAATTCTCCTTGCAAACCCATCAGCGCCAGTCCGTTCTGACGAGCGGGCTGGAGACGCTGATCGACGGCGGCGTCGACCCGATGAAGGGGAAAGATCTGCTGGGCGTCGTCGGCACGGCCGCGGCGGCTACGCAGGCGGATATCCAGCAGATGGCGCGCGTGGGCGCGGCTTTCAACACGCTGAAATTCGATGGCAAACAGGCCGTCACCGGCGCGTTCGACCACATGCTCTCCGGTGCGAAAACGGGCAACCTCGACGTGGCCTCGCTGTCGTCGTCGCTGCCGGGTCTGGCGCGCGGCTTCGAACAGAACGGTATGACCGGCGACGCGGCGCTGAGCCAGATTGTCTCCAGTCTGGCGGTCGGTAAAGCGGCGTCGGGCAGCGACGACACCGCTGTCGCCAATCTCAAAGGGTGGCTGGACACCATCAACAGCAACGACATCGGCGAGCGCTATGCGTCGGCGGGCGTGAACTATCAGGCCTCGATGGCGGACTACATCAAACAAGGATTCTCCACCTACGAAGCCTCGCTGATGATCGGCCAACGTCTGATTGACGACAAAGGCGAGAAATTCAAGCAGGAGTGGCAGGCCGCCGTGGCGAAGGGCGACATGTCCACGCAGGAACGGCTGATGGCGAAGTCCGGCCTGTCCAAGGTCTTCGACAACAACCAGGCGGTGTCGCACCTGCTCAATATGCGTCAGAACTGGAGCGGCTATCAGCAGAGCAAGCAGGCGATGCTCAGCCCGGCGGCGGAAGGGACGACCACGCGCGATGCGTCGGCGCAGAACAATACGCTGAAGGGGCAGTGGCAGCACATGCAGGTGGCGGGCGACAACATGAGCCTCAGCGTGGGCGAAGCGCTTGCGCCAGCGCTGATGGCGGTCGGCAACGCCGTGATGCCGGTGCTGGACGGTTTCTCGCGCTGGATCCAGCTGCATCCCGGCCTGATTCAGGCTGTCGTCGTGGCCCGACAGGCGTTTTCCGTCTTCAAAGCCGCGATCAGCGGGGTGCGCTATGTGCTGAACCTGTTGCAATCGGGCCTGACGCTCGCGCAGTCCGCCTCCACTCGTTTCGGGGGCGCGCTGGGGCGCGGAATGTCGGCGGTCGGCCGGTCAGTGATGAGCGGAATGCGCTCGGTGTCGGGGTGGGTGCGATCCGGCCTGACCGTGGCGCAGTCCGGCATCATGCGCTTTGGCGGCGCGCTGGGGCGCGGCCTGTCAATCGCCGGACGGGCGGTGATGGTGTTCGGCCGTGCGCTGTTAATGAACCCCATCGGCCTGCTGATTACCGGTATCGCGATCGGGGCTTACCTGATTTACCGCTACTGGGAGCCGATCAGCAACTGGTTCAGCGCGCGTTGGGAAGACATTAAAAACGCCTTCCGGGGCGGCATCGGCGGCGTGGGAAAACTGCTGCTCAACTGGTCGCCGCTCGGCATCATTTACAAACTGTTCGCGGGCGTTCTGCGCTATTTCAACATCAACCTGCCGAGCAACCTGAGCGAAGCGGGCGGCAAACTGATCGGCGCGTTGTCGTCGGCCATCAGCAGAAAATGGGAGAGCGTCAAAGCCGTGTTCAGCGGTTTCGGCGGCTCGCTGAGCCAGTGGGCCTCCGAGCTGTGGGAAGGGCTAAAAACCAATTTCAGCGGCGGCATCGGCCGTCTGACCCAAATCCTCGTGGACTGGTCGCCGCTCGGCATTTTCTACAAGCTGTTCTCCGGCGTTCTGAGCTATTTCGGTGTGGATTTACCGGCCAGCTTCAGTGAGTTCGGCAGCCAACTGATCGGCTCGTTGATCTCAGGCATCACGGATAAATGGGAGAAGTTGAAAAGCTTTGTCTCGAATCTGGGCAGCACCATCAGCAGCTGGTTTAACGATGAGGGGAAGGACGACGACAATAGCGCGGATAAAACGATCACCCAGCGTGAACACCCCGTGGTGACGCCGCCGCCGGCCCGCAAGACCGTAGACGATGTGCCGCAGATGCCCGCGAATGGCGCTAACGCCAGCGCGAAAGCGGGGACGGGCGAGGGGCTGAAGCTGACGTTCTCGCCGACCATCCATGTCAACGGCCAGCCCGCGACGGCGACGCCGGACATTAAAAACGCGCTCAATCTGAGCCTGCATGAACTGGAAAAAATGATGCAGAAGGTGATGGAACAGCAGCAACGCCGGGGGTACGCATAATGTTTGCCGTATTGGGAGATATCGAATTCGAGCTGATCGCCTACTGGGACGGCTTTGAGGCGCAGTTCGGCGCGGATTACGCCGAACACGCCCGCATTGAGGGCAAGCCGGGCTTGCAGTTCATCGGCGAAAAGCTGGATGAAATCAGCATCAGCCTGGTGTTCAACCAGATGTTTTGTACGCCGGACGTCGAGCTGGCGCGGCTGCGCAACCTGCTGCGCTCGCATCAGGCGCAGGCGTTGGTCTTCGGCAACGGCGACTATCGCGGCTGGTTCGTGCTGACTCAGGTGCGCGCCACCAGTCAGCAGACCGACAAGTCCGGCAACGTGCTGGCGCTGACGGCGGAAGTGACGCTGCGCGAGTACGTCGGCGACCCGAAAAATCCGTTGGCGATGCCCGCCGTCAACACCGGCGTGCCGAATAGCCAAACGGTAGCGACGGCGACGGCCGCCGCGTCCGGCATCGCCAGCGCGATCCGCACGGCGGTGGGCTACGTCCGCACCGCGCAATCGGTGGTGAAAAACGTCTCTGCGGTGGTGCAGACGGTGCAGAAGATGAAGAACAATCCATCGCAGGCGCTGGGACAGGTGCCGACGCTGCTCACACAGATCGGCACCGCCGTTGAACCGTTGCAGAAAGCCATGCCCGCGCTGGCGACGGTCACGGCGACCTTCCCGGAAGTCAGCCGGGTGGCGAAGGCGGCGGATCAGGCCATCACCTTTGTGAAGAGCGCCCACAAGGCGTTGTCGGGCATTAACGTCAGTACCATTGACGACCTGTCACCTGCGCTGGACGTGGTCGCCACGCAGCTCAGCGCCGCCAGCGACACGCTGGAGAAAGTCGCGCCGGTCGTGAGTTCGCTGACCGCCGCTATCACGACGAGGAGGATTTGATGTTTATCGAGCACATCACCACGCAGGGCGAGCGCTGGGACGCGCTGGCCTACCGGTACTACGGCGATCCGCTGGGCTATGACCGCATTATCGCCGCCAATCCGCACGTGGCCGTCACGCCCGTGCTGGCTTCCGGCATCATGCTGTCGATCCCGGTGATTGAACAGGCTGACGTCGTGCTGACGGAGGACACGCCGCCGTGGCTACGTTAATCGCTCAACCGGCCGCGTCGACGGCCAATCGTGAAGTGCCGCAGCCGATTTTCACGCTGTGGTATCTGCAAAAAGATATCACCAACGATATCGCGCCCTACGTCACGCGGCTGACCTACACAGACGGCATCAAAAACGAGTCGGACACGCTGGAAGTGGAGCTGGACGACACCGACGGTCGTTGGATCGACGCCTGGTATCCGGGAAAAGGCGACACCCTGTCGCTCAAACTGGGCTATCGCGGCGACACCTTGCGGGACTGCGGCGCATTCAGTATCGATGAAATCGAGGTGCGATCGCCGCCCTCGACCGTCTCGATGCGCGGGGTGGCGACGTCCGTCAAAACCGCGCTGCGCACCAAGTCCAGCCGGGGATTCGAAGGCACTACGCTGGCGGCCATCGCCAACCGTATCGCCAAAAAACACAAGCTGGCGCTGGTCGGCAGCATCGCGCCGATCACGTTTGACCGCATCACGCAGTACGCGGAAACCGATGTCGCTTTTTTGCGACGGTTGGCCAGCGAGTACGGCTATGCGGTGAAGGTGACCAGCACCCAACTGATCTTCTCGCATCTGGGCGCGCTGCGCAGCCAGACGCCGGTGAAGACGTTCACCCGCAACGACGTCGCCAGCTTCTCGATGCGCGACACCATCAGTCACGTGTACGAAGGGGCGAAGATCAAGCATCAGGACCCCGCGAAGAAGCAGTTGGTGACCTACAAGGCTGACGGAACGCAGTCCGGCGACGACAGCGCGACCAGCGCGGATACGCTCAACGTCAACAGCCGGACGACCGGCAAAGACACGGCGGAGCTGAAGGCCAACGCGGCGCTGGATCAGCACAACGAACAGCAGGAGAGCGGGCAGCTGACGCTGATGGGCGCCACCTCGCTGATCGCGGGCAACAAAATTTCGCTGAGCGGTTTCGGCCGCTTTTCCGGCGACTGGTTGCTGAATCAGGTGCGGCATTCGCTCACGCGCGACGGCGGTTACGTCAGCGAGCTGGAGATTGTCCGCGGTCCGGTGACCAAGGGCGCTCGCAAGGCGACGACCGGGCAATCCAATACGCTGTCCGTCTATCACCCCGACGGCAGCACGACGCAAACCACGAAAAAAGAGGGCGCATCATGATGAATGCGAGCCACGAGTCCGTCCGCGGTCTGTTGACCCAGAGCGCCTGCGCAGCGATAGCTCGCAGATTGACGATGCCCCATCACCGCGAGGGCGGTTTTCATCTAACGATGGGGAGAGAGGAGCACGTATGACATCGTTACGCGTTGGCACCGTGAGTGCCGTTGATGCCGCGGGCGTGCGCGCCCGTGTGCGGCTGCCGGAGTGCGACAACCTGCGCACCGCCTGGCTGGAGGTGTTGCAGCGCAACACGCAGAATAACAAGGACTATTGGCTGCCGGACGTCGGCGAACAGGTGCGTATTTTGCTGGACGACAATGGCGAAGACGGCGTGATCCTCGGCGCGATTTATTCGAGCGTCGATACGCCGCCGGTCAATAACGCGCAGGCGCGCGGCTGCACCTACTCGGACGGCGCGGCGTTCTATTACGATCGCGCGACGCACACGTTGACGGTCAATGGCGGTATTCAGCACATCGTCATCGAAACGCAGGCGGATGTGGTGGTGAAAACACCGCGCGCTACCGTCGACTCGCCCGACACAACCTTCACCGGCAATGTGCTGGTGCAGGGGAAGCTCACCTATCAGGGCGACATGGTCGGTACGGCGGCGACTATCCAGGGCAACGTCACCGTCAACGGCAACGTCAGCGCCACCGGCTCCGTCATGGACGCGGGCGGCAACTCCAATCACCACTCACACTGACCGTCACGCGGGGAGGGCGGGGATATCAGCCCCGTCTTTCCGCCATCGGGCGTATCAGCGCCGCTGGCTCCGTCATGGATGCGGGCGGCCATGCTCATCGCCGGTCGCACGCGTGTTTCAGCATGATCTGTAATCACACACCAAATTGAGTGTGTCTTGATGCTCGATGAGGGTTGCCCTCCGCGAAGCGCGGTCATACGCTGCGACACCCGACACCCGACACCCGACACCCGACACCCGACACCCGACACCCGACACCCGACACCCGACACCCGACACCCGACACCCGACACCCGACACCCGACACCCGACACCCGACACCCGACACCCGACACCCGACACCCGACACCCGACACCCGACACCCGACACCCGACACCCGACACCCGACACCCGACACCCGACACCCGACACCCGGCACCCGACACCCGACACCCGACACCCGACACCGCCCATTTCCCGTTCGCCTTCTGCGATATCCGCGTTTTCCGTTGACGGTTCTATCCATTCTCAATTCTTCCGCGTCACCAGAGCGCCGAGTCTGTTGACGGTGATGGAGACTCATTTTTGCTTTTTTGGTTTTTTTCCAGACTCGTTATCGCCCATTTTCGACCCGTTTTGCTCGCTAGTTTCACGCACGTCGGGCGGTTTTTTTACTGTTTCCCGGCCGCGCAATCTGTCTTGGGCGAGGGCGTGAAAATCGCGTTTTTTCGTCATGCCTCATCATGCACCTTTAACTGTGTTTACAAGCCCTGGCGCGGGCTGGCGGGGATACTGACCGTATGAAAACGAACTCAATCTTCTGGCAACCGGCACTGCAACACCCCGGCGATTTAGTCGAGGGCACCGCCGATATTGCTCAATCCATTTTCATTATTCTGCGCACCCCGCGCGGCAGCGACCCGCATCGTCCGGAGTTCGGCAGCGATTTGCATCGCTACCTCGACTACCCCATCGACCGGGCTATTCCGCACGTGGTGCGGGAGTCGGTTGAGGCCATCAAACGTTGGGAGCCGCGCTGCAAACTGCTGGGCGTGAAACCCACGGTGGACGGCGAACATCTGACGCTTCGGGTGCAGTGGCGCACGGTCGCAGGCGTGGAACAACAAACGGAGCTGGTATGGCGTTAACAACAGAGCCTGTGTTTATCGAACGTGATGCAGAGGCGATCACGGCTGAAATGATTGCCCGCTACGAGGCGGACAGCGGCAAAACCCTTTACCCGGCGCAGGCGGAGCGCCTGCTGATCGACCTGATCGCCTATCGCGAAATGCTATTGCGCAGCGCCATTCAGGATGCGGCCAAGCAGAACCTGGTGCGCTACGCGCGTGCGCCGATGCTGGATTATCTCGGCGAGCTGGTGGGCGTTTATCGCCTGGCCGCGCAGTCCGCGCAGGCGATGCTGGCATTTAGCGTCGACTCCGCGCCGCTGACCGACGTGCTGATCCCGGCGGGGCTGCGGGTCAGCGCTTCCGATAGCGTCATTTTTGCGACCGATACTGACGCCGTGCTGAAAGCCGGCACGACGAGCATCACCACCACCGCGACCTGCGCTGACGCGGGGACCGTCGGCAACGGCTGGCAGCCCGCGCAGATCAGTACCCTGCTGGACGATGTGAGCGATCTCCTCGACCTGGCGGTCAGCAATTTGACGGCCACCAGCGGCGGTTCCGAACAGGAAGACGACGAGAAGCTGCGCGAACGCATCATGCTCGCGCCCGAAGCGTTCAGCACCGCGGGTTCCCGGCTGGCGTACCGCTATCACGCGCTGAGCGCGCACCCGGACATCGTCGATGTCGCGGTGGTGTCGCCGACGCCGGGGACGGTCGAGCTGTACCCGTTGATGTCCGGCGGGCTGCCGGATGCTTCGGTGCTTACCGACGTCGAGAGTCTGTGCTCGGCGGAGAAGGTGCGTCCGCTGACCGACACGGTCACCGTCAGCGCGCCGGAGCGGGTGGATTATGCCATCCATGCGCAACTGGTCATCAAGCGCGGCGAGTCCTCCGAGTCCGTGAAAGCCGCGGCGGAAACCGCAGCCGCCGCCTGGGTTCAGGCGCGGGCGGCGACGCTCGGCAAAGACATCGTGCTCAGCCAGATCATGGCCGCACTGTCGGTGAACGGCGTCTACGACGTGTCGCTGACTTCGCCCACGCAGTCGCTGACGGTCGAAGAGCATCAGTGGGCGCACTGCACCGGTATCGAGATCGTGGCGACGGGGGTGTCGGATGAGTGATCTGCCTCTTCCTCCGCCGCTGGCGGGGGACGCCAGCCTGACCGCGCTGGCGAATCTGGCCGAGCGCTGGGATGAGCTGGATCTGTCGGCGCTGATGGTTTACCTCGTCGATATCGTCGACAGCAGCGCGCTGGACGCGTTGGCCGAACAGTTTTCGCTGAAGGAAGACGGCTGGGTGCTGGCGGAGTCGGAAGACGCGCGCCGGGCGATGATCAAAACCGCTATCGAAATGCATCGCTACAAGGGTACGCCCTGGGCGATCCGTGCGGTGATCCGCAGTCTGGGCTTCGGCGAGGTCGAACTGATCGAGCATATCGGACGCCTCAATTACGACGGCGAACGCCGTTACAACAACCTGTTCGTGTACGGCGACGCCAGCAAATGGGCGGTTTACCGCGTGCTGTTGCAGCAGCCGATCACCAACGATCAGGCGCAGATGCTGCGCCGCACGCTAGAGGCCATCGCCCCCGCGCGTTGCCATCTGGCCAGCATCGAATATACCGCCGTGCCGATTCGCTACAACCGCACGGCAATCTATGACAATAGTTACAACTACGGGAGTGCCTAATGGCAGAGTTAACAGAAAAAGCCGAGTGGACCGACGGTATATACCAGTTGGAAACCTCGGACCCGGTGGTGGGCGGCCCCGGCGGGATATCCAACCGTCAGGCGCAGGAGCTGGCCTATCGCACCCGCTACCTTAAAGACAATTTGGACGCGACCAGCGCCGGTCTTTCGCAGCACGAATCCGCGGCCGACCCGCACACGCAGTACGCGCCGAAGCTGAATCCGACCTTCAGCGGCATGCCGAAAGCGCCGACGCCCGCGAGCGACAGCAACAGCGATCAGCTGGCGACGACGGCGTTTGTGAAAAGCGTGGTGGCCGCGCTGGTCGATGGCTCTCCGGCGGCGCTGGATACGCTGAAAGAGCTGTCCGTCGCGCTGGGTAATGACCCGCACTTTGCGACGACGATAACCAACAGCATTGCGCAAAAGGCCCCGCTAAACAGCCCAGCGCTGAGCGGTACTCCCACCGCGCCGACCGCCGAGGCGAGCGTGAATACCACGCAGATTGCGACAACGGCCTTCGTGAAGTCGGCCATCAATGCGCTGGTGGACGGTTCGCCGGAAGCGCTGGACACGCTGAAAGAGCTGTCAGCGGCGCTCGGCAACGATGCCAACTTCGCCGCCACGGTGACGAACTCGCTGTCCGGCAAAATGGAAAAAGGTCAAAACGGCGCGGATATCCCGGATAAAGCGCGTTTTCTCGAAAACCTTGGTTTAGGGGAAGCGGCAAAACGCGGGGTGGGAACCGGTCAAAATCAGATCCCGGATATGTCGTCTTTTGCGGGTTTGAATGACTTCAACGGATGGCGACTTTTGCCTGGTGGACTGATTATTCAATGGGGGCAAAGCGTAACTGGGGCCGCCTCGCCGGTAACGGTCAATTTTAATATCCCATTCCCTAGCTATGCGTTTTGCGTGATGGGCTGCATTTACGATGATGTCAATCCGTCAAACACAACTCTGCGACGTAAATCGTCGCCAGTACCGCACGCAAGCGCACAGTTTTTTTTAAATAACGGCACAGCAGCCACCGCGATCAACTGGTGGGCTGTTGGAATGTGAGGACGTATGTATAAATTTTCTAACGGTATGTTTTATCCCTATATTTTGGAACAAGCTTATAGCGCTGCAGGCACTTGGCCAGACGATGGGGTTGATGTGGATGAATCGACGCTACGTCTATTTTCTGTCGCTCAGGCGGGAAAAACGCTGGGTACCGATGAACACGGATACCCCTGCTGGGTTGAAATGACGGTGTATAGCGATGCGGAATATCGTCCGGAAGAGACAACAACGAACAATAATCACGGAGATATCTAATGGCAGAGTTAACAGAAAAAGCCGAGTGGACCGACGGTATATACCAGTTGGAAACCTCGGACCCGGTGGTGGGCGGCCCCGGCGGGATATCCAACCGTCAGGCGCAGGAGCTGGCCTATCGCACCCGCTACCTTAAAGATAATTTGGACGCGACCAGCGCCGGTCTTTCGCAGCACGAATCCGCAGCCGACCCGCACACGCAGTACGCGCCAAAGCTGAACCCGACCTTCAGCGGCACGCCGAAAGCACCCACGCCCGCGAGCGACAGCAACAGCGATCAACTGGCGACGACGGCATTTGTGAAAAGTATTGTGGCCGCGCTGGTCGATGGATCCCCGGCGGCGCTGGATACGCTGAAAGAACTGTCCATCGCGTTGGGTAATGATGCTAATTTTGCGTCGACGGTCGCTAATTCACTGGCGAAAAAAGCGCCATCCAATAGCCCAGCGCTGAGCGGTATTCCTACCGCACCGACCGCCGAACCGGCGGTAAGCACCACGCAAATCGCGACCACGGCATTCGTAAAATCGGCCATTGATGCTAACTATGCCGAGTCGGTAGGCAAGACGCTCGCCGGCAAAATGGCCATTGACCAAAACGGTGCAGACATCGCTGATAAGGCACAGTTCCGTGAGAATCTGGGATTTAGAGAGAACGTCCAGAAGGAGATTGCCCGGACACGTGGATTGCAGAAATTTTTGACCAGCGGACAGTTCGTCGTGCCGGAGGGGGTATCCACCGTTTATCTGTCTGGGTGTGGCGGCGGCGGCGGCGGCGGCGGCGGCGGGTGTCGAACGCTGACTTACGAATGGGGTGGTGGCGGTGGTGGTGGTGGCGCTGGCCAACCCATCATTAAAGAGGCTGTGAACGTCACGCCAGGCGAAGTCATTGCTGTCACTATCGGTGCTGCAGGCTCTGCGGGCTCAACTCAAGTTGCTAACGACGGCACTCCTGGATCCACCGGGGGCGCAACAACATTCGGCCACTATTTGACGCTGGCAGGCGGCGGCGGCGGTGACCGAGGCGGCGGTGGCAGTAATAACCAATTTGGTGGTGGAGGCGGCGGCGGATATCCCAACGGCAGCTTTGGTAATGATGGTGTGGGTGGAACCTCAATTATTGAATCCGGCGCTTCTATTATTGCTTCAGGTGCAGGTGGCGCTGGTGCCTCCGGCCCATTTGGCGGCGGTGGTGGAATGGTCCGCTCAAGCGCTAGAGGAAGTGCCGAAGGCGTGAGAGCTTTTAAAGGTTATGGTTATGGCGTGGGGGGCGGTGGTGGCTCTACGGGCATCGATGGTGTAGGGGCCGAAGGCCAACCCGGCATGTTGATTGTGGAGTGGTAAAAATGACAAAAAGAGTCGCGTTGCTTCCTGAAAGTAGTCGCCGTGTGGAAAATGTGATTTTGGCTGATGATCAGTTTGCGTTGCCGGGCTACCGTGTGGTGCCGATTGAAGAAGGCGTCTTCTGCGAGGCTGGTATGTTCCTGAATGAAGCCGACGGTTTGTTTTATCGGGATACCGATTCTACCACGATTTATCCCGTACACGATATCGACGCCGTGGGTTGATAATGATGTGCCAAGCCGTCTGTTCGGCTTCGCTGACGAAAAAGCGGGAGGTTTTCCTTCCCGCTTTTTTATTGGTCCTACGAGACCCTCAATGAAGTTGATCGTGCCACGTCAGGAGTTTGCGTTTCCCTGCCCGTGTCATGAAAATCAACGAACATGCTCTTTCCTAATATTCCCTTAGGGAAACCTCAATCTCCAAATAAGTAAAAGGTCAGTCTGTCTCCAGACTGACCGATCTCAGTGGTAAAACACAAATTCGGAGATTACACCGCCGGTTGCGCAGGCCAGCTCACGTCAGGGGCCGTTGACACATCGACAGCGTTGACCGCGGCCTTGTAGGCCATCCACGCCGACAGTTTGGTTTTATTATCATCGCTGATATCTCCGAGCATCAGCTCGACCCGCCAGTCCGACGTCACGTTATCTGCCTCGGTCAGCAGCGTTTGTCGGCGTTGTTCAGCTTCCGCGATCTCGCCAGTCTGCTTCGCTGCCACGTCCAACACCCAGTTTGTCCCGTCCCAAATATCGTATTCCGTGGCGGGCGCCAGCGGCGTTGTATTTTCCGGATACGCCCCCAGCGTCGTCAGCGTCACGGGTTGCCGGGTTTGCGTGTTGTAAACCGTATCGCCGCGATGGTCGCTGAGATATTCCCATGCCGAACCGTCGACCGTCCGGCGGATCGCAAAGCCGTCTTTGGGAGCCGGAGGGGCATCGAAACAGGAATGCGCGGGCAAGCCGACGCCCACCGGCAGATATTGCGTGGTCGGGAAATGATATTCACCGGTTAATTCATCAAAGTGGTAGACGGTAATGTCTCCGGCCACCACGGCAATCAGGTCATCATTCAATTCAGCTTTAGACATTATGCGGCCCTCACGATGTAGTTAAATGCGATGTTGCGGGGTCTTGTTTCATTTCCTCCGGTACTTGCCAACCAGACGTAAGTCCACGCTCGACTCCCTTCTCTGAGTCCGCCATCTACGCCTTCATTGTTTTGATCAGTGAAAGCAATGAACTGTGCTGTGGCTGTTCCATATTCATTAATGAAACCATGGTTGTGCGATTTGAGTTCATCGCCTTGTGCTGCGAGTAATGCCCGCCCGCCATCAACCCCACGCCCACTGTCCCAACCACGAATAAATTCGCCGCGCAGATCCGGTAATTTAAGTCCCGGATAGGCCTGCGCCAGCTTGGGATATTGGGCGGCTGTAAACGTCGCGCCGTTGCACTGGAGCCATCCCGCAGGCACCGTCGCCGACGGCCAGGGGATCGGCGTCCCCACCGGTAACGCGGAGCCTTCCCCTAAACCAAGGTTTTCGAGAGTGCCTACCGCGACGCGATTTGCCACAATCCCCCGTCATCACAGCCGTGAATCGGGAGGGGAAATGGCAAAAATCGGCTATATGAGGGTGTCAACAAGTGACCAATCGAACTATTTACAGCGCGATGCATTAATTAGCGCAGGTTGTGACCAGATTTTTGAAGATCGAATGAGCGGTAAGGTTGAGAACCGGCCGGGGCTAAAGCGGGCGTTGAAGTGCTTAGAAAAGGGCGATTCGCTCATCGTGTGGAAGCTGGACCGACTGGGGCGCAGCGTGAAAAACCTCATCGCGCTGATTTCCGAATTGCACGAGCGCGGGATACATTTCCGCTCCCTGACCGACAGTATCGATACCGGCACGGCGATGGGCCGCTTTTTCTTTCATGTCATGAGCGCGTTGGCGGAGATGGAGCGGGAGCTGATCGTCGAACGCACTCTGGCGGGCATGGCCGCCGCTCGCGCACAGGGGCGGATAGGGGGAAGGCCGAAGGCGTTGTCTCCGACGGACCGCGAGATGATCGCCCGACTCCTGGCCAACGGTTATGACCGACAACAGATTTCGCTCACCTACGGCATCGGACGCTCCACGCTTTATCGCTATTTTCCGGCTGGGAAAAAAATCGATGGCGCCTGATCGCCGGGCCATCGGTTTCTGCGGCTAATGGCGTTTTTTCTATCGATAAATCAATATCCTGTCGAATAAAATTGAACGCGGCAGGCTGTCTTCGAGCCTGCCTTCAGGAGGGGGGAGAGGCACATCAGCGATAGCTAAATCGCTGTCAGCATAGAAATGCTGCAAGCGGCCCAGAAGATTATGTCGCGAAGTCACGGCGCCGTCGCTCTGCTGGGCGAAGGTGGCCACCACGGTACCTTGGACATTGAATGATTCGCCGCACCTTACTTTTACGTCGCTTCGATTAACGAATCGATAAAAGCGTTTATGTTGCAATGAAAGGTAGGGGGAAAAGATGGGGAATAGTCTGTGTGAAGACACAACGCCCGAAAACGGCGGAAATTTTTGGGGGAGATATTTTCCGCACGTCACTCATTCGTCGACTAAAAAAACACCGAAAATCTATTTCAATCACGGAAAAACCTGTGACCAACAGTTATCACTCTCCCACTGTGATAATTATTGTGGCTGGGGTCAGGATGGATATGAACGGATTGCCCTTAAAGCTTACTGATCGTAAGCCGTGAGCAAACATAATGTGTATGACGGCGCTGTAGGTATGAATGTTTTTGTTTGGTGCTGACGGCTGAGATGTTGAACGCGGGTACGTTAAGACTCTGCATATGAATCAGGGCATTAAGGATGAATCGATGAATTGCATTGGTGAGGTTAGGGGGAGATATGGATTTGACCCTATATATCCAGACGTTTTTGCTCTCTTACGGTTGCGATAACTTCCTGCGTATATATTCCCGTGGTGAGCGATATCCCAGTGCACTATGCGGATGATGTTCGTTGTAATGACTGAACGCCACCGCCAGATTCATCACCGCTGCCTGGCTGTCCGGTTTCGGCATGATGCTGATGTAGTCCCGTTTTATCGTCTTCACGAAGCTTTCTGCCATGCCGTTGCTTTCCGGGCTTCGCACTGCTGTCGTGCAAGGCTCCAGTCCCAGCAACCGGGCGAACGCCCACGTTTCATGAGCCCTGTAGGCTGAACCGTTATCCGTCAGCCACTCCAGCGACTCTGTTGGCAACTGCCTTCCGAAGCGTTTTTCCACCGCACCCAGCATGACATCCTGCACCGTTTCTTTGTCATAGCCTCCGGTGCTCGCTGCCCAGTCAATGATCTCCCTGTCGCAGCAGTCCTGCGCGAAGGTCACCCGCAGCTTTTCGCCATTATCACAGCGGAACTCAAAGCCATCTGAGCACCAGCGCCGGTTACTTTCCGCTACTGCTACGCGCCCCTTATGGGCCCGCTTACGGCAAGGAGCAGCGGGTTTACGTTCAAGAAGCAGATTATGCGTTCTCATAATGCGATACACCCGCTTCGCATTAACCACAGGCAGGCCGTCCCGCTCCGACTCCCGTCGCAGCAGCGCCCATACACGGCGATAACCATACGTCGGCAGGTCAGCCACCGCCATGTTTATCCGGGACAATACGGTGGTATCGTCAGAACGGGGCTGCCGTCTGCGATCCTGCCAGTCAGAAGGCCGGTGAACCCTGATGCTCAGTTGCGCACGCGACACACCAATACTCCGGCAGACGTCGGTTAGTCGTCGTCCCCGGGCAACAAGGGCGCATGCGCAATCCATTTTTTTGCCCGACCGAACTCCACGGCCTCTTTAAGGATCTCGGCTTCCATCGTCTTTTTGCCCAGAAGGCGCTGGAGCTCGCGGATTTGCTTATTGGCGGCAGCGAGCTCGGAGGCCGGCACTACTTCCTCGCCCGATGCAACAGCCGTCAGCGAGCCGTCTTCATATTGCTTGCGCCATTTGAATATCTGGTTTGCATTGATGCCATGCAGGCGCGCGACATGAGACACGGTCATACCGGGTTCCATAGTCTGCTGAATAATGGCAATTTTTTCCTGCGGAGTACGGCGGCGACGCCGTTCAGGCCCTGATAACACGTCAACCATCTTATCGTTCTGACTGGTATTAAACATAGTTCCAAGACTACCTCTTATTTTAAGAGAGTCGAAGTGTCTGGTGATCTATGGGGCCAGTCTAAGATATAGCACGTGCTCTCAGCGTTATGATTTTTTTGAGAACGAACGAAAACCCAGCTTCATCCTCGCAGTCGCGAGAGAAATATGAGTCAGGATTCTGGATGAGTTACTGCAGAAAAACCGAAGATGGTGGGTCGTGCAGGATTCGAACCTGCGACCAATTGATTAAAAGTCAACTGCTCTACCAACTGAGCTAACGACCCGCAGAAGTGGTGGGTGATGACGGGATCGAACCGCCGACCCCCTCCTTGTAAGGGAGGTGCTCTCCCAGCTGAGCTAATCACCCACTTCTGTAACACATTTTAGAGACCAAGGCGCTGGCTGATAAGTGGTGGGTGATGACGGGATCGAACCGCCGACCCCCTCCTTGTAAGGGAGGTGCTCTCCCAGCTGAGCTAATCACCCACTTATCACACTTAATCTCTTCACAGCGGAGCTCTTTACTAAGTAAAGAGTGGTGGGTGATGACGGGATCGAACCGCCGACCCCCTCCTTGTAAGGGAGGTGCTCTCCCAGCTGAGCTAATCACCCGCGCTGTGTGGAGTGGCATTATAGGGATAGTTCATAGTGAGTCAACGCTTTTTAAAACTTAAATGGCTGTTCGTCGTAAAATTAGTCAGAGAGCTTTATTTGTGTGCATTAGTGTTGAAATCGTAAGCATTTTGGCGGGAGAGGGCGTGGGCATACGATGTTATTGCGTTGAGGAATCGAAGTAGAGTGATAGAATATTGCCCACTTTTAATATGAGCTTGCGTCGGTATTCACTGACAGCCGTTGAGTAATAAGGCCGTAATCCCCATGAAAATCAAAACCCGTTTCGCTCCCAGTCCTACTGGTTATCTTCACGTCGGCGGCGCCCGTACCGCACTCTATTCATGGCTGTTCGCGCGTCATCAGGATGGCGAATTCGTATTACGTATAGAAGATACCGATCTGGAGCGTTCAACCCAACAGGCTATCGATGCCATCATGGATGGTATGAACTGGCTGGGTCTGGACTGGGATGAAGGTCCGTATTACCAGACTAAACGTTTCGATCGCTACAATGCGGTCGTTGATGAAATGCTGGAAAACGGGACTGCTTATAAATGTTACTGCTCCAAGGAGCGTCTTGAGGCGCTGCGTGAGCAGCAAATGGCGAATGGCGAAAAGCCCCGTTATGACGGCTGCTGCCGCGATTCCCACGAACATCATGCTGACAATGAGCCGCACGTCGTGCGTTTTCGTAACCCGCAGGAAGGCTCCGTCATCTTTGATGACAACATTCGCGGCCCTATCGAATTCAGTAACCAGGAACTGGATGATCTGATTATTCGCCGCACCGACGGTTCGCCAACGTATAACTTCTGCGTGGTGATCGACGATTGGGATATGGAAATTACCCATGTCATCCGCGGGGAAGATCACATTAATAACACGCCTCGTCAGATCAACATCCTGAAAGCGCTGGGCGCGCCGGTACCGGAATATGCACATGTTTCGATGATTCTGGGCGACGATGGTAAAAAACTGTCTAAACGTCATGGCGCTGTGGGCGTGATGCAATACCGTGACGATGGTTTCCTGCCGGAAGCTTTGCTGAACTATCTGGTACGTCTGGGCTGGGCGCATGGCGATCAGGAAGTCTTCTCTATAGAAGAAATGAAACAGCTATTCACTCTGGATGCCGTCAGCAAATCAGCTAGCGCGTTCAATACTGAAAAGCTGCTGTGGCTGAATCACCACTACATTAATCATTTACCGGCGGAGTACGTTGCGACGCAGCTGTCCTGGCACATTGAACAAGCTGGCATTGATACCAGTAATGGTCCGCAGCTGAGTGAACTGGTCAAACTATTGGGCGAACGTTGCAAAACGTTGAAAGAGATGGCGGCATCCTGTCGTTACTTCTATGAAGAGTTCGACGCATTCGATGCCGATGCCGCGAAGAAGCATTTGCGTCCGGTCGCTCGTCAGCCGTTGGAGCTGGTTCGCGCTAAACTGGCGGCGATTACTGAGTGGACGCCGGAAAATATTCATCATGCTATCCAAAGTACGGCCGACGAGCTGCAGCAGGGGATGGGCAAAGTGGGTATGCCGTTGCGTGTTGCGGTCACGGGTGCCGGCCAGTCACCGGGTGTTGATGTCACCGTTCACGGTGTAGGTCAAAAACGTGCATTGGCCCGTATCGATCGTGCGCTGTCATTCATTGCTGAGCGCGAAGCACAGCAATAATCACCGGCAGAAAAATAGCCTCAGTAAAACCCCGCGAGCGTAGGCTACGCGGGGTTTTTTATGGGGTAGCTGAAAGATTGCGGCGGGATTTGAATATCAGTAATGATGCGGCTCCGAGGCTGTTTCGATCCCCGTCCTGAACGTGTCGCGCACCGTATGAAATAGCGCGATGAAAGAGAACCTGATGACCGCGTTTTGCTCAGCTTGACGGCTTTTTCAGCGGTCGACCGAGTAAATGGATTTAGCCGTTGACACTACCGATGGCGTTGCATATCATTCGGCCCGTTCACACAGATGTTGTGTCAGGACGGGGCTATAGCTCAGCTGGGAGAGCGCTTGCATGGCATGCAAGAGGTCAGCGGTTCGATCCCGCTTAGCTCCACCAAACTCCATGTTTGGGTATCACTGAAACAGATCTATCGTGTGGGGCTATAGCTCAGCTGGGAGAGCGCTTGCATGGCATGCAAGAGGTCAGCGGTTCGATCCCGCTTAGCTCCACCAATATTCCTTCCCGCTTTTCCTCTAATTCTTCTTTTATCTCAAACTCATCTATCTTTAGCTTTGTTTTCTAAATTTCTGCCAATTTTTCAATGAATTGCCCCCGTTCGAATGAACGAAGACCGTCGGCGACATCATTTTTCGTCAGGGAGCTGCGGCATCCAGTCGATAGGCGAGAGTCCTTGCTGCTCCAGCAGATGATTAGCCTGTGAAAAATGCCTGCATCCCATAAAGCCGCGATGCGCTGAGAGCGGTGAAGGGTGTGGCGCTTTCAGCACGTGGTGACGCTGCTGATCGATGATGTTGCCTTTTTTCTGCGCATGCGATCCCCACAGCAGAAAAACAATCCCCTCACCATGTGAATTAAGCGCTGCGATCACTTTGTCTGTAAACGTTTCCCATCCCAGATTGGCATGCGAGTGCGCTTTTCCGCCTTCCACCGTGAGAACGGTGTTAAGCAGTAAAACGCCTTGCTGAGCCCAGCTCTGTAGAAAGCCGTGCCGTGGAATCTCAAAGCCGGGGATATCGCTGGCCAGTTCTTTATAGATGTTGGCGAGTGACGGCGGCGCCGGGATGCCGGGGCGGACGGAAAAAGAGAGGCCATGCGCCTGATTCGGACCGTGATAAGGATCCTGACCGAGAATAACGACTTTGACATCGTGGAATTCGGTATAGCGAAAAGCGTTGAACACGTCTTGCTGAGGAGGGTAGATCACTTTTCCCGCTTCTCGTTCCTGGTGAACGAATTTCAGCGTATCAGTGAAGTAGGGTTGTTGTTTCTCCTGGGACAGTACGTCGTGCCAGGTCAGGGAAGTTGCCATCAATGCGCCCTTGTCCATTCAATCAATCCGGCTAGCTTACCGTCCAATCCCGAAGAGGTAAAACCATAACCGGACTATTCGCAGCGTCAGCGTTGTTTTAACAAAAAAATTGAAAAAATATAGGATTTTTTGCAAAGCGCGCAAGGTGGGTAAAATTGATATAAAACAAAAGATTGCCATCGGTGGTTGAATTTTCAAACGGAAGAAATTGATTTGAATCAATGATTGTGGGGTGTTTGGCTGGTATATAGGTTAGCAGATTCAGTCGGGTTTACCCTGATGTTAAACAACTGGCAGATTTGTTACTGGATACGAGATTCACATTCAGACTTACACGCCGTGCTACGGAGGCAATCATGATTACAGGTATTCAAATCACCAAGGCAAACAACACCGCATTGGTTAATTCTTTCTGGTTACTGGATGATGAGAAATCAGAGGCGCGTTGCGTTTGTTCAAAAGCGGATTACAGCGAAGATCAAATTGTGCCAGTCAGCGATCTGGGTCAGTTCGAATATCGTGAAATTCCTCTGGAGCTGAAACCAGAAGTTCGCGTTGAAGGGGGCCAGCACCTGAATGTCAACGTACTGCGCCGTGAAACGCTGGAAGATGCGGTCAAGAATCCGGAAAAATACCCGCAGCTGACCATTCGTGTATCCGGCTATGCGGTCCGCTTCAACTCGCTGACGCCAGAACAGCAGCGCGACGTTATTGCTCGTACTTTTACAGAAAGTCTGTAATCGAGATCGACGTCATTTAAAACGGATTAACCGTATAGAACGTATAGAAAAGGGAGCCTTGGCTCCCTTTCTTGTTGTCTGTGACCGGTCCTAAAGGCAAAACGCCCAATGAAGTTCATTGGGCGTTGTAAGACAGCGGATCGCAACATGTACCGATGTCTTAGACCGCTTCATTGACAGGCGGCTGGGAGATTATTTTTTATCGGCCGGTTTGTCCGCGCTATTGCTAGGCTGACGACGTTTACCAATATTTTTGCTATCGCGATGACGCACTTTCGTCTTGGTCTTCGGCTTCTCTTTCTGCTTTTTCTCTTCGCGCTTCGCCAGGACTTTCTTCGACGGCTTACCGGTGATTTTCGCACTCGGCGCACGCGTCGAAGGACGCAGCTCATCAACCACTCTGGCTTTCATCTGCTCGTTCAGGTAGCGGCTGATTTTCCCCAGCAGTAGATGGTCGTGCGCTTCCACCAGCGAGATGGCGCAACCTTTACGACCGGCGCGGCCGGTACGGCCGATGCGGTGCAGATAGGTATCTGCCGTGCGAGGCAGGTCAAAGTTGAATACGTGACTGACATCATTGATGTCGAGTCCGCGCGCGGCGATGTCGGTTGCCACCAGCACGTTGACTCGGCCGTCGCTCAGGCGTTTGATGGCCTCATTGCGCTTGGCCTGCACCATTTCACCTTCCAGATAGCAGGTTTCGATGCCCGCTTCACGCAGCCATGCAACCATTTCATGCACGCGCTCACGCTTGCGCACAAAGACGATGGAGCGAGTGACGTCCGGCTGTTTCAGCAGATGACACAGCAGCGCGGTTTTGTGCTGGAGATCGTCTGCTCGGTAGTACCATTGCTGGATCTTTTTACGTTCGCGACGTGACGGATCGGCTTCAACTTCAACCGGTTCTTTCAACAGGCGTTCGGCGAAGTCCTTGATGGCATCGCCTTCCAGCGTCGCAGAAAACAGCAACGTCTGTTTACGCCAGCGCGTTTCACCGGCGATGTGTTCAATATCCTGTGCGAATCCCATGTCGAGCATGCGGTCGGCTTCATCCAGGATCAGCGTTTCCACCGCGCGGCAGTCGAAGTTTTCTTCTTTGATATATTGCAGCAAGCGGCCGGTCGTCGCGACGACGATATCCTGGTTCTCGCTGAAGACTTCGGCGTGGTTCATATAAGCGACGCCGCCGGTGATGGTGGCGATATCCAGATGTGTCTGCGCGGCCAGAATCTTGGCCTGCTCAGCCACCTGCATCGCCAATTCTCGCGTAGGCGTCAGAATCAGTATGCGCGGCGGTCCGGATTTTTTACGTGGGAAGTCGAGCAGATGCTGCAATGCCGGTAGCAGATAGGCGGCAGTTTTCCCGGTTCCTGTTGGTGCAGAGCCTAGAACGTCCCGTCCGTCCATTGCTGGGGGAATGGCGGCAGCCTGAATTGCCGTTGGGCGGGAGAACCCCATATCCTGCAGGGCGTTTAGCAGGCTTTCATCAAGATCAAACTCGGAAAAATTGGTCGCTGTCATTATCTACCTCTATTTGGGGCGCCGATTATAGACTCATTGGCCCGGTTGTTCATCTCTTTAAGCGATGCAGACGACTTTTACTGCGTCAGAGTTTCTCCTATGCTAGCGCGGTTTAACAGGAAAAGACGCAAAATGACTCAGCCTTTATCGACGCCGGCGGTACGTTCCGGCGGATTCACCTTTAAGCAATTTTTCGTGGCGCACGATCGCTGCGCGATGAAAGTCGGGACGGACGGCATTCTCCTCGGCGCGTGGGCGCCGGTGCCGAAAGCAGGTCGACTGCTGGATATCGGCTGCGGTTCCGGGTTAATTGCGCTTATGCTAGCGCAACGTACGAAAGGGCGGCTGTCGATAGATGGCGTAGAGCTGGATGCCGCGGCAGGGCAGCAGGCAAAAGAGAACGCGGTGGCTTCGCCCTGGCGCGAGCAGATGACCATTTACACGGCGGATATCGCTGACTTCACGGAACGAACCGAAGAACAGTACGCGCTGATTGTTAGCAATCCGCCTTATTTCGTTCCGGGAGTGAGCTGCCGTTCAGAGTCGCGCGCTCAGGCCCGCTATACTACCTCTTTGACCCATCAAGAATTATTGCGTTGCGCGAAGGCGAAATTGACGGCCGATGGGCTTTTTTGCGTCGTGTTGCCCTACGATGTCGCGGAGATGTTTGTGCCGCAGGCTGAAAAAGAAGGATGGCGCTTGTCATTACGGACGGATGTCCGTGAGTCTGCGTCGCGCCCCGCACATCGAACGCTACTGGCGCTCTCGTTGCAGCCGGGGGCGACCGAGCGGTCTTCGCTGGTGATTCGAGATGAGGAGGGTCACTATTCCGACGCCTACCAGGCGCTGACACGCGATTTTTATCTGTCTATGTAAGGCATGGAAAGACGGTGTTACATATGCGTAGCCCCCGGAATAGCGGGATTTGGCGCACGTGGTTGGCCGAAGTGTGGTACAACTAGCCGCAAGAGTACAGGTCGGTCTGGTACTGAAATCACATCGGCGATCACACAAAGCAGAAAAGACTTTTTTGAAACGGAACTTAATGATGTGTATGGACTCCAAGCGAGTGCTTGCTCAAAGATTTAGAACGTGGCTGGCATTACGTAACCTATGCGTGGAGACAAATTTGAGGAGATATTACCTCGGATGAGCGAGCAGTTAACAGATCAGGTTCTGGTTGAGCGGGTCCAGAAAGGCGATCGGAAATCGTTCAATTTACTGGTTGTTCGTTACCAGCATAAAGTAGCGAGCCTGGTATCTCGTTACGTCCCTCCGGGCGACGTACCGGACGTTGTCCAGGAATCATTTATCAAAGCCTATCGTGCGCTCGAGTCTTTTCGCGGCGATAGTGCATTTTATACGTGGTTGTATCGTATTGCGGTTAACACGGCGAAAAACTATCTCGTTGCCCAAGGGAGGCGACCTCCGTCGAGTGACGTGGACGCCAGCGACGCTGAGAATTATGAAAATGCCAGCGCGTTAAAAGAAATATCGAACCCTGAGAATTTAATGCTGTCTGATGAGTTGCGTCGGATAGTGTTCCGCACGATTGAGTCATTGCCGGAGGATTTACGACTGGCAATCACGCTGCGAGAACTGGATGGACTGAGCTATGAAGAGATAGCCGACATCATGGGCTGTCCGGTCGGCACCGTGCGATCGCGTATCTTCCGTGCACGCGAAGCTATTGATAATAAAGTACAACCGCTTATTCAGCGTTAACTTGTTGTGAACGTTCATCATGACCGATTTGACAAGGTAAGGGTGTAAGGTATGCAGAAAGAAAAACTTTCCGCTTTAATGGATGGCGAGGCTGTCGACAACGAACTGCTGAGCGCTTTGTCGAAAGACGAGACACTGCAGGAAAGCTGGCAGCGTTACCATGTAGTACGCGATACATTGCGCAATGATGTCTGCGAACACGTCTTGCACGTCGACGTCGCAGCCAGTGTCGCGGCAGCATTAGAGCAGGAACCTGTTCTCTTCAACCCGCAGGCGGTGCCCGAATCCCAGCCACATCCTCGGACCTGGCTAAACCTGTCGTTCTGGAACAAGATCCGTCCATTGGCGGCGAATCTGACGCAAATTGGTGTCGCGGCCTGTGTTTCTCTGGCGGTCATCGTTGGCGTGCAGCACTACCAGCAAGGCGGTGTCGCGACGGACGGCGCGGTCGAAGCCCCGGCATTCAGTACGCTTCCTGCTTTAGGCACCGCATCGCCGGTCAGCCTGAGCGTACCGGCTGAAACCGGCGTCAGCACGGTGGGACAGCGTCAGCAACAGGCTCAGCATGAGCGCATCAATGCGTTGCTGCAGGACTATGAGCTGCAGCGCCGAGTGCACTCTGACCAACTGCGTTTCGACCAACATGAAGATCAACAGGCTGCCGTTCAGGTGCCTGGAACCTAATCATTAGGAATGCAGCCGCAGTAATGAAGCGCTTTTTGTTTATCACCGCGCTGCTTTTCGGCGGCGCGAGTTACTCTGGCATCGCCCCGGCTCAGGACAACTCCGGGGCGATGTTGCAACAAATGAGCCGAGCCAGCCAGTCCCTGAGCTATGAAATCTATTTCATCAACGTATCCCGTCAGGGGATTGAGTCTTTTCGCTATCGTCACACGTTAGCGGGGAAGGAAACGTTGGCTCAGTTGCTTCATCTCGACGGTCCGCGTCGTGAAGTGGTTCAACGTGCTCGTAATATCAGCTATTTCGAAACCAACCTTGATCCTTTCACGCTATCCGGCGATCACATGGTCGATGCGCTGCCCGCGTTGATCTACGCGAATTTCTCTCGGCTGTCTGCTTATTACGACTTTATCCCTACCGGGCGCATTCGTCTTGCCGATCGTCAGAGCGACGTCGTACGTATTGTCTCCCGTGACGGCACGCGCTTCAGCTATGTGATTTGTCTGGATGCGACGTCAAGGCTGCCGCTGCGAGTCGATTTGCTGGACCAAAATGGCGAACTGCTGGAGCAGTACCGCGTTTTGTCCATGACGGTGGACGGTTCGGTGCAGTCAGAGATGAAAAATCTGGATCGTATGAGTCTACCGCCGCTGTTGAGCGTTCCCACGGCACCATCAGCCGACTTCGCATGGTCGACGCAGTGGCTGCCGAGCGGCGTTGAAGAGATCTCGCGTAGCCAGCGACCGCTTCCCAGCGGAGGCGTGCCGGTGGAATCTCGCCTCTACAGCGACGGCTTATTCAGCTTTTCTGTCAACGTGAGCCCGGTTGGCGACACCCACCCGGACCAAAACGCGTTGCTAGGACGGCGGATGATCCACTCCGTCGTGCGCGACAAACACGAAATCACCGTGATTGGCGAATTGCCGTTGGCTACGGCCAAGCGTATTGCCGACAGCGTGAGCTTTAAGAACCCCTGACCGTTATCGGACAGGGGCCTTGGCATGGTATGAACTATGCTGGATGTCAGGTCGGATCAATCGTCTTATCGAGGCGCCGACCTTGATTTCCCGTAGCAAGACTCGCTTCCTTATATCCCGGCCTGTATGGCCCGTGAGCGACGAGGTAACCCCCGTCTTTTTCAGGCATCATCTCCCGCCGCTCATGCCGCACAGCAACCGGCTTTCTTCCGCAAGGCGAATAGGGGGACTCCGTGATGATAAACCATCTTAATAGACGGCCCATGACTAGGTTTTCCCCCGTATGGCATGTAGAATGCTGCGATTCGGGCCTATGACAACGGTCAGCGTTGTCGGCTAATGCGCATGCCGATCGGCAAGACTTCAGAAATACCAAGGTAGAAAAACTTTAATAATGAAGCATATACGAAATTTTTCCATCATTGCCCACATCGACCACGGTAAGTCGACGCTTTCTGACCGCATCATTCAAATTTGTGGTGGTTTAACCGAGCGTGAAATGGCTGCGCAGGTTCTGGATTCTATGGACCTCGAGCGCGAACGCGGGATCACCATCAAAGCACAGAGCGTTACGCTGGATTATAAGGCCACTGACGGCCACACCTATCAGCTGAACTTCATCGACACTCCGGGACACGTCGACTTCTCGTATGAAGTTTCCCGCTCTCTGGCCGCCTGTGAAGGCGCGCTGCTGGTGGTGGATGCGGGACAGGGCGTAGAGGCGCAGACGCTGGCTAACTGTTATACGGCGATCGAAATGGATCTGGAAGTCGTGCCGGTCCTGAACAAGATTGACCTCCCTGCGGCCGATCCGGATCGTGTGGCTCAGGAAATCGAAGATATTGTCGGGATTGATGCGACGGACGCCGTGCGTTGCTCGGCGAAAACCGGTGTCGGCGTACCCGACATCCTCGAGCGACTGGTGCGAGATATCCCTGCGCCGGTAGGCGACCCGGAAGCGCCGCTGCAGGCGTTGATCATCGACTCCTGGTTCGATAACTATCTGGGCGTGGTATCTCTGATCCGGATTAAAAATGGCTCCCTGCGCAAGGGCGACAAGATCAAAGTCATGAGCACCGGTCAGGTCTACAACGCCGAGCGCTTGGGCATATTTACCCCGAAACGTGTCGATCGCGATACGCTGAACTGTGGCGAAGTGGGCTGGTTGGTCTGCGCGATCAAAGACATTCTGGGCGCGCCGGTCGGCGATACGCTGACGCTGGCGCGTAAACCGGCGGAGAAAGCGCTGCCGGGCTTCAAGAAAGTGAAACCTCAGGTTTATGCGGGTCTGTTCCCGTCAGCTCCGATGACTACGAGTCGTTCCGCGATGCGCTGGGCAAACTCAGCCTGAACGATGCTTCCCTGTTTTATGAGCCGGAAAGCTCAACGGCGCTGGGCTTCGGTTTCCGCTGTGGCTTCCTGGGTCTGCTGCACATGGAGATCATTCAGGAGCGTCTGGAGCGTGAATACGATCTGGATCTGATCACCACGGCGCCGACGGTGGTGTACGAAGTTGAAACCACGGCCGGTGAAGTGATTTACGTAGACAGCCCGTCCAAGCTGCCGGCGATCAACAACATCGCGGAGCTGCGTGAGCCTATCGCTGAGTGTCACATGTTGATGCCGCAGGAGTTTCTGGGCAACGTCATCACGCTGTGCGTGGAAAAACGCGGCGTGCAAACCAACATGGTGTACCACGGCAACCAGGTGGCGCTGACGTACGACATTCCGATGGCGGAAGTGGTGCTGGACTTCTTCGACCGTCTGAAATCCACCTCTCGCGGTTATGCGTCGCTTGACTACAATTTCAAGCGGTTCCAGGCTTCCAATATGGTGCGCGTCGACGTCCTGATTAACGGCGAGCGCGTCGATGCGTTGGCGTTGATTACGCACAACGACAATGCGCCGTATCGCGGTCGCGATCTCGTGGAAAAAATGAAAGAGCTTATCCCGCGTCAGCAGTTTGATATTGCGATTCAGGCGGCGATCGGCAACCACATTATCGCGCGTTCCACCGTCAAGCAGCTGCGTAAAAACGTGCTGGCCAAATGCTATGGCGGCGACGTGAGCCGTAAGAAAAAGCTGTTGCAGAAGCAGAAAGACGGTAAGAAACGAATGAAACAGGTCGGCAACGTTGAGCTGCCGCAGGAAGCGTTTTTGGCCATTCTGCACGTGGGCAAGGACAGTAAATAATTTCATAGGAGTTGGCATGGCCAATATGTTTGCCTTGATTCTGACGCTCGCCACGCTGGTTACCGGCGTCGTGTGGTGTCTGGACCGTTTCAAATGGGCGCCCGCACGGCGCGCCAGACTGGCTCATTCAAGCCAGCAGTCGGACGGTACGGCTGGAGAACAGACGCTCTCCAGCAGCATCAAACAGCCGGGTTGGATTGAAACTTGCGCCTCGGTATTCCCCGTTTTGGCTGTGGTGCTGGTGGTGCGTTCATTCATCTATGAACCGTTTCAGATCCCGTCGGGTTCGATGATGCCGACGCTGTTGATCGGTGATTTTATCCTGGTGGAAAAATTTGCTTACGGCATTAAAGACCCGATTACCCAGACGACGCTGATTGAAACCGGACATCCTAAACGTGGCGATATCGCCGTCTTTAAATACCCGGAAAATCCGAGTCTGGACTACATCAAACGCGTTGTGGGCCTGCCGGGCGATCGCGTGAGCTACGATCCTGTCGCCAAACAGGTGACGATCCAGCCTGCGTGTTCACAGTCTTCTGATTGCGATAAAGCGTTGGCCGTCACCTATAGCAACGTGCAGCCGAGCGACTTTGTCCAGACCTTTAATGGGATGGGCGGGGAAAGCAGCAACGGTTTTTATCAGATCCCGACGGGTGAGCAAGCAAATGGCATTCGTCTGACGACGCGTAAAGAAACCCTGGGCGACGTCACGCACGATATTCTGACGGTTCCGATCGCACAGGATCAGCTGAGCCTGTACTATCACCAGCCTCATCAGCCGTTAAGCACATGGGTTGTGCCGGCCGGCAGCTACTTCATGATGGGCGATAACCGTGACAACAGCGCAGACAGCCGTTACTGGGGCTTTGTGCCGGAGAGAAATCTGGTCGGTAAAGCCACGGCAATCTGGATGAGCTTTGAAAAACAGGAAGGCCAATGGCCTACTGGCGTACGCCTGAGCCGTATTGGCGGTATTCACTAATACAACGTAATAAACACGCGGTATCTTTGCGCCTTCCGTTGTAGAATATTTTCGACATAAATAAACGCAGGCTCCCTCACGGGAGCCAGTGCAAACGAAACAGTTTTGGCACTATAAGAGTTCAGCAGGGCTGTTCCGTATGCTGTGGTTAAAAAGCACGATTGATATTGGTAACACATGAACCCCATTCTCATAAATCGTTTACAAAAAAAACTGGGCTATACTTTCCGACAATATGATCTTCTGCTGCAGGCACTTACGCATCGTAGCGCCAGCAGTAAACACAATGAACGGCTGGAATTCCTTGGGGACTCCATCCTGAGCTTTGTGATCGCCAATGCGCTCTATCACCGTTTCCCCCGCGTTGATGAAGGGGACATGAGCCGGATGCGCGCCACGCTGGTGCGCGGCAATACGCTGGCAGAGATCGCACGCGAGTTCGAACTGGGCGAATGTCTTCGTCTGGGGCCGGGAGAGTTGAAAAGCGGCGGTTTCCGTCGTGAGTCCATTCTGGCGGATACGGTCGAAGCGCTGATCGGCGGCATATTCCTGGATAGCGATATCCAGATGGTCGAGAAGCTGATCCTCGAGTGGTATCAGAGTCGCCTGAATGAAATCAGCCCCGGCGACAAGCAAAAAGATCCCAAAACCCGGCTGCAGGAGTTTCTGCAGGGACGGCACTTACCGCTGCCTACCTATCTGGTAGTGCAGGTGCGTGGTGAAGCGCACGATCAAGAGTTCACCATACACTGTCTGGTCAGCGGGTTTAGCGAACCGGTGGTCGGCACGGGGTCGAGCCGTCGTAAAGCCGAGCAGGCTGCGGCAGAACAGGCGTTAATACAGCTGGAGCTTGAATGAGCGAAGAACAGAATTACTGCGGCTTTGTCGCGATTGTAGGCCGACCGAATGTCGGTAAATCCACATTGCTGAACCAGCTGCTGGGTCAGAAGGTTTCTATTACCTCCCGTAAACCGCAGACGACGCGCCACCGCATCATGGGCATTCATACGGAAGGGCCTTATCAGGCGATCTACGTGGACACCCCTGGGCTGCATATCGAAGAAAAACGTGCGATTAACCGGTTGATGAACCGCGCCGCCAGCAGCTCTATCGGCGACGTTGAGCTGGTCATTTTTGTTGTCGAAGGTACGCACTGGACCGAAGACGACGAAATGGTGGTCAACAAGCTGCGCGATCAGAAACATCCCGTGCTGCTGGCTATCAACAAAGTCGATAACGTCACGGACAAAAGTAAACTGCTGCCGCACATTCAGATGATCAGTCAGAAGATGAAGTTTCTGGATGTCGTGCCGATGAGCGCTGAGAAAGGCATGAATGTCGACACGATCGCCAGCATCGTCCGTAAACATCTGCCGCAGGCGGTGCACCACTTCCCGGAAGATTACATCACCGACCGTTCTCAGCGCTTCATGGCCTCCGAGATCATCCGTGAGAAGCTGATGCGTTTTCTGGGCGAAGAACTGCCGTACTCTGTCACCGTGGAAATCGAGCGTTTTGTCGCGAATGAACGCGGCGGGTACGATATCAACGGTCTGATTCTGGTTGAGCGTGAAGGCCAGAAGAAAATGGTTATCGGCAATAAAGGCTCCAAGATCAAAACCATCGGCATTGAAGCCCGTCAGGACATGGAACAGATGTTCGAGGCAAAAGTGCATCTGGAACTGTGGGTTAAAGTGAAATCCGGCTGGGCGGACGACGAACGTGCGTTGCGCAGTCTGGGTTATATCGACGACCTCTAAGGGGCCCCGCCTATGGAAGGCTGGCAGCGCGCATTTGTCTTGCATGGGCGCCCTTATAGTGAAACCAGCCTGTTGCTGGATCTGTTCACGGAGAATCAGGGCCGTGTCCGGATGTTGGCGAAAGGCGCCCGAGCGCGTCGTTCCAGTCTGAAAGGGTGCCTGCAGCCGTTTACCCCGCTGCTGGTGCGCTGGAGCGGCCGGGGCGATGTGAAAACGCTTCGCAATGCCGAGCCGGTGTCTCTGGCGCTCCCCATCAGCGGCAGTACGCTCTACAGCGGCCTGTACGTTAACGAACTGCTCACTCGGGTTCTCGAGTTCGAAACCAACTTCTCCGCGCTCTTCTTCGATTACCTGCACTGTTTGCAACAGTTGGCTGCGCTTGACGGCTCGCCAGAACCGGCGCTGCGTCGCTTCGAGCTGGCGCTGCTGGGGCATTTGGGCTACGGCGTCGACTTTCTGCACTGCGCCGGCAGCGGCGAAAGCGTCGCGGACGACATGACTTATCGCTATCGGGAAGAAAAAGGATTTATCGCCAGTCTGGTGGTGGATCGCCTCAGTTTTACCGGACATGAACTTCGCTCGTTGGCGGCTCGGGAGTTCCCCGATGCGGACACCTTGCGCGCCGCTAAACGGTTCACTCGCATGGCGCTCAAACCCTACCTCGGCGGTAAACCCTCAAGAGCCGCGAGCTGTTCCGACAGTTCGTGATCAAACCGCCCAAGCCAGCTCCGCCGCAAGAAGAGTAACGTCGGGAGTACCAAACAGGATTGGCGGCGGTGTAAACTGGCGTTATTGATGAGATAGAAAGTTAAGGATGGATCATGGCTGAGCTGTTGTTAGGTGTAAATATCGATCATATCGCCACGTTGCGTAACGCCCGGGAACGGCGTATCCCGACCCGGTTCAGGCCGCGTTTATCGCTGAACAGGCCGGGGCGGACGGCATTACCGTGCATCTGCGCGAAGATCGTCGCCACATTACGGATCGCGATGTGCGCCTGCTGCGCCAGACCATCCAGACGCGGATGAACCTGGAGATGGCGGTCACGGACGAAATGGTTTCTATCGCCTGCGAATTGCAGCCTCACTTCTGTTGCCTGGTGCCGGAAAAACGGCAGGAGGTGACGACGGAGGGCGGTCTGGACGTCGCCGGACAGCTGAACAAAATGCAGGATGCCGTGAAGAAGCTGACCGCTGCTGGAATTAACGTCTCTTTGTTTATCGATCCCGACCGTGCCCAAATTGATGCGGCTGTCGCTTGCGAAGCGCCTTATATCGAGCTGCATACCGGCGCTTACGCGGATGCCGAGGGCGACGAAGCGCGCCAGCATGAGTTCGAACGTATCCGTGACGCCGCGACTTATGCGGCAGCCAAAGGGATCCGTGTGAATGCCGGTCACGGCCTGACTTACCATAACGTCCAGCCCATCGCCGCGCTGCCGGAAATGCATGAGCTGAACATTGGTCATTCGATCATTGGACGCGCTGTGATGAGCGGGTTACCGGCGGCTGTCGCCGAGATGAAATCCTTGATGCGGGAAGCGCGTCGTTAATGGCGGTTCTGGGACTCGGCACCGACATCGTCGAAATCGCCCGTATCGAAGCGGCCGTTGAACGTTCGAGCGATCGTCTCGCGCGTCGCATTTTGAGCGACGCCGAGTGGGCGATTTATCAGGAACATCAGCAGCCGATTCGCTTTCTGGCAAAACGCTTTGCGGTAAAGGAAGCGGCGTCGAAAGCGTTTGGCACGGGGATCCGTCAGGATTGGCCTTCGCTCAATTCGAGGTGTTCAATAACGATTTGGGCAAGCCATGCCTGCGTTTTCTCGGTCGAGCCGCGGAATTTGCGCAGGAACTGGGCGTGCAGCATGTGCACGTCTCGCTGGCAGACGAGCGGCGCTATGCGTGCGCCACCGTTATCGTGGAAAGCTAATTAGCTTAGAGTTGGTCGGCGTGGTGCAGCTGGACGAATTTCTCCCACAACCGCTCCTGATCTTCCACATGGGCCGGATCGGTAATGATGGTGTTATCGATCGGGCACACTTTCTGGCAGGTGGGGGTATCGTAGTGACCAACGCACTCCGTACAGCGCTCAGAATCGATTTCGTACGTCTCCATCCCCATCGATATGGCCTGATTCGGGCACTCTGGCTCGCACATATCGCAGTTGATGCATCGTTTGGTAATTAACAGCGCCATTTAGAGGTCTTTCCCATTTCTTGCCGCCATGAGCGGCCTGTCCGCAACCATCGCACCCGATGAAGTCATCCTCGCCTTAATCACCACTTTCGACGCAGTTTTCTCCTCCGTGGAGGACAAGGCGGTTGCGCATTTTCTCGAAAGCGGCAGTGTCGGCGGCGCGCACTTTAGCATAAAAGCGATATCAGCCCAACAGCGCGGGATGCCCTATGGGCGACGATGTGTGGCTGACATGAAAGACGCTGCCGAGTTAATCGAGCGGCTCGTCCTTCAGGACCGGTACTTCGAAGCCGCCATCCTGCAAGATCTGGCGAGCCATTGCTGAAGACAAAAATGCGGCCAGCGGCTGCGCGGCTGCGCGGCAAAGTGCGAACGTGTAGTCAGCGCGAATGTTTTGGTCGTCGGGAAGGGAGAATACGTGAATGCCGGGGAGCTGACGCAAGCGCGGGGCATAGCTGGCGTAACCGACAAACAGATCCGCCTGACCGCTTTGTATGATCCAAGAGGCGGCCATGTGTCCTTCCGGTACCGGCGCGCTGTGTAGGCCTCCGACCAGCATGAGCGCCCTGGCCTGTAAGTCAGCGGCCGCGCCCGGGTAGTGTCTCTCCATCCGTTCGAACAACTGCCAGGCGTAGTCGCCGGAGGGATCGCTGCCGGGCGTTGATGTCGCCAGTCGCAACTCAGGATCGAGCAGCAGCGTGAGCCAGTCTTGAGAGCGGGCCGCGGAGGAGGCCGATGCCGTCAGGCAAAGACGGTTGACGGCCAGTGGCGTTGCTGAGAGGGCGAGTTTACCCATCACCAGCGCCGAGGTGTGATGGCGGTTGGCGGAAGCGAACAGGTCGCAAGGTTCTCCTCGTTCAATCCGCTGGCGTAATAAGCCCGCTGGGCCAAAATCGGTTTGCGTCTTCAGTCCCGTCTCGGCTTCAAACGCCGCCATCAGTGCTGGCCAGACTCCGCGAAGGCTACCCGCCGCCAGGAGTTGTAATGGTCGTTGGCTCATTCTGCGCCCGTGTCATCTGTGCGATAAAAAGTGCGATACCAATCCTGCGCCTGCTTGTGGATGTCGATATCGCTGAAAATCTCCGGGTACAACTTTTTCGCCATCCACAGTTCGCCAAGACCGATAGCTTCCGGCATCGGGTAGCCCCATGCCTTAGCGTAGTCGGGCATGAGATAAACACGGTGCTGTTTGACGGCGTCAATCGGTTGCCACTCGGGCTGAGTCTGAATCTGTTCTACGACCTGTGGATAGCGATCCTGGACAAAAATCACCTGTGGGTTCCAGGTGATGACCTGCTCCATCGACACCTGCTTGTAGCCCTTCACCGTGGCTGCGGCGACGTTCAAAGCCCCTGCATGCTTCATCATCAAACCGGTATATTTCCCTGAGCCGTAGGTCGTGAGTTCCGGATTCGCCATATAGGCGCGTACGCGTTTCGCTTCCGGCAGGTGTTGTAAGCGTTCACTGACAAGTTGCCGCTGACGGAAGGCCTTTTCAATCAGCATTGTGGATTGAGGAACGCGGTCCACGATATCGCCAATGAGTCGAATTCCTTCTTTCAGGCCTTGGTCATAGGCCTGCTCTTCATTCGCCATCTTCGGATTCAGCTCTCTTTCCTGACCGGGAACATCATGACGCAGGGAAATAGCGACGACGGCGATACCGAGCTGACTAATCTGATCGATCATCTCCTGCGGCGCGTAGTGAGTGACAAAAACAACCTGTGGCTTTAATGCGGCAAGGCTTTCCAGATCGACGTGCGTTAGGTCGCCCACTTTGGCTTTGCCGATGAGCTGCGGAACAAGCTGCGCATAGTGCGGGCCTAACTGTTGTTCCCAATCGTATTGTATTCCGACGATTTTATCGGTCGCATTGAGTTCGACCAGCAAATTAAGCGTTTGATGTTGTAAAACGACCACGCGTTGGATGTTGTCGGGAAGAGTGACCTGGCGGTTCAATTGGTCGATGATGATCCGTTGAGCTTGAGCTCCTGCTGGTAGCATCGCCAAAAGCAGGCTAATCATGAATATGTAAATTATTTTTATCATTATTATATCTCTGTTTATCATGTGCTGTACTATACCGCGCTCCAGAAACAAACAGTCGATGCTAACTGACTGGTTGTATGGGAAATAATCAAAAATCAGCCTTGTTCGTGGGGCGGCATTTTACTGCCTGTAGCATCCGGTGGAGTACAGCGCAAAATCATCGCTTACTCTCGGGATTGAGCCTCTAGGCGGTGTGCGAATTAGTCTTTATCATAAAGTGCTGAAAATTACGATTCCACAGCCCTTTGATAAACTGGTCAAATTCGCAATACGGCAATGTGTCCGTCACGTTTACGTCGTAATGTAGCCCACATTACGCTAGCTGCCCCGAAGTCACTTTCATCGCGGTCAGGGCTGTTTTCAGGAGCGGTGGGATTATTTTAGTCATTCAGCGTATGTCTAACGGCGGAATTAATAGAGTGCAGCAAAACAGTCAGCTTAATCAGTTTGGGCCTATTCCACCCGCTAGTGGGCCGGAGACAAAAGATGACGTTGATTTTTTGCTCAGTTGCCGCCGAAGATACACTTTCCAACCGATTTATCGAACATCCGGACGATTGCTGGGCGTTGAGCTGTTAACTGCGATTTCTCATCCGACCATCCCTCATCAGACGCTTTCCCCCGAAGTCTACTTTGCTCGTATCGATGTCGGCATGCGCCTGAAAATCGTCATCGAGCAGATGCAGCTCCTGCGTCGCCTCCACGACCGCTTTGTTCGGGACGACCTGCTAGCCTCCGTCAACATTGACGGACCGGTACTGATGGCATTGCAGAAAAACCTGCAGGCAAAAAAGCTGATTGCCAGTATGCCCTGGTTGCGTTTTGAGCTGGTGGAATGTCAGGAAGGTTTGCCAAAAGAACTACTGAATGCGTTGCCCGAAGCTAGCCGGCTATGGCTGGATGATTTCGGCTGCGGCGTAGCCAACTTTTCCTCGCTGTTGATGGTGCGGCACGACTGCATCAAAGTTGCCCGAGAGCTGTTCGTCATGCTTCAGCAAACGGAAGAAGGACGCCAAATTTTTCACCTGTTGATCACTCTCATGACCCGTTACTGTAATTATATCGTCGTTGAAGGTGTGGAAACGGAAAACGAGTGGGGAATGGTTAAAGAGTCCAACGCCACGGCAGCTCAAGGTTATTTCCTTTCTCGCCCCAACCATTTGAATATTTCGAATCATTAAAACTCGAATTTTAACGTCCCCGCAGTCATTCCTATCTTTTTATAGAGTTTCTTTTTCTTTTAATTTCACGTAAAGCAAGAAAGTGAATCGAATAGCCTCAAATATAGGGCTATTCGGAACGACAGGACGTGTAGAGTGTGATAATCAAAACAAAGTATTTGATTAAGAAAATTAAAACTGATGAAGTTTAATTCTTCAGTTTTTGTTAACTATGGTCATCTGTGTTAGTTTTATGCCTAATGATGCTATATGTTAATGATGATCGTGATGTGAATTGTTCTTCGCCTCTCGTACGGTCACCTGCAAAAAACATGGATTTAACTCATTGATTATAATCAATAAAAAAACAAGTGTTTGCTTATAACGATCAATAATTTCCTCATGATAGGTTTTTGTGATTAAAAGGGTATTAATTATTGGTATAATTGATTTGCTTCAGCGCAATTGATAGTCAAAATACAGCGCATGCTAAATGCATAAAGAAGAGTTTTAAAATATTAGTAAATCTTATAACAGTGTTAGTGGTATATATAACAAATAAGCTGAATCTTTTTATTTGATTATTTTTTTCTTCACGCAGTGATATCTGGGGGGCTTTATGCTTACGTTTCTATGTTTTTGAACTCTCAGCCTGGCCGGATATTTTTTCCATTTATCCCTTTTACTCTCCGGAAATCTGCCAACTCTGAAAAACTGAATGGGGGATGTTATTACCGGGATTTTTCGTCTTCAGTGATGCGCTGTGTTCGTTCAGGACCTTACGGCCCTGAGGAGAGTATTATTGTGTATGAAATTATAATAACTCTATTGATTATTCTCTTGGGTGTATCTTCGCTCCGAAACCGTAAACGCCTGGAAAAGTCCACCAACGAAAATAAAAAGCTGGATTTTTTGAACATGGTTCTGTTTGCAGCGGAATATAGTCCTGCCGCGCTCCTGATTGCCAACGAAAACTGTGAAATAGTCTATGTAAACAGACAGTTCATCTCCATGTCCGGGTATGAAGCGGAAGAAGTGATTGGCCAAAACACCCGCATGCTTAGCTCAGGAATGACCAACGCTAGCGTTTATGAAGAGCTGTGGGAAACGCTTAATAAAGGCGATATATGGAATGGCGAGTTTATTAATCGCAAAAAAAATGGTCAGTTATATTGGGAAAAAGCCAGCATCGTAAAGATATATAATAAGGCGAGTAACGCTATTCAGTATGTCGGCATTAAAATGGACATTACGGAGAGAAAGACAAAAGAGTATCACGATAATTCCTACAACCGGGCGTTGGAATTATTGTCGAGCGGAGCGCCGCTTAAAGATATTCTTGATGCCATTATCTTTAGCGTAGAAGAGAAGAATCCAGGAAGAATTGTCTGCTCAGTCTTGCTGATTGATAAGGACAAGAAATGTTTAACCCTCGGTTCCGCCCCAGCCTGCCGGGCTTTTATAAAAATGCCATTCATAACGTGAAGATTGCCGACGGTGCCGCATCGTTTGGTACGGCAGCATATACCGGTAAACGGGTCATTGCAGAAGATATCTCCACCGATCCGAGCTGGTCGCTTTATAAAGGTCTGGCGTTGTACGCCGGCTTACGCTCCTGCTGGTCTGAACCTGTGTTCGGCCAAAACGATGAAATATTAGCTGTGCTTAGCGTTTACCATCGTAAAGTTTATTCTCCGGCTGAAGACGAAATCGAATCCATCGAGAAGTCGGCTCAGTTGGTTTCGGTGGCTATCGAACGCTACCGCGCCATCGATATGCTGCGTCGTAGCGAGGAGCACTACCGTCAGTTGGCGCACTACGATTCCCTGACGTCTCTGGCGAACGGCCTGACTTTTGCGGAACAGATGGAACAGGCCATTCAGCTTTCAAAGCAGACGGGACGTAAAATCGCGTTGATGTTCCTGGATTTGGACAGGTTCAAACAGATTAATGACACCTTTGGCCATGCCGTCGGCGATCTGCTGTTGAAGGAAGCGGCGGCTCGCATGCGTCTCGCCGTTCGCGATAGCGATACGGTGTATCGCCGCAGCGGCGACGAATTCATCATCCTTCTGCAGGGAATCAAAGAGCAGGAAAACACGCTGTACGTGGCGGATAAGATCCACTATGCGTTGAACGAGCCTTTCGATATTGAAGGAAAAACGCTCGATATCTCCTGCAGTATCGGCATTGCCCTTTATCCCGAGCACGGCGCCGACGCGTTGTCGCTGGCCATTAACGCCGATGCCGCCATGTATCAAGCCAAAACCTTGGGACGCAGCCAGACCAAGATCTATAACGACGTCAATACTCACTAATGTCGGCCGGACGGCCTTGTTAGCTGAAAGGAATTAGCGCTGCGAGGAAAGAAGAGGGCAGACGTGATATCACGAGCCATCCCAGAGCGGTTGCCCGTTTTGTTGATTAGCCCCTCTCAAAGACGCATGGCGTCTTACGATGTGAATACATACTCACTTCAATCACCATATTTTCTCTGTAAAGGGCCGCATTAGAGGTCAATGGCTGACGCGTCGTCAAAAAAAACGGGCAACCCTTTAGAGGTTGCCCGTCTTACATTGCTGTCTCGTCAGTTTACTATCGATGGATTGGCAGAGATTCTACCTCTCCCGCAGCGCTTCAGCTTTGGCGCGTAGGATGGGTTTGAGCAGATAACGCAGTATGGTTTTCTTACCGGTCATGATATCGACGGTCGCGACCATACCCGGGATCACCAGCAGCGGTTTGTCTTCGTTGCCCAAGTGATTTTTCTCGGTGCGCAGGCGGATCACGTAGTAGCTGTGCCCCTCTTTATCCGTCACGGTATCCGGACTGATTTGCTCAAGATGTCCTTTTAATCCGCCATAAATGGTGTAGTCGTAGGCGGTAAACTTGATCACTGCCTGCTGACCGGGATGCAAAAAGGCAATGTCTTGCGGACGAATGCGGGCTTCAATCAGCAGGCTGTCGTCTAACGGTACGATCTCTACCAGATCGTTACCCGGCTGAATTACGCCGCCGATCGTATTTACCAAAATCTGTTGCACGATGCCGCGGACGGGGGACACTACCAACGTACGGTTGACTCGGTCTTCCAGCGCCTTGCCCGTCGCCGCAATCTTGTTGAGATTGGTCTGCGCTTCATTCAACTGCGACAAAGCTTCGCTTTTATAGCGGCCGTGAGTCTCTTCGATTTTATTATCGATTTCCTTCAATGCCGCTTCGGCACGCGGGATCGACAGCGATACCGAATCCATTTGGCCACGGGTTTCGACCTCTGAACGACGCAGACGAAGAATTTCGACCTTCGAGATAGCGCCTTCTTTAATCAACGGCTCGGACATTCTGATTTCTTGCTGCAGCAAGTTCAGACTGTTGCGGTACTGCTCTTGTCGTGAGACATAATCACGCAGTTCCTGGCGTCGTTGCACCAACTGCTCTTTCAGGCCGGAAATCTCGTTACTGAACTGTCGCTTGCGGTTGTTGTAGAGATCTCGCTCACCGGCGGCGACACTGGGCGCCTGCTTTTCCACTTCGGCGGGGAGGGTGAACGGCGTATCGTTAATTTCCGCATTCAGGCGTGCGATGCGCGCCAGCAGTGACAGTCTGTCCGCCTCGGTTTCACCGACGTTAGACGCAAAACGGGTGTCGTCCAGACGTAACAACGGCTCGCCTGCCTTAACGATTTGCCCTTCATGTACGAAAATCTGGCTGACGATCCCGCCTTCTAGGTTCTGAATTTTCTGCAGTCGGATAGAAGGAATGGCTTTCCCTTCGCCGTGAGTCACCTCATCGATCTCGGCGAAAGCGGCCCACAGCAGGAAAAAGCCGATGCATGCCAGAATCACCCACAGGGTGACGCGAATGATGCGGGGCGCATCTTCCACCATGGCCTGGCTGACTTCGGGCATGGTCTGCGCGTCGCTGTTTTTACGGGATGCCTGAAAATAGGCCAGTATTTTTTTAGTGCTTTCAACGAGACGCATTGATCTGCCCCTTCTTTAATGCATCCATCACGATGGCTTTCGGCCCGTCGGCAATAATGCGGCCTTTATCCATGATGATCAGGCGGTCAACCAGCGACAGCATGGATACGCGGTGCGTCACCAGCAGCAGCGTCTTGTTGATCAATGCGGATTGCAGTGCCTGCTTGAGGCGATCTTCGTTGCTGTTATCCATCGCGCTGGTGGGTTCATCCATCACCAGAATCGGCGGCTCCAGCAGCAGGGCTCGCGCAATGGCCACCGCCTGGCGTTGGCCGCCGGAGAGCTGTAAACCGCGCTCACCGACCTGCAGATTGTAACCGTCGGGATGAAGTCGGGCGAACTCGCTGACGCCGGCGATGTCGGCCGCGCGCAGCATGGCTTCGTCTTCCACGTAGCGTGCGCCGCAAATCAGGTTATCGCGCAGCGAACCGCTGAACAGCTGGATATCCTGCGGAACATAGCCGATGTTATGGCGCAGGTCGCTGACGTCCAACTGCCGTGCGTCGACCCCATCGATCAGCAGATTACCGCTGGTCGGTTGGTAGAGATTGACGAGTAATTTTTCCAGCGAGCTTTTGCCAGACCCGGTCCGTCCAATGATGCCGACTTTCTCACCTGGCTGAATGGTCAGGTTAATGTTCGACAGAGAACGCATCTTCTGTTCCGGGTAATTGAAGGTGACATCGCGAAACTCGATGCCGCCGATGATGCTTTCTCGTTTCAGCGGGCGCTCGTCTTCCTGGCGCTCCTGCGGAAGCTCCATCATTTGCTCTGTCGTCACCATCGTCAGTTTGGCTTGCTGATAGCGGGTGACCAGACCGGAAAGCTGTCCTAGCGGAATCAAGGCGCGTCCGTTAAGCATGTAGCAGGCGATCAGCGCCCCCATACTCAGTTTACCGTCGATCAGCAGATAAACGCCGACGACGATCATGATGACGCCCGCGAGCTGCTGGAACCACTGTGTCAGATTCACCGCCAGCGAAGAGAGCGTTTTCGCGCGCATTTCCAGACGGCTGAGGCTGCCGATTGTTTGCTCCCACTGATGCTGGCGCTCACTTTCCGCATTATTGACCTTAATCGCATCAAGCCCGGTCAGTGTTTCGATCAGCGTCGCCTGACGTTCGCTCGCCAGGTGCAACGATTTTTCAATGGTTGAGGTCAGCGGCTTTTGCAGCGCCCAGCTCACCAGCAACGCCAGCGGGAAGGCGAGGATAGGGATCCACACCAGCGGGCCGCCGATGATGCCAATGACCAGCAACAGCAACAAAGTAAAGGGAAAATCGATCAGCGTGGTCAGCGTCAACGAGGACAAAAAGTCCCGCAGCAGCTGAAATTCATGAATATTTTGCGCGAAGCTGCCGACGCGGGCGGGGCGTGCTTTCATCGCCATGCCGGTGATGCGTTCAAACAGCGTGGCGGAAAGGATAAGGTCGGTTTTTTTACCCGCGATATCCAGACAGATACTGCGGAGTGTTCGCAATATCAGATCAAAAAAGAAAGCGCCGCTGACGCCGAGGGCGAGAACCCATAGCGTTGATGTCGCCTGATTAGGCACCACACGGTCATAAACGTTCATCACGAACAAGGGAGTGGCGAGCGCGATGATGTTGATGAGCAGGCTGGCGAGAATCGCGTCCATATATAGGAAGCGTGACAGCTTTAGAGTGTCCTTGAACCAGGATTTTGTGCGCGGGATCAACGAGGTTTGCTGCAGATCGAACGAATGTCGAGGCTGCGCGAACATCACTAGTCCCAAATAGTTTTGCTGCAAGGTACTGTGTTCGACGACGATTTCGCCGCCCTCAGTTTCGCTGGGCATAATACGAGCGCTGCCGTCGCTGTTCCAACCTAACAGGATGGCGGAACGGCCTTCTCGCATCAGCAGCATCGCGGGCAGCGACATGCCGGAGATCGCATTCAGCGGTCGTTTCAGCACGCGGGCTTGCAGTCCTGCACGCGCCGCGGCACGCGGCAATAGCTCAACCGTCAATCTTTGCTCGGCGAGCGGCAATCCGGCGGTCAGCGTGGTACGGCTGGCGGTTTTGCCCTGAAGTTTGCAAAGTATCAACAGGCTATCAAGCAGAGGGTCATCGTGACGATTGCGAGGATCGTGGTTTACGGAAGCGGCGTCGGTGCTGCCGGGTGGTTGTTCATGCTGTGGCATCATTAACCAAACATTCCTTAACTAAGAATGCCTTTTCCGCGGACGGAAAAGGCATAGGCTGACTGAAACATTATTGTAAGTCAGGCAGATCTACCTGCGTATTGACAGCGCTCAGGCTTTGACCTGCGGTTGGCGCAGGAATAGACAGGCTGTTCAATAGGTCACCCATACGGGCTTTCAGTCGATATTGGCTATACAGCGACAGGAAACGAATCTCAACCATTCGGCGTTGTGCGGTAAAGCGTTCGTTTTCACTATCCAGTACGTCCAGCAGGGTGCGTTCGCCCAGACTAAACTGCTTCTGATAGGCGTCGCGCACGCGGCGGCTGCGTTCCGCGTATTCTTGCGCGATAGGCAGCTGTTGGCGCGCATTATTCATCGCGGACCAGGACAGACGCAACTCTTCATTCAGCTGACGCAACGTGTTATTACGAACATCTTCCGCTTCTTTGACCTGGAAAGCTTTCGATTCCAGCGTCGCCTTGGTGCTGCCGCCTTCGTATAAGTTATAGCGCATACGCAGCATGGCTTGCCATTCGTTGTACTTGCCGCGCGTACCGTCGACATTTTCGTCTAACGTACGGGCAAGCTCAACGTTAAATTTGGGATAGAAACCGGATTTTTGAGCTTCGTACTGCTTTCTGGTCGCTTCGATATCCGACTCGGCAGACTTCAGAATCGGGCTATTTGCTACCATGACGCGTTTCGCATCGACCAGCGTGGCGGGGACGTTCAGCAGATCGCTGCTCGGGAGCTGCAGGCCTACCGGCTCTTTACCGACAACGCTGAAATAGTTGCTTTCCGCATCGGTCAGGTTGGTTTGTTCGGTCAGCACATTATTGCGCGCCTGTGCGACACGCGCTTCGGCCTGTTCCAGGTCGGCAAGACGACCGACGCCCTGTTCGGAACGCAGTTTGATTTGATCGTAAATGCGCTGGTTGGTGCTCAGATTCTCCTCAGCCAGACGCAAAAATTCGTGACGCTGCAAGACATCGAGGTAGGCCTGGACTGCATCGAGCGCGCGAGCCTCGCTGGTGTTCAGCGTTTTGTAGGCTCTGGAATTGACCGTTGCTTTTTGCTGAGCAACGGTATTAGACGTTTCGAAACCATCAAAGACCCTCTGACTAAGGTTGATTGATGTTTCTCGACGCGTAAGAATGTCGTTGTTACTGTTCTGAGCGCGGGTGGAAGGAGTGTCGAGGTTCTCTTTGCCGATACCGGCGTTGAGAGAAATACTCGGCAGATAGCCCCCTGGGCAGCACGCACATTTCTCTCCGCTGAGTGACGACTGTTACTAGCCGCGCTTATTTCAGGGTGAGTATTTAGCGTGTTTTCAATTGCATCTTTTAACGTGTCAGCAAATGAAATAGGGGAAACCGTGATTAATAAAAGTAAAGAAATAAATGGATTTTTACGCTTCATATAACGCTTTTTCCTGAATGCCATTAATAATGAGTTATTTCTTTTTCAATAATGACTAGAGGAAGCAACGACCCATTAAATAAATGATAGCTGTCAATCCATTAGCCGCTTATCGAAAAAATTGGCGCATTACCGCAAAATCTTTGCTCTAATCGAGTAAAAATTTTGGTAAGAATGTTCCAAATTTTTTATTATATTAGGGTCTGAGTCAAGTCATTGACGTCAGCTAAATACTTTCAGATGCAATAATAAAGTAATAACAAGAGATTGAAATCATCCTTTAAAGCCCGAGTTATAAAAAGGCTTTACATATTAATTTAATCGGTTTTTTCATTCGGTGGATTCCATCGGAAATATTGAGGAGATGCTATTGTGAGTAGCGTTATCGGTACCATCAAATTTGTTATCGGACAAGTATTTGTCGTAGCGCAGGATGGTACTCAACGTCAGGTATCTGCTGGCGACCATATCTATCGCGGCGAGCAAGTGGCCACAGGCAATGCTGGCGCCGTTTCAATTTCACTGCCGGATGGACGGACTCTGGATTTGGGACGCGATAGCCAGTGGAGCGAGTCCCAGAATACGGGGACGACCGCAGAGCATCGTGCGACAGAGGCGCAAGATGTCGCTTCCGTTCAGGAAGCCATCGCGAAGGGTCTGGACCCGACGCAGTCACTTGAGGCCACCGCTGCGGGCAATGAAGCCAGTACTGACATCGGTGAAGCCGGCGAGGGCGGCGGTCATCGCGAGAACGTCGTACTGGACCTGACGAACAACGTAGTGGATCCGACTTCTGGTTACGAGACCGGAACGCTAACCTCTGCATCAGATGTTTCTTCCGAAGACACTTCCGGCGGCCGTCTCAGTTCAGGTATGCCAACTGATTCTTCTTCTGAAGCGGCTTCTGCCGATACAACGGCTCCTTCGCTCGCCATTTCCTTCGCGGAAGATGGAAAGGTCGAGTTCAAATTTTCGGAAACGCCGAAAGATTTCGACCTGACGGATATCACCGTTGATCATGGCACTATTACCGGCCTGACTCAGGACCCTAACGATCCTACACACTGGGTCGCGATTTTGACGCCGGAAAACGACTATGACGGCTCGGTGTCTGTCACCGTGCCTGACGGAAGCTATACCGATGACGCCGGTAATCCCGGTCAGGGCTCTCAAGGTTCCGTGACGGTTGATACCCTCGCGCCAGACGCGACGATCACCATCGACCCGATCACGTCTGACGACCGCGTTAATCTGGCGGAATCTGGCGAGACACAGACCATCACCGGCCGTGTCGGCGGTGAGGTGAAAATCGGCGACACCGTCACGGTGACCATCGGCGGAAACACCTACAGAACTTCTGTGGTTGATGATGACGATGGCAATAACGTCTGGAGCGTGGATGTCGCGGGCAGTACGCTGGCCGATAATTCACAGATCCACGCCGAAGTCATTACTACCGACGATGCGGGCAACCTGACGACGGCGACCGCCGATCGCGGCTATGCCGTTGACCTTATTGCACCCGAAGCCAGCATCACGATTGATGATGTGACGGCAGACAATACGCTGAACATCGCCGAAGCGGGTCAGCCACAGGCCATCACCGGCCGCGTCGGCAACGACGTACAGGTCGGCGATACGGTGACCGTCACGATTGGCGATCAGGCGTACCAGACCACCGTGACCGCCTCCGATAATGGCAAGGTGTGGAGCGTCAACGTGCCGGGCGATGTACTGGCCGGTAACAATCAGATCCACGCGGAAGTGACCACTTCCGATGCCGCCGGTAACCCGACGACGGCTACGGCAGATCAGGGCTACAGCGTCGATATCTCAGCACCGGAAGCGTCTATCACCATCGATAATGTGACCGGTGACAACACCATCAATATCGCCGAAGCGGGTCAGCCGCAGGCGATCACCGGTCGCGTCGGTAACGACGTGCAGGTGGGTGATACGGTGACCGTCACGATTGGCGATCAGGCTTACCAGACCACCGTCACTGGCTCCGATAACGGCAACGTGTGGAGCGTCAGCGTGCCGGGCGACGTACTGGCAGGTAACAATCAGATCCACGCCGAAGTCACGACGACGGATGGCGCGGGCAATGCCACCACTGCGGGTGCCGATCACAACTACGCGGTCGATACCGCCGCGCCGGAAGCCAGCATCACCATCGACGATGTGACTTCTGATAATACCGTCAATATCGCTGAGGCAGGCCAGAACCAGAATGTGACGGGCCGTGTCGGCAACGACGTGCAGGTGGGCGATACGGTCACCGTCACCATTGGCGATCAGTCGTACCAGACCACGGTCACCGCGTCCGATAACGGCAACGTGTGGAGTGTGACGGTACCGGGCGACGTACTGGCCGGTAACAGCCAGATCCATGCCGAAGTCACCACCACGGATGGCGCGGGCAATGCCACCACGGCGGGTGCCGATCACAACTACGCAGTCGATACCGCCGCACCGGAAGCGTCGATCACCATCGATAACGTCACCGGTGATAACACCATCAATATCACGGAAGCTGGTCAGCCGCAGGCGATCACCGGTCGCGTCGGCAACGACGTGCAGGTGGGCGATACGGTGACCGTCACGATTGGCGAACAGGCGTACCAGACCACCGTCACGGCATCCGATAACGGCAACGTGTGGAGTGTGACGGTACCGGGCGAGGTACTGGCCGGTAATAACCAGATCCACGCCGAAGTCACCACCACCGACGGTGCAGGCAACGCCACCACCGCCGGGGCCGATCACAACTACGCGGTCGATACCGCCGCGCCGGAAGCGTCGATCACCATCGATAACGTCACCGGTGATAACACCATCAATATCACGGAAGCGGGTCAGCCGCAGGCCATCACCGGCCGCGTCGGCAACGACGTACAGGTCGGCGATACCGTCACTGTGACGATTGGCGATCAGGCTTACCAGACCACCGTCACGGCGTCGGATAACGGCAACGTGTGGAGCGTCAACGTGCCGGGCGAGGTGCTGGCCGGTAATAACCAGATCCATGCCGAAGTCATCACTTCCGATGCGGCCGGTAACCCGACGACGGCCACGGCAGATCAGGGCTATGTGGTAGATACCACTGCGCCGGAAGCGTCTATCTCTATCGATAACGTGACCGGCGACAACACCGTCAATATCGCCGAAGCGGGTCAGCCGCAGGCGATCACCGGTCGCGTCGGCAACGACGTACAGGTCGGCGATACGGTGACCGTCACCATCGGTGACCAGTCTTACCAGACTACCGTCACCGCGTCGGATAACGGCAACGTGTGGAGCGTCAACGTGCCGGGCGATATCTTGGCCGGTAACAGCCAGATCCACGCCGAAGTGACCACCACCGACGGTGCAGGCAACGCCACCACCGCCGGGGCCGATCACAGCTACGCGGTCGACACAGCCGCGCCGGAAGCCAGCATCACCATTGATGATGTAACGGCAGACAATACGCTGAACATCGACGAAGCCGGACAGCCGCAGGCCATCACCGGCCGTGTCGGCAACGACGTGCAGGTGGGTGATACGGTCACCGTCACGATTGGCGATCAGGCTTACCAGACCACCGTCACGGCGTCCGATAACGGCAATGTGTGGAGCGTCAACGTGCCGGGCGATGTACTGGCCGGTAACAGCCAGATCCATGCCGAAGTCACCACCACGGATGGCGCGGGCAATGCCACCACGGCGGGTGCCGATCACAACTACGCAGTCGATACCGCCGCACCGGAAGCGTCGATCACCATCGATAACGTCACCGGTGATAACACCATCAATATCACGGAAGCTGGTCAGCCGCAGGCGATCACCGGTCGCGTCGGCAACGACGTGCAGGTGGGCGATACGGTGACCGTCACGATTGGCGAACAGGCGTACCAGACCACCGTCACGGCATCCGATAACGGCAACGTGTGGAGTGTGACGGTACCGGGCGAGGTACTGGCCGGTAATAACCAGATCCACGCCGAAGTCACCACCACCGACGGTGCAGGCAACGCCACCACCGCCGGGGCCGATCACAACTACGCGGTCGATACCGCCGCGCCGGAAGCGTCGATCACCATCGATAACGTCACCGGTGATAACACCATCAATATCACGGAAGCGGGTCAGCCGCAGGCCATCACCGGCCGCGTCGGCAACGACGTACAGGTCGGCGATACCGTCACTGTGACGATTGGCGATCAGGCTTACCAGACCACCGTCACGGCGTCGGATAACGGCAACGTGTGGAGCGTCAACGTGCCGGGCGAGGTGCTGGCCGGTAATAACCAGATCCATGCCGAAGTCATCACTTCCGATGCGGCCGGTAACCCGACGACGGCCACGGCAGATCAGGGCTATGTGGTAGATACCACTGCGCCGGAAGCGTCGATCACCATCGATAATGTGACCGGCGACAACACCGTCAATATCGCCGAAGCGGGTCAGCCGCAGGCGATCACCGGTCGCGTCGGCAACGACGTACAGGTCGGCGATACGGTGACCGTCACCATCGGTGACCAGTCTTACCAGACTACCGTCACCGCGTCGGATAACGGCAACGTGTGGAGCGTCAACGTGCCGGGCGATATCTTGGCCGGTAACAGCCAGATCCACGCCGAAGTGACCACCACCGACGGTGCAGGCAACGCCACCACCGCCGGGGCCGATCACAGCTACGCGGTCGACACAGCCGCGCCGGAAGCCAGCATCACCATTGATGATGTAACGGCAGACAATACGCTGAACATCGACGAAGCCGGACAGCCGCAGGCCATCACCGGCCGTGTCGGCAACGACGTGCAGGTGGGTGATACGGTCACCGTCACGATTGGCGATCAGGCTTACCAGACCACCGTCACGGCGTCCGATAACGGCAATGTGTGGAGCGTCAACGTGCCGGGCGATGTACTGGCCGGTAACAATCAGATCCACGCCGAAGTCACGACGACGGATACGGCCGGTAACCCGACTACGGCATCCGCAGATCACGGCTACAGCGTCGATACCGCCGCGCCGGAAGCGTCGATCACCATCGATAATGTGACCGGTGATAACACCATCAATATCGCCGAAGCGGGTCAGCCGCAGGCCATCACCGGCCGCGTCGGCAACGACGTACAGGTGGGCGATACGGTGACCGTGACGATCGGCGATCAGGCGTACCAGACCACTGTCACCGCGTCGGATAACGGCAACGTGTGGAGTGTCAACGTGCCGGGCGATGTCTTGGCCGGTAACGACCAGATCCATGCGGAAGTGACGACGACGGATGGTGCAGGCAACGCCACCACCGCCGGTGCCGATCACAACTACGCGGTCGATACCGCCGCGCCGGAAGCCAGCATCACCATCGACGATGTGACTTCTGATAATACCGTCAATATCGCTGAGGCAGGCCAGAACCAGAATGTGACGGGCCGTGTCGGCAACGACGTGCAGGTGGGCGATACGGTCACCGTCACCATTGGCGATCAGTCGTACCAGACCACGGTCACCGCGTCCGATAACGGCAACGTGTGGAGTGTGACGGTACCGGGCGACGTACTGGCCGGTAACAGCCAGATCCATGCCGAAGTCACCACCACGGATGGCGCGGGCAATGCCACCACGGCGGGTGCCGATCACAACTACGCAGTCGATACCGCCGCGCCGGAAGCGTCGATCACCATCGATAACGTCACCGGTGATAACACCATCAATATCACGGAAGCTGGTCAGCCGCAGGCGATCACCGGTCGCGTCGGCAACGACGTGCAGGTGGGCGATACGGTGACCGTCACGATTGGCGAACAGGCGTACCAGACCACCGTCACGGCATCCGATAACGGCAACGTGTGGAGTGTGACGGTACCGGGCGAGGTACTGGCCGGTAATAACCAGATCCACGCCGAAGTCACCACCACCGACGGTGCAGGCAACGCCACCACCGCCGGGGCCGATCACAACTACGCGGTCGATACCGCCGCGCCGGAAGCGTCGATCACCATCGATAACGTCACCGGTGATAACACCATCAATATCACGGAAGCGGGTCAGCCGCAGGCCATCACCGGCCGCGTCGGCAACGACGTACAGGTCGGCGATACCGTCACTGTGACGATTGGCGATCAGGCTTACCAGACCACCGTCACGGCGTCGGATAACGGCAACGTGTGGAGCGTCAACGTGCCGGGCGAGGTGCTGGCCGGTAATAACCAGATCCATGCCGAAGTCATCACTTCCGATGCGGCCGGTAACCCGACGACGGCCACGGCAGATCAGGGCTATGTGGTAGATACCACTGCGCCGGAAGCGTCGATCACCATCGATAATGTGACCGGCGACAACACCGTCAATATCGCCGAAGCGGGTCAGCCGCAGGCGATCACCGGTCGCGTCGGCAACGACGTACAGGTCGGCGATACGGTGACCGTCACCATCGGTGACCAGTCTTACCAGACTACCGTCACCGCGTCGGATAACGGCAACGTGTGGAGCGTCAACGTGCCGGGCGATATCTTGGCCGGTAACAGCCAGATCCACGCCGAAGTGACCACCACCGACGGTGCAGGCAACGCCACCACCGCCGGGGCCGATCACAGCTACGCGGTCGACACAGCCGCGCCGGAAGCCAGCATCACCATTGATGATGTAACGGCAGACAATACGCTGAACATCGACGAAGCCGGACAGCCGCAGGCCATCACCGGCCGTGTCGGCAACGACGTGCAGGTGGGTGATACGGTCACCGTCACGATTGGCGATCAGGCTTACCAGACCACCGTCACGGCGTCCGATAACGGCAATGTGTGGAGCGTCAACGTGCCGGGCGATGTACTGGCCGGTAACAATCAGATCCACGCCGAAGTCACGACGACGGATACGGCCGGTAACCCGACTACGGCATCCGCAGATCACGGCTACAGCGTCGATACCGCCGCGCCGGAAGCGTCGATCACCATCGATAATGTGACCGGTGATAACACCATCAATATCGCCGAAGCGGGTCAGCCGCAGGCCATCACCGGCCGCGTCGGCAACGACGTACAGGTGGGCGATACGGTGACCGTGACGATCGGCGATCAGGCGTACCAGACCACTGTCACCGCGTCGGATAACGGCAACGTGTGGAGTGTCAACGTGCCGGGCGATGTCTTGGCCGGTAACGACCAGATCCATGCGGAAGTGACGACGACGGATGGTGCAGGCAACGCCACCACCGCCGGTGCCGATCACAACTACGCGGTCGATACCGCCGCGCCGGAAGCCAGCATCACCATCGACGATGTGACTTCTGATAATACCGTCAATATCGCTGAGGCAGGCCAGAACCAGAATGTGACGGGCCGTGTCGGCAACGACGTGCAGGTGGGCGATACGGTCACCGTCACCATTGGCGATCAGTCGTACCAGACCACGGTCACCGCGTCCGATAACGGCAACGTGTGGAGTGTGACGGTACCGGGCGACGTACTGGCCGGTAACAGCCAGATCCATGCCGAAGTCACCACCACGGATGGCGCGGGCAATGCCACCACGGCGGGTGCCGATCACAACTACGCAGTCGATACCGCCGCGCCGGAAGCGTCGATCACCATCGATAACGTCACCGGTGATAACACCATCAATATCACGGAAGCTGGTCAGCCGCAGGCGATCACCGGTCGCGTCGGCAACGACGTGCAGGTGGGCGATACGGTGACCGTCACGATTGGCGAACAGGCGTACCAGACCACCGTCACGGCATCCGATAACGGCAACGTGTGGAGTGTGACGGTACCGGGCGAGGTACTGGCCGGTAATAACCAGATCCACGCCGAAGTCACCACCACCGACGGTGCAGGCAACGCCACCACCGCCGGGGCCGATCACAACTACGCGGTCGATACCGCCGCGCCGGAAGCGTCGATCACCATCGATAACGTCACCGGTGATAACACCATCAATATCACGGAAGCGGGTCAGCCGCAGGCCATCACCGGCCGCGTCGGCAACGACGTACAGGTCGGCGATACCGTCACTGTGACGATTGGCGATCAGGCTTACCAGACCACCGTCACGGCGTCGGATAACGGCAACGTGTGGAGCGTCAACGTACCGGGCGAGGTGCTGGCGGGTAACAACCAGATCCATGCCGAAGTGACCACCACCGACGGCGCAGGCAATGCGACGTCAGCCGGTGCTGATCACAGCTACGCGGTCGATACCGCCGCGCCAGAAGCGTCTATCTCTATCGATAACGTGACCGGTGATAACACCATCAACATCACCGAAGCGGGTCAGCCCCAGGCCATTACGGGTCGCGTTGGCAACGACGTGCAGGTGGGTGATACGGTGACCGTCACTATTGGCGATCAGGCCTACCAGACCACCGTCACTGGCTCGGATAACGGTAACGTGTGGAGCGTCAACGTACCGGGCGATGTGCTGGCCGGTAACAACCAGATCCATGCCGAAGTGACCACCACTGACGGTGCAGGTAATGCGACGACTGCCGGTGCTGACCACAGCTATGCGGTCGACACGGCGGCCCCGGAAGCGTCAATCGGCATCGATGATGTGACTTCTGATAACACCGTCAATATCACTGAAGCCGGTCAGCCGCAGGCCATTACTGGTCGCGTTGGCAACGATGTGCAGGTGGGCGATACGGTCACCGTCACCATCGGTGACCAGTCTTACCGTACCACCGTCACCGCGTCCGATAATGGCAACGTGTGGAGCGTCAACGTACCGGGTGATGTACTGGCGGGTAACAATCAGATCCACGCCGAAGTCACGACGACGGATGCGGCCGGTAACCCGACCACGGCATCCGCAGATCACAGCTACGCGGTCGATACCGCCGCGCCGGAAGCGTCGATCACCATCGATAACGTCACCGGTGACAATACGCTGAACATCGCGGAAGCCGGACAGCCGCAGGCCATCACCGGTCGCGTGGGCAACGACGTGCAGGTCGGCGATACGGTGACCGTGACCATCGGCGATCAGGCTTACCAGACCACTGTTACTGGCTCGGATAACGGCAACGTATGGAGCGTTAACGTGCCGGGCGATGTGCTGGCCGGTAACAGCCAGATCCATGCCGAAGTCACCACCACGGATGGCGCGGGCAATGCCACCACGGCGGGTGCCGATCACAACTACGCAGTCGATACCGCCGCGCCGGAAGCGTCGATCACCATCGATAACGTCACCGGTGATAACACGCTGAATATCGCCGAAGCGGGTCAGCCACAGGCCATCACCGGCCGCGTCGGCAACGACGTACAGGTCGGCGATACGGTGACCGTCACGATTGGCGATCAGGCGTACCAGACCACCGTCACGGCGTCGGATAACGGCAACGTATGGAGCGTCAACGTACCGGGCGACGTACTGGCCGGTAACAATCAGATCCACGCCGAAGTCACGACGACGGATGCGGCGGGTAACCCGACGACTGCCACGGCAGATCAGGGCTACAGCGTCGATACCGCCGCGCCGGAAGCCAGTATCACCATTGATACGATCACCGACGATGATTCAATCAACCAGGCTGAAAGCAACCAGCCGCAGACCATCTCTGGCCGCGTCGGCAACGACGTCCGTGTCGGCGATACGGTGACGGTCAACGTCGCGGGTCAGTCTTATCAGACCAATGTGACTACGGCGGCGGATGGCGCCAAAGTGTGGAGCGTCGTTATTCTGGGCAGCGTGCTTGCTCTGGATACTGTGGTTCATGCCGCGGTGACCACCACCGATCAGGCGGGAAATGCGACGACGGCGACCGCCGACCATACTTACACGGTCGATACGGTATTGCCGGATGCCAGCATCACCATCGATGATGTGACCAGCGACAACACCATCAACATCGCGGAGTCTGGACAAACCCAGACGATCTCCGGCCACGTCGGCAATGACGTGCAGGCAGGCGATATTGTGACGGTCAAAGTGGGCGATACGAGTTACCAGACCGAAGTTATCGTCAATGATGATGGGGACACCGTTTGGAGCGTGAATGTGCCGGGTGCAGTCCTGGCCGGTAACGCGCAAATTCATGCGGAAGTCACCACCACGGATGTTGTCGGCAACTCGGCAACGGCGTCGGCAGACCACAGCTACGCGGTTGATACGTCCGCGCCGGAAGCCAGCATCACGATTGACGCGGTCACGGCGGATAACACCATTAACCTGGCGGAATCAGGTCAGACCCAGACCATCACCGGGCGCGTGGGTAACGACGTACATGTCGGCGACATCGTCACGGTGACCGTTGGCGGTCAGTCTTATCAAACGAACGTGTTCGCGGCGGCAGACGGCAGCAATATCTGGAGCGTCAATGTTCCGGGTAGCGTGCTGGCGGGCGACTCCCAGATCCACGCGTCTGTCACGACGCTGGATATGTCGGGCAATGCGACCACGGCAACGGCCGATCACGGCTACGGGGTTGATACGGTCGGTCCGGACGGCGGCAGCCACACGCTGACCGTCGCGGAAGATACGGCGCTGTCGATCGCCTGGGGCGATCTGGGCGTGTCCTCCGACACCAGCAGCATCGTGATCTCTTTGTTGCCGGATGCCAGCGCGGGTTCGTTCTACTACAGCCAGGGCGGTGAATGGCATCAGGTGACCGTGGGTCAGGAGTTCACGGCGGCGGATACCGCGTTGCGCTTCGTTCCTGCGGCCAATGTGTCCGGCAATGGACTGGCGGAACTGAGCTGGCAGCCGGTTGATGCCGCGGGCAACACCGGTTCTCAGGGCGAAGTCACGGTTAACGTGACGCCGGTAGCCGATACGCCGGTCGTTTCACTGGATATCACCAGCGGTGAAACGGTGCCGACGACGCCGTCTTACATCAAGGTCAACGGCGGCAGTGAAAACGGCGGTTTCGACGTTCAGGACGGCAAGATTGTGCGTATCGGCGACAACGTACGCATTTGGCTGTCTGAGGGCGATACGGTGCCTGAAATTGTGGGTAACGGCGTGGTCGCTTACTACGGTCAGGGGAACTCTACTGGCACCAGCAGCCAGTACACCGACCTGTTCGTCGTCCATAACGGCAGCGGCTACTATCAGGATGGCAATTGGCGTCCGCTGAACGCGGTCACCGGCAACAGCGGGACGGAAGCGTCTGGGACGCGTCCTGACTACATCTTTGTTGAAGGCACGACGGCCGATGGCTATGCCACCTACGTGGGTCCGAACAACAATGCCGCCACCAATGTGAATACGTATGACTCTGTGAACATTACGTATCAGGGCAATACGCTGATCAGCGGAGCGAACCATCTGGACGGCATTATCTATGGCGACGGCAGTTACATCGCGGCAGATAAGCCGGACTTCAAGGAAGAGTCCGTCGCGGAGCAGGTCGGCTATCAGCAGCATGAGTTAACCGTGTCTGCGGCGCTGACCGACCTTGACGGCAGCGAGCAGTTGTCGGGTATTACGCTGACGGGAATTCCGGAAGGCTCCGTGTTGACCGACCACATCAATAACGTGACGGTCACCGTCGGTGCGGATGGCGTGTACCTGATTACCAATGCTCAGCATCTGGATACGTTAGCCGGAACCATCACTATTCAGACGCCTGTCGATGCCGGCAAGTTCGACATCATTGCGCAGGCGACGGCGACCGAAGTGGCGAACTACGATTCGTCGACCGGTTACTCTTCGCAGGAAGTGGAACAGTTCGGCGCCACGATGGGGACCACGGGTGACGATGTGCTGACGGGAACGAACAGTAACGACCTGATCGTCGGCGACGTTTCCGGCCTGCAGATCATGGAAGGGCAAAACTACAATATTGCCTTCCTGGTGGACTCCTCCGGCAGTATGTCGAATGACAGCATCAGCAAGACGGTGTCTTCGCTGACCAATGTCTTCAACAACCTGATCAAGAGCACGTCGGATGTCCATGCGGGGTCGGTGAATGTGTTCCTGGCGGACTTCGATACGAAGGTCGGCCAGACTATTTCCGTCAACCTGTCGGATTCGAACGCCTTGTCCAAACTGGTTGCGGCGCTGGAAACAATGACTTCAGGCGGCGGTACGAACTACGAGGACGTGTTCAAAACGGCGGCTAACTGGTTCCAGAGCGATACCGTGGTAAGCAACTCCGGTACCAATCTGACCTACTTCATCACGGATGGTGAACCGACCTATTATCAGGCCGGTGAGACGGATACGATCAAGGTCAACAGCCGTACGACGTTGGATATCGACTCGTTTGATTACCAACCGGGCCAAACCTACTATATGAACCTTTCTGGGGTGAGTCGCGAGGTGATCAGCAGCAGCGGCGACGTGTACTACTACTCCAACTCAGGTCGGGGTGGGGTAACGCGTACGGTGATCGGTCAGGTCCACGCCCAAGGCGATGGGACTTACGAGATCTCTCATCTGGCGGGTACCGGTTACAATGCCAACTCGGCGACGACGTCGAACTCCTCTGAAGGCTACGCATTGTTGCAGCACGTATCGAATGTGGAAGCGATCGGGGTAGGCGACTCGTTGAACGCGTCGAGCCTGCAGCACTACGATAGCGACGGCGTGGTGTTGGATCACATCGATCCGGCGCAGTTGTCCGAAGCGATTCTGGGCTCGAATCAGTCCCTGACCGGCGGCCACGATACGCTGCTGGGCGGCAACGGCGACGATATCCTGTTCGGCGACTCGATCTCGTTCGACGGTATTGACGGCAACGGTTTGCCAGCTTTGCAGCAGTATGTCGGCAACCAGCTGCATCTGGGGTCGGATACCACGGCTTCTGTTCAGCAGGTACATGATTACATCGCCGGACACAGCGCTGAATTCGATGTTGCCACCTCTGCGGGCGGTAATGATACGATTAGCGGCGGTTCGGGTAATGATATCCTGTACGGACAGGGCGGTAACGACAATCTGGATGGTGGTTTGGGTGACGATATCCTGTATGGCGGAACCGGCGATGATGTGCTGAGAGGCGGTGTCGGCAACGACACGCTCATCGGCGGCAGCGGCGCGGACACTTTCGTCTGGAAGGCGGGCGATACCGGGTTCGATACCATCAAGGACTTCAATCCGGCGGAAGGCGACCGCATCGACCTGAGCGATTTGGTCGGCGAGCTGGAAGCGGGAACGGATATCAGCCACTATATCCGTATTGTGGATAACCAAGGTTCGCCGACGATTGAGGTGAGTACTCAGGGCCAATTCACGGATCAAGGCGGCGCAACGCCGGATACGTCCATCACGTTGGAACATTACAACGGGACGATGCCTTCTCTGGAAAGCCTGATAGCGAAGCCGGAACACAGCGCTTAGTCATCAAGACTCACTCGCGATAGGCAATAAAAAGGAAACCGGACGTCATGCGTCCGGTTTCCTTATTGGCGGTATGTAAAAGGACAGCCTATGTTTTATATATTACGAGATAACGACGGTAACCTGGTTCAGGTGCAGAGTTCCCCGTTCGAAGGGATGAACGGCGAACTGCCGCAGGACTCGGTTGAGGCACAGGCGTGGATGAATAATCAACAGTCGATTCTTTCTAGTCTGGAACAACTGCGCAGCAGCGATCTGGAAATGGTGCGAGTGCTGGAAGACCTGATTCAGGTGCTGACCAGCAAAGGCTTGCTGAATATCACGGATTTCCCACAGGCGGCGCAGCTGAAATTGATTCAGCGTGCACAGGCGCGTGAAGCGTTGGGGGGATTGGATGCGCTGATTCGCGATGACGAAGAGGGTATGTTTTGAACATCAGTCATGATGCAGACTGACTTGCCGAAGCCGGCAAGTCAGTGGCGTAGACTTAGGAAAAGATCACCGGGAAAGGTTCTCCCAACAGTCGGCCCATCGCGCCTCTGATACCCAGCGCACGCAGTTCCTCCAGTTCGCCTTCCGTTTCTACTCGCTCCGCAATCAGCGGCAAATCAATGCTATTCATCGCACGTTGCAGCGCGGTGATAAACACTTTCTTGTCTTCCGCCTGATCGATACCGCGAATATAGCTGCCGTCGATTTTCAGATAGGCGAGGCCCCATTTCGACAGATTACCGATGATGGTAAAGCGGCCGCCGAAGTGTTGCAGTCCCAGTTTACAGCCGAATTCGTTGAGCAGTTTCACCAACAGATCGAGCTGCTGTGCATCGGGCAGCTGGTTTTCGTCCAGTTCCAGAATCAAGCGCGAGGCCCGCTGCGGATACGCTTTCAGCGGCGCCAGCCATTCGGCCATCAGCTGCAGGTCTAATACCGTGCTGCCGGACAGGCTCAAAGCCAGCGTACCGTCGTAGCGTTGCAGGTAGGCGAGGGCGTGTTTCATCATGACCTGATCAAGACGCGTGTTCCATCCAAAGCGTTGGATCCACGGCAAGAATTGCCCTGCATTGATAGTGTTGCCTTCCTGATCGAGGATGCGCGCCAGCACCTTGTGATGAAGAATCTGACCCTTTTGTGCGCAGTCCATGACCGGCTGCAGGAACAGCTGGACATTCTCTTGCGCCAGCAACGGATCCAGCAGGGTAAACCAGTAATGGCGGTCTGCCACCCATTGGGACTCCTGACCGTTTTCCTCTTCTTCGGCATGGATGTCCGAATTGCGTTCCGCCTTCATCAGCAGGCGATCGCCGCGGATGAACAACGAGGCCGGTGAGTCCCCGTGCTGGAATGACACCAACGCCAAGCGGGCGACGGGAGACACGTCCGTCTCGCCGGTCAGAAACAGCGCCTCAATCCGGTTCGACAGTTCGTCGGCCAGCGCCTGCGCCTCTTTCTGTACCAGACCGGGACAGAAAATGGCGAACTCTCCGCCGCGAATACGTGCGGCGAGGCTGTCGGCTTCGACATAACGTTTTCTGCACTTCAGGATATTGTGCGCGACAGAGGCCAGCAAGGCATCCGTTTTGGCTGCGCCCAGGCGCTGATTCATGCCTGCCAGATCCTGCAACCGCAGCATAATCAGGTAGCCGGTGGAGGCCTCTTCATCGCTCAGGCGGGTTTCCAGCTGGATATCCATCGCGCGGCGGTTGGCCAGTCCGGTTTGCGGATCCTGATAGGCTTCCTTACGTAAGCGCTCGCTTCGCTGGGCTTCCTCTTCGAACAAGGACTGTAATTTGGTGACCATCAGGTTCATGGCTTGAACGACCCGGCGCAGCTCCGGCGTTTTGGGCAGTTTGGGAATGCTCAGGAACTCGCGACGGCAAATGGCGAGCGACTGTACGACCATGTCATCCAGCGCGCGCAGCTGTCGGCGCAGGAACAAAGCGCCAAGCACGAGCCCGATGCCGCCGCACGACAGCAGCCAGAGCAGCGAGGCGGAGGTGCCTTGCCACAGCCTGGCAATGGCGAACATCGGGTGACTGACCACCTCGACCCGCGCCGCCTGTTCCCAGCCGCGCATCACGATGGCCTGTCCATTACCGGGCTGTAAATCCACCAGTCGGACAAACCAGGCGGGAACGCTCGATACTTCCGGCGAAGTGACGCGCTCCATCGTCACCTTCTGGGTTTCCAGATCGATGACGCGGATGCTGGAGAAATAGCCGCTATCGAAAATAGAACTGACCAGCAGTTCCACCATCGCCGGATCGTCGATATTCGGCGTGAGCGCGACGCCCAAAGCCGTGGCGGCGTCCTGAGCGTGCGAGTGCAACTGATTGTTATATTGATCGCGTGAACTTTCCAGATTGGCGATAAAACTACCGCTGAAAATGAACAGCATAAACAAACAGATGGCTATCAGTAATTGTTTAAATAGCGACATAGCCCCATCCTACTCATCAAGAGAAAATCCTTCTGCGCGCATTTTAATTAATAAGTCCTGCCAGCGAGACAGACGTTTGCTGTCGCCGGCGCGTCGGTTGCCGCCCGTGCCAGGCAGCCAGAGTCCGTCGCCGTTAAAGGAATAGACCGGCAGCAAATCGTTACGCTGGGTGGCGGGTCGGATCTCGGTGATCAAACTATCCAGGATCAGCGGGATGGCGTTCGGTGAAGGGTAATAGCTGAGCACCATATGCGCACGGTTTAGGCTCAGCGCTTTAACGTAGGTAATACGCAGTTTTTCACGCTCGACGCCAAGGTGGACCAGCGTCAGATATTTGGCGATCGCATAGTCTTCGCAGTCGCCCATCCCCTTTCGTAACATCTCTATCGGCGTAGCCCAGTAATCTTCCTGCTGCCAGACGTCGATATCTTCCCGGTAAGCTATCCTGTCATTGAAAAAGCGATTGACCGACTCCAGCTTCTGACTTTCTGTGGTCGTTTGCTGCGCCTGCATCAACGCTTGCCAGGCGGCTATCCGCTGGCGTGCTTCCGGCGTGGCCTGACCATATCGCTGATCGGTGATTGAGTTGATGGCGGAGAAATTCCAGTCCGCATATAGCGTACCCGCCACCAGCAGCAGGCTGCCGATGAAGAGGTGTAATAGAACATGAACTAATGACTGGCGCTGCGCATGAAATTTCAACGTGACGTCTCTGTTACCCACCGGTGAGTCCGGACTCCGTGGTCTGAATTCGACGCCTGAACAATCAGGCATTGTAGACCGCTGCCGCATAGCTTACTTTGAACGGCTGAAAAGTGCCATGTCATAACGATAGCAGGTACGACTGATTTATCACGAAGCTGACACGTATCAGCTTCGCGTTCACAAACGAGGAAGTGTATGGATTTAGGGGCATTAGTCTCAGAGAGCCGTCACCCGGCGACGATGGATTTAGATCGTATGGCGACGCTGGACATGCTGGCTCTCATCAATGAAGAGGACCGACGGGTGCCGGAAGCGATCCGGCTGGTGCTGCCGGCGATTGCGCAGGCTGTGGATGTCACCGCCGCGTGTATGAAGGCGGGCGGGCGACTGATCTATTTAGGCGCGGGCACCAGCGGTCGTTTGGGCGTGCTGGACGCCTCTGAATGTCCCCCCACGTTCGGCATCGCACACGGCCGGGTGATCGGGCTGATCGCGGGCGGTCCCAGCGCCTTGCTGAAGGCGGTGGAAGGGGCGGAAGATGACCCCGCGGGCGGGGAGGCGGATCTGGCGGCGCTGGCGCTGACTGCGCAGGATATGGTGATTGGACTGGCGGCATCCGGCAGAACGCCCTATGTCATTGGCGGGCTAGAGTATGCGCACCGCATCGGCTGCCATACCGCGGCGATTTCCTGTAACCCCGCGTCGCCGATCGCCCGACTGGCGGAGATCGCCATCTCCCCGGTCGTCGGACCGGAAGTGCTGACCGGTTCGACGCGACTGAAGTCCGGCACCGCCCAGAAGCTAGTCTTGAATATGATTTCCACCGGGGCGATGGTCAGGTTGGGCAAGGTGTACCAAAATTTGATGGTGGATGTGAAGGCGACCAACGCCAAGCTGGTCGATCGCGCCTGTCGTATCGTGGTGGAAGCCTCCGGCGTAGAGCGCGACGTCGCGCGGCAGGCGCTGGAACAGACGGGGTTTGAGGTCAAACCGGCCATCGTTATGCTCCTGACCGGCTGCGGCGCCGCTCTGGCGCAGGAAAAGCTGGCGCGTCATCAGGGATACCTGCGCGACGCCATACAGGAATAGCGCCATTCGCTTTTCACCCTTTATTACCGCAAAACGAGGCGGGGACGCTCCCGTCATCTTTAAGGAGCCCGTTTTGAACGATAAGCAAACGTTGCGCGTCGTATTTTTCGATTTGGACGGCACACTGCATCAGCAGGATATGTTCGGCAGTTTTCTGCGTTATTTGATCCGGCGTTTGCCGTTGAATCTGCTGGTGGTCATCCCCGTACTGCCCGTGGTGATGCTCTCGTTGCTGTGCGGAGGCAGGGCGGCTCGCTGGCCGATGAGCTGCCTGCTGTGGGCCATCACGGTAGGCCGCGGCGAGGCGAAGCTTGAACAGCTGGAAAAAGCGTTCGTGGACAGTTTTCGTCAGCAGGTGACGCCGTTTCCTCAGGTGCAGCAGCGGCTGACCACTTATCTGAGCGCCAGCGATGCTCAGGTGTGGCTGGTTACCGGCTCTCCGCAGCGGTTGGTGGAAGCCGTCTATCGCGATGCTCCCTTTCTGCCGGGCGTACGTCTGATGGGCAGCCAAATTTCCCGGCGTTATGGCGGCTGGGTGCTCACGCTACGCTGTCTGGGGCGGGAAAAAGTGGTGCAGATGGAACGCCAGCTGGGCGCTCCGCTGAAGCTTTACAGCGGTTATAGCGACAGCAAACAGGATAACCCGCTGCTCTATTTCTGCGAGCATCGCTGGCGCGTCACTCCGCAAGGCAGCCTGCAACAGCTGGAGTAATTCCACTGCGCGGTGCGCCGTGTATAATGCCCGCCGCTGACGAGGATTGACGGGTAAAAGAGGCACGATGAACAGCGTAAATGATGATGAGTTTTGGATGCAGCACGCGCTGACGCTGGCGCAACGAGCCTGGGACGAAGGCGAGGTTCCCGTCGGCGCGGTGCTGGTGCTGGACAACCAGGTGATTGGCGAAGGCTGGAACCGTTCTATCGGTCAGCACGATCCCACCGCGCATGCCGAGATTATGGCGCTGCGGCAAGGCGGTATGGTGGTGCAAAACTACCGTCTGCTCAACAGTACGCTGTACATCACGCTCGAACCCTGTGTGATGTGCGCGGGGGCGATGGTTCACAGCCGCATCGGGCGTTTGGTTTACGGCGCCGCCGATGCCAAGACGGGCGCGGCCGGGTCGCTGGTGGATATTCTGCGTCATCCGGGCATGAATCATCAGATTGAAATCACGTCGGGCGTGCTGGCGGAGGCGTGTTCAACGCAGCTGAGCGACTTTTTCCGCATGCGGCGGAAAGAGCAAAAGGCGCGCCGGGCGGCGGCCAAAAGGGAATCACTTTCCTGAGGGATGCAATCCGGACTGCGCCAGCGCCGGTGAGACTGCGGGATAGCCTTCACCCGCCTGCTTGATATGCTGCGCTTTGTTCTCTTTTTCCGTCAGGTAGCCGACCAGGCTGATCATATAGCGACGGATGTTTTCCACGTAGTTGTAGGCTTCGTGACCTCTCGCGTAGCCGTTGGCGGTCTGCTGGTAATAGCGTTTTTGGCTGAGCATCGGCAGGCGTATTTTGACGTCCGCCCAGCTGTCGGGATTACCTTTTTGCTTCTCCGTCAGCTTGCGCGCATCCATCAGATGGGCGTAACCCATATTGTAGGCCGCCAGCGCGAACCAAATTTTCTCGTCGTCCGGGATCGTGTTCGGCATACGCTGCATCATCAACGACAGATACTTTGCGCCGCCGCGAATACTTTCTTCTGGATTCAGCCGGTCGACCACCGCCAGACTTTCCGCCGTATTCCTCGTTAACATCATCAGACCGCGCACGCCGGTCGGCGACGTCGCCAAGGGATTCCAGTGCGATTCCTGATATGAGATCGCGGCCAGCAGCTTCCAGTCCATTTCCGTGGCATAGCGTTCGAACAGCGAGCGCAGCCCCGGCAGCGTGTTGTCGATCGCATTCAGAAACGTGGTGGTGTCCACGTAGTCGAACTCGCCGACGTGACCCAGATATTTTTCTTCCAGACGCGCCAGCGAGCCGTCTTCGCCGATCCGGCTGAAGAAGTCCAGCATGGCGGCGGATAGACTGTCGTCGTGGGTCTGACGCATATACCAGTTCACCGGCTCTTCATCGCTAAGATCGAACGCGACGGCCAGCTGCGGATAGATGCGTTGCAGTAACCCGACGCTGATGGAGTCCGCAATCGTGTAATCCAGCCTGCCGTCGACCACCTGTTTAAGCAGATCCAGCTCGGAGATATTGGTGCTGGTTTCCCAGGTCAGGTTGGGATACTGCGTGGACTGCTGCTCGCGCAACGTGGAAATTTGGGCGGAGCCGGACAACACCGCCAGCCGGCCTTTGAGCTTGCCAAGCGACGTGGGGCGGGGCGACCCCAGCCGGTACACCAGCTGTTGCGAGACGGAATAATAGGTGGGGCCAGCACGGAACGACTGCGTCCGGTCATCGCTGTAGATGAGGCCCGCCGCCAGCATATCGGCGTCTCCGTTGTCGAGATCGGTGAATAATTCATCAATGTTCTGACGTGTGGAAACGACCAGCTTGACGCCGAGGTAATCGGCGAATCGTTTAGCCAGTTCATAATCGAGCCCTGACGGGGAGCCCCGGTGTAGGGAGTAGGTCAGTGGAGAAACAACCGTACTGACACGTAGCTCACCACGTGAAAGGATTTGCCTGAGTTGGTCGTCCTGGCTGCTGCGCCAGGGAATATTGGGCCACAGCGCCAATGCCAATAACAGTGCAATCACCCCGATGAAAAAATAATTTATCGTTAAACGCTTCAAGTAATTTGATGTCTCTCGGTGGCCTGTAGGCCTGTCTGTCTATTAGGCAGTTTCTTATACTGAGTGTCCCAGAGTCGGGGCATTTTGCGTAACAAACCGCCAGGGTGCAACTTTTATTGCCCCGACAACGAATCGGTCGCCTATCATCAAAGATGTTCGACTATTGCCGCGCAAACGGTTTCGTCACGCGTCGGTATTCTCTATAATGTGCCGCGTTCCCCCTCCTGTAGCGCCATGGTGCCCCGCTATCGGTGCATCGAAGACGAGAGAATGTGAAATGATGGAAATACTGCGTGGTTCCCCGGCTTTATCGGCTTTTCGTATCAACAAACTATTGGCGCGCTGCAAAGACAATCTCCTGCCTGTCAGCGATATTTATGCCGAATATGTGCACTTCGCCGACGTGACCGCCCCGTTAACCCCCGATGAAAAAACGCAGCTGGCCCGCCTGCTGAAATATGGCCCCTCACTCCCCGAACATGATCCTGCGGGCCGCCTCGTGCTGGTCACGCCTCGTCCCGGCACCATTTCTCCCTGGTCGTCCAAAGCTACGGACATCGCACACAATTGCGGTCTGAATACCGTTCGTCGCTTGGAGCGTGGGCTGGCCTTCTATATCTATGCGCCGACGCTGAATGAAGCGCAGTGGCAGTCGCTGAGCGAACAGCTTCACGACCGGATGATGGAGACGGTGTTCAGCGAACTCCAGCAGGCGGAGCGTTTGTTTGTTCAGCATGAGCCTGCGCCGCTGCAGCGGGTGGATATGATGGCGGAAGGGCGTCAGGCGCTCGAAGCCGCCAACCTTCGTCTCGGCCTGGCGCTGGCGGAAGACGAAATCGACTATCTGATCGACGCCTTTACCCGCCTGAACCGTAATCCGACCGATATCGAACTCTACATGTTCGCGCAGGCCAACTCGGAACACTGCCGGCACAAAATCTTCAACGCTGACTGGGTTATCGACGGCGTCAAACAGCCCAAATCCCTGTTCAAAATGATTAAAAATACCTACGAACAGACGCCGGATTTTGTGCTGTCCGCCTATAAAGATAACGCTGCCGTCATGACAGGCTCCGCCGTAGGACGCTTCTTCCCGAATCCGCAGGGGCGCTATGAATATCATCAGGAAGACGCCCATATCCTGATGAAAGTGGAAACCCATAACCATCCCACCGCCATCTCGCCGTGGCCGGGCGCCGCGACCGGCTCCGGCGGTGAAATTCGTGACGAAGGCGCGACCGGGCGCGGCGCCAAGCCGAAAGCCGGACTTGTGGGTTTTTCCGTTTCGAACCTGCGCATTCCCGACTTCATTCAGCCGTGGGAACAGGACTTCGGCAAGCCGGATCGCATCGTCAACGCGCTGGACATCATGCTGGAAGGCCCGCTGGGCGGCGCGGCGTTTAACAACGAATTCGGCCGTCCGGCCCTGACGGGGTACTTCCGTACTTATGAAGAGTCGGTCGACAGCCACAATGGAACGGAAGTCCGCGGTTACCATAAACCCATCATGCTGGCGGGCGGGATCGGCAACATCCGTGCGGATCACGTGCAGAAAGGCGAGATCTCCATCGGCGCGAAGCTGATCGTGCTGGGCGGACCGTCGATGAATATCGGTCTGGGCGGCGGCGCGGCGTCTTCCATGACCTCCGGCCAGTCCGATGCCGATCTGGACTTTGCCTCGGTGCAGCGCGACAACCCGGAAATGGAACGTCGCTGTCAGGAAGTGATCGACGTCTGCTGGCAGCTCGGTGACAAAAACCCGATCCTGTTCATTCATGATGTGGGCGCGGGCGGCCTGTCCAACGCCATGCCGGAGCTGGTGAGCGATGGCGGCCGCGGCGGTCGTTTCGAGCTGCGCGACATTCTGAACGACGAGCCGGGCATGAGCCCGCTGGAAGTGTGGTGCAACGAGTCTCAGGAGCGCTATGTGCTGGCAGTCGCGCCGGAACAGTTGGCGACCTTCGACGCCATCTGTCGTCGTGAGCGCGCGCCTTACGCCGTGATCGGCGAGGCGACGGAAGAACAGCATCTGACGCTGAACGATCGCCACTTCGACAACCAGCCGATCGACATGCCGCTGGAAGTGCTGCTGGGTAAAGCGCCGAAAATGCAGCGTGACGTGACTCGTTTGCACAACGAAGGCAAGCCGCTCAACTTCGACAATATCTATCTGGCCGACGCCATCGAGCGCGTACTCCATTTACCGGCTGTCGCTGAAAAAACTTTCCTGATCACCATCGGTGACCGTAGCGTAACCGGTATGGTCGCACGGGATCAGATGGTGGGGCCGTGGCAGGTGCCGGTCGCAGACTGCGCGGTAACAACGGCAAGTCTGGATAGCTATTACGGCGAAGCGATGTCCCTCGGGGAGCGTGCGCCGGTGGCGCTGCGTAACTTCGCCGCCTCGGCCCGCCTGGCGGTAGGGGAAGCGCTCACTAACATCGCTGCGACGCATATCGGCGATCTGAAACGTATCAAGCTGTCCGCCAACTGGATGTCCGCCGCCGGGCATCCGGGCGAGGACGCGGGTCTGTATGACGCCGTTAAAGCCGTCGGCGAAGAATTGTGTCCGGCGTTGGGGCTGACCATTCCCGTGGGTAAAGATTCGATGTCCATGAAAACCCGCTGGCAGGAAAACGGCGAGGACCACGCCGTCACGTCGCCGCTGTCGCTGGTGATCACCGCGTTTGGCCGCGTCGAAGACGTGCGCAATACCGTCACGCCGCAGTTGCGCACCGATAAAGACAACGCCCTGCTGCTGATCGATCTCGGCGTCGGTCATCATGCGCTGGGCGCGACGGCGCTGGCGCAGGTATATCGTCAGTTGGGTCGTAAAACGGCCGACGTACGCAGTCCGGAACAGCTAGCCGGATTCTTTAACGCCATGCAGAAACTGGTCGCCGACAAAGCGCTGCTGGCTTACCACGACCGTTCTGACGGCGGCCTGCTGGTGACGCTGGCGGAAATGGCCTTTGCCGGTCACTGCGGCCTGTCAGCCGATATCAGCAGTATGGGCGAAGACGGTCTGGCTATTCTGTTTAACGAAGAATTAGGTGCGGTTATTCAGGTTGAAGCCGACCGACGCGCGGAAGTGGGACAGGTATTGGCCGAATTCGGCCTGGCGGAGTGCGTGCACTATCTGGGCCGCGCGGAAGCCAGCAACCAGTTCGTCATCTCCCTGGGCGAGGAAGTGATTTATCGTGAGAAACGCTCCACGCTGCGCAGCTGGTGGGCGGAAACGACCTGGCAGATGCAGCGTTTGCGCGATAACCCGCAGTGCGCCGATGAAGAGCATCTGGCGAAAGAAGACAACAGCGATCCGGGTCTGAACGTTTCGCTGAGCTTCGATCCGCAGGAGGACATCACCGCGCCGTTCATCAATACGCAGGTGCGTCCGAAAGTGGCCGTGCTGCGTGAGCAGGGCGTCAACTCGCATGTGGAAATGGCGGCGGCGTTCGATCGGGCCGGGTTTGAGGCTATCGACGTACACATGAGCGATCTGCTGGCGGCGCGACGCGACTTGCAGGACTTCCAGGCGCTGGTTGCCTGCGGCGGCTTCTCCTATGGCGACGTACTGGGCGCTGGGGAAGGGTGGGCGAAGTCGATTCTCTTTAACAGCCGCGTCCGCGATGAATTCTCGGCGTTCTTCGCGCGTCCGCAGACGCTGGCGCTGGGCGTGTGCAACGGTTGTCAGATGATGTCCACGCTGCGCGAACTGATCCCGGGGGCAGAAAACTGGCCGCGTTTCGTTCGCAACAAATCAGACCGTTTCGAAGCGCGCTTTAGTCTGGTGGAAGTCGCTCAGAGCCCATCGCTGTTTATGCAAGATATGGCGGGGTCGCGTATGCCGATCGTCGTGTCGCATGGTGAAGGACAGGTTGAAGTGCGTGATGCCGCTCAGCTGGCTGCGTTGGAGCAACAACAGCTGGTGGCGCTGCGTTACGTCAACAACTACGGTCAGGTCGCGGAAAACTATCCGGCCAACCCGAACGGGTCGCCGCGTGGGATCACGGCGGTGACCAGCGTCGGTGGTCGCGCCACCATCATGATGCCGCATCCTGAGCGTGTCTTCCGCACCGTCAGCAACTCCTGGCATCCCGACTCCTGGGGCGAGGATAGCCCGTGGATGCGTATGTTCCGCAACGCGCGTAAGCAGCTTGGATAAGGTTCTTCGGCTGAGCTGAAGCGCTGACAGAAAAGGGGGCGATGCCTCCCAGAGCCGGATACCTTGGGTGTCCGGTTTTTTTATGGGCCTAACGCCGCTTCATGATGTCGTAGCGAACCGTCTAATGATGCAGCGTTGCCGCGAGGTGAAATGTTCAGCACAACGCGTGCTTTTTTAGTCGTCGATGATCGCGGTGACGTTAGGCGGTGTGGGTTGCTCTCAACAATGCTGCCAGACGTTGCTGCATTGCTGGTTTCAACCTCTGTAAGTACGCGAACTGAACGACCTGTCTCAAAGTCACGACAATGCTGTTTTTTACTGTCTCCACATGGAGACATTTATTTTATTGATATTTAAGGTTTTTATTTTTGGTGAGTTGTGGTGTCGGTTTTTGGCGACAGAAAACGGAGGAGCGGAAGCCGATGCTGACCTGTCCGCAAGGGGCTCACCGAGGATAAAAGTAAAAATGGGATTTAATTTCAATTAAACATCAATTAGTTATGGTGTTCCGTGGATTAGTGGCACGGTAGATGCTATAGCTTATACAGCTGCTCATTCAACTGGTTATGATGGCCAAGCAAAATTACCGCTTTCGCTCATAACGCCCAGAATGATGCCACAAGAAATGGTGCCTATCGTCCAACTTTTACGATAACTGCGCGTGCAAACGCACTTTATCACACACCGGACGACACGTTGAGTGAGGCACCCCCTCTTCAAAGACCCGGTCAAACTTCGTGTTTGACCGGGTTTTGCCTTTTTGGGGCAACCCCAACGCGGCTTTCTGCGAGGCGCTATGCTGTTTTTAGGGCAATGAGGCGAGGGTTACCGTAATCGCTGATTAGCGCTTCGCAGGTTGCTGGCGAAAACGTTGCACTTTCGCCGCAGTCGGCTAGCATGCGAGCGCATGAACAGGTAATGAGATGATCTCCTTGAAACGATGGCGTTTGTTCCCCCGATCTTTGCGACAGCTGGTCATTATGGCGTTCTTGCTGGTGCTGCTGCCCTTGCTGGTATTGGCCTATCAGGCATATGGCAGTCTCAAAGCGCTCAGCGAGCAGGCCGCCATCATTAACCGCACCACGCTGACGGATGCCCGTCGCAGCGAGGCGATGGCCGGTTTGGCGTTGGCGCTGGAACGCAGCTATCGTCAATATTGTGTGCTGGACGACCGCACGCTGGCTCAGCTCTATCAAAATCAGCGCAGGCAATATACGCAGATGCTGGACGTCCATGCGCCGGTACTGCCCGATCCCCAATCACCTCAGCGCCTGCAGCAGTATCTGACGCAACTGGCGGAAATGGATTGTCAGAACAGTGCCCCGAGCAGTGAAGCCGCGTCGCTGCTTGAACGTTTTTCTCAGGCCAACACGCAGATGGTACAGGTGACGCGAGAAGTGATCTTCTCCCGTGGGCAGCAGCTTCAGCGGACTATCGCGGAGCGCGGCCAGTTCTTTGGCTGGCAGGCGCTGTTGTTGTTCTTGGTCAGCGTGCTGCTGGTGGTGCTGTTTACCCGCATGATTATCGGTCCGGTGAAGGGCGTCGAGCGAATGATTAATCGCTTGGGGGAAGGGTTGCCGTTAGGGTCATCGCCCACGTTTCGAGGCCCGCGAGAAATTCGCTCGCTGGGACAGCGCATCATTTGGCTAAGCGAACGTCTCTCATGGCTTGAAGCCCAGCGGCATGAGTTTCTCCGGCACATTTCACATGAACTTAAAACGCCGCTGGCGAGCCTGCGAGAGGGCACGTCGCTGCTTGCGGACGAGGTCGCGGGACCGCTGACGGAAGACCAGCGGCAGGTCGTAGCGATTCTGGACAGTAGCAGTCGCCATCTATTACAACTGATAGAGCAGCTGCTTGACTACAACCGCCAGCTCGCCGATGCGCCAACCCAGCTTGAGCAGGTGGATCTGGCGGCGATCGTGGATTCCGTCGTCGCCGATCACAGTCTGCCGGCGCGCGGTAAAGCGATGAAAACGCATGTTGAGCTGGATGTGACGGCGTGCCGTGCGGAAACCACGCTGCTGATGAGAGTGCTCGATAATCTCTATTCCAATGCGGTGCACTACGGGCAGGAATCCGGTAACATTTGGGTGCGCAGTCGGAGCGCCGGTTCGCACCTTCAAATTGAGGTCGCCAATACGGGAGCGCCGATACCGGAAGCGGATCGCAGCATGATTTTTGAGCCTTTTTATCAGGGCGCGCATCAGCGCAAAGGCGCCGTCAAGGGCAGTGGGCTGGGGCTCAGTATCGCGCAAGACTGCATTCGACGAATGCGCGGCGAGCTGGATCTGGTCTCGGTAGACTATGCCGACGTCTGTTTCCGTATCGAATTGCCATTAACCACCGAGAATGAAGCATGAATGCACGGTTTTTCCGCTCCTTATCCCCCCGTCGGTATGCTGTGACAGCCTCAACCCTATGGGGCCGTGTATTACGAACGATGCTGCTCTCTTCACCCCTTTTAGTCGGCTGCGCGCAGCAAGCGGGCGGCGGAACGCCTACGATCATTGACGCCAACCGCGAGCCCGATCAGCAGTTGGCCGATTACCGCAGCGTGGACTGCCACACGATCTGGCTGGTAGACAACCGCAATGCGATGACAAATTCCCTGTATTGGCTGAGGGCGATGGACTGTGCGGCGCAACTGTCTCCGTCGCAGGCCTTAATGCAGGCCAATCGGACACCATCTTCGTCAGATTGGGCCGGGCTCTGGAAACAAAGCCTGCTGCGTGAGCGGACCGGTGCGATCCCCGCGGAACAGCGGCAGCGCATTGCCCGACTGGCACAAGAGAGCGAAGACGTACCGACAGTGCTGATTCCGCTGCTGCAACTGTGGATGGACAAGCAGCAGTTGACTGCGTTTCAGGACGAAGAGCGAGTGCGAGTACAGCGCCTGCAGGACGACCACGATAAAGCGCTGGCCGATCTCCGGGAACAGCAAAATCAGCTGCGTGAGCAGTTGGATACCACCACGCGCAAGTTGAAGAATCTGACGGATATCGAACGTCAGCTGTCGGCGCGCAAAGCGGTGCCCGCAGACTTTTCTGACGGAGAAGAGCATCGCGGCAACGCTCAGACTCGTTCATCGTCAGAGACGAATGGGAAACCTCAGAACGTCGAGCGCACACCGGTGCCGCCCAGTTCGAAAACGGGAGTCAACCATCCATGACGACACGGAAATCCGCCAGCTTACTGCTGGTCGACGACGATCCGAGCCTGCTGAAGCTGCTGGGAATGCGTTTGACTAGCGAGGGCTTCCACGTCATCACCGCCGCTAGCGGTCAGGAGGCGTTGCGTTTGCTGGCGCGCGAAAAAATTGACTTGGTGATCAGTGATTTACGGATGGATGAAATGGACGGCCTCGCGCTGTTCGCTGAGATCCAGAAGCAACAGCCGGGGATGCCGGTCATCATTCTGACCGCACATGGCTCTATTCCGGACGCGGTGGCGGCGACCCAAAAAGGGGTTTTCAGCTTTCTGACCAAGCCGGTCGATCGCGATGCGCTTTATCAGGCCATCGATGAGGCCTTGTCGGTTGCGGCGCCCGCTCGGGATGATAGCTGGAGAGAGACGATCATTACCCGCAGCCCGTTGATGTTACGTCTGCTGGAGCAGGCTAAAATGGTCGCGCAATCGGACGTCAGCGTGTTGATCAATGGTCAAAGCGGGACCGGTAAAGAGGTGCTGGCGCAGGCGATTCATGCGGCCAGCCCGCGAGCTGATAAACCCTTTGTGGCGATCAACTGCGGCGCACTGCCGGAGCCGCTGCTGGAGTCTGAGCTATTCGGACATGCCCGTGGCGCGTTTACCGGGGCGGTGAGCAGTCGTGATGGCCTGTTTCGCGCGGCGGACGGCGGAACGCTGTTTCTGGATGAGATAGGCGATATGCCGTTATCGCTACAGGTTAAGCTGCTGCGCGTATTGCAGGAACGCAAAGTCAGGCCGCTCGGGAGCAACAACGATCTGGATATCGACGTGCGTATTATCTCCGCGACCCATCGCAACTTGCCTAAGGCGATGGAGAAAGGGGAGTTTCGGGAAGACCTGTTTTACCGCCTCAACGTTGTGAATATGAAAATTCCGGCGCTGAACGAGCGTTCTGAAGATATTCCTTTACTCGTCAACCATCTGCTGCGCGAGGCCGCGGCTCGCCATAAACCGTTTGTGCGCAGTTTCTCCACGGATGCGATGAAACGCTTGATGACGGCGAGCTGGCCGGGTAACGTGCGCCAGCTGGTTAACGTGATCGAACAATGTGTGGCATTGACCAGCGCGCCGGTCATTAGCGAGGCGTTGGTCGAACAGGCGCTGGAAGGCGAAAATACGGCGTTGCCGACCTTCGCGGATGCGCGCCATCAGTTCGAGCTGAACTATCTGCGTAAACTGCTGCAGATTGCCAAGGGCAACGTCACCCAGGCGGCTCGAATGGCGGGTCGTAACCGGACTGAATTTTATAAACTGCTGGCGCGCCATGAACTGGACGCCAATGATTTTAAAGACTAACTATGGGTCAGTATCGTGCTGATAGCGGGTGCGAGTTGATGCGCGGCCCATCGCATAAACGATGCCAGGCTACGGCCGTGACAAAGTGATGATTAGGATTTCTTGATGAAAAAAATTGATGCGATTATCAAGCCCTTCAAACTGGACGACGTTCGTGAAGCGTTGGCGGAAGTAGGGATTACCGGTATGACGGTGACTGAAGTCAAAGGATTTGGTCGCCAGAAAGGTCATACCGAGCTGTACCGCGGTGCGGAATACATGGTGGATTTCTTGCCGAAGGTCAAAATCGAAATCGTTATTGCCGACGATATCGTGGATACCTGTGTCGAAACCATCATGCAGACGGCTCAGACCGGTAAAATCGGCGACGGTAAAATTTTCGTTTATGACGTCAGCCAGGTCGTGCGTATTCGTACGGGCGAAGAGGACGAAGCCGCGCTGTAAGCGTCTTCGCTGGCTTAAAGGGCTTTTTACATGCTCTTGGACCACTGAACGCCACACTGAATCAATGCCGGTTGTCATACGTTGTCGGCATTGGTTCAGGTGTATTCAGCCCGCTGTTGTGTTTTGCCTGCCTCTTTTCTGACTTTTCTCCCTTGTTTTATTATCCCTGATCTTCGTTTCTGGTTATCTCTTTCCGCACATTCGCCCGCCTTATTGATGTCTGCTAGACCGTTTTGACGAGCCATGCCACGCTCTTATGACTCGCTGAATCAGGGTTACGACGCTCGGTAAATCCCCCTCAGCTGTCGCGACATTTCTGCTGGAAAGGTTCCATTGGCCCTATAGTGCGTAAGCGCAAAAAGCGCTGGCAGTAAAAAAACGGCGACGTCATCACAAAAAATAGTGGGGCGAATGGCGGCAGAGTCGTGCAGTCTGTCTGGTCCATTTTATTAAAATGAAACACGCGTGTATCCGCAGCCCTATGTAAAGACGCTAATCTTCAATGGAAATATCAGATACTGAGAGTGATGACAAAGCGTGAATGCGATTGAAATCCGTTTACAATAAAAAAGAAGGGTGATGCAAGGCCCACCCCAGAAAATTAAAATGGAATGAACACAGTTTTTATCGATTGCTGTCATTTTTTATAGCCTTGCTATCGATATTGTTGGGAGTGAAATGATTATTGTAGAATTACAAAAAAGACATCCTTCGTTGTTGAATTGTTTAAGGTTGTATTTGGACGAATAATTCATGCTGAATGAATTCAGGATTGAATGTTTACATTAAAAAATATCAATACGGTTGTGCTATTTTATTTTTATTATTGGCCGGTCACGCCGTTATTTAAACAGCACTGACCGACCATAATGTGTCACGCGTTATTCACGCAGACAGCATCTGCATTGGATTAGATTTTGCCGTAACCCGCGCCAGCCATAACGGTTTTGATCAGGCTGGTGTTCATGGTCTGTACCTTGTAGGAGTAGGGGATTTTGGCGGTATAGTTGGTGAAGCCACAGCTGGATAAGCCAGCGGCGCCATTGTTGATAATCGAATTTTTATCGGTGAAAATTTTGCCGTTAAATGCCTTCACGACGCCGCACTTGCTCTTGAGGTTGGCAATAGTGAAAGCATTGCCTTCCGATAACAGGCTACTGCTGGTGCCGATACCGAAACTATAGAGGTAGGCATAAGTCGATGCGTTGACGTTGCCCACAAAGACATTGTTGAAGGCGTGAACATTGCCGAAACGAATACGCGGAGCTCGTTCACGCACCTGGCTGAACAGGTTGTTGTAGAAGGTCACGTGTAGTTTGCCTGCGTCCTGTGAACCATTGCTGTCGCTATGACCGATCAAGATGGTTTTATCGTGCTGTTCAAAACGATTGTTGGAGACGGTGACGTAGTCGGAGCCACGTTTAATATCCAAGGTGCCGTCATGCTGTACGTAGGTTTCGCCATTTTTCTTGGTGTATTTATTGTCGGTAAAGCTGCCGTCGTTAAACGTCACATGGTCGATCCAGACGTGATGAGACGTGACGATATTAATGGAGTCCCATTCCGCATTCCAGCCATCGCCAGATTCATAATGCGGTGCGACGTCGACCGGTGTTTCAATGTAAATGTTGCGAATAATCACGTTGCTGGCACCGCTGACGACCAGCGACCCCTTGGTAAATTTACCCGAATTCCCGATGCCGATAATGGTGGTGTTCGATGGGATGAGAATCTGGCTGCGCGCCTTTTGGTCGTTAAAAGAGGTGTAGGCTTTTCCGCCGCTGATATCGATGGTCCCGGTGATTTGAATGATTTTCGCCGTGTTTGCGGCTGCTAATGCTGCTTTGAACTCAGTAATGTTTTTCGCCGTGTAGATATTGGCGGCGGTGGCGGCTTTGCCCCCCGTGGTTGTTCCGTTCTGAGTCGCCCACCCTACGGTTGCCGCAGTACGGCCTTGAGCGCTTAGCAGACTGGCGGCCGAGGCGTTGGACGTCATTAACGCGGCAGTGATACTGGCAATCAGCAGTGGTTTGGCACAGGAGTAAATACGTGAAAGTGATCCAGAATATCCTGATTGTGTCTTTTTAGATAAATGAGTGGCGTTCATTAAGAAGTTCCTTTTTCGTTATGAGAATTATTCATGAAATACATTTCATCGGCTTGATATAAAGCTATCGTGTAACCGGCCCGTATTATTAAGAACTGGGATTTTAGTTTTTTGATCAAAATCGTTTTTCTGAGAGAAAATATAAAAACAAATGAAAAGGGATTTACTTGGAGGGTTTTTGATGGAATGAATATTTCACCTTGTGACGGATTGTATGGGTAAATGAAAGGGTATTATTTTATTTTGTGTTATTCCTATCAATTCTTATAGGTATTAATGAGTGATTTTTCATGATTGATTATTGGTCTTTTCTTATTGACTTGTTTTTTTTGTGATAGAAATAAAATAAAGCGGCAATCCCGGGTTAATAACCTTTGTACGATTGCCGCTTTTACTTATTTAGAGCTTGCCGAAACCAGCCTTGCCAGCGATGTCGTCAGACAAAGTGGTTGTCATCGGTTGCACGGTATAGCTGTAAGGGATGGTGTCTGAATAGGCCGTAAAGCCGCAGGTCGATAAATCAACTTCGTTGCCGTTCAACATGGAGCCTTTATCCGAGAAAATTTTGCCATTAAAGGCTTTCACTACTTTGCATTTATTGCTGAGGTTGCTGACGGTAAAACCGTTGCCCTCAGATAACAGGCTGCTGCTGGTGCCGATGCCAAAGCTATACAGGTAAGGATAACCCGTGTCCTTAACGTCGCCGATGTAGACGTTATTGAAGGCATGGACATTGCCGAAACGCACTCTTGGCGCGCGCTCACGTACCCGATTAAACAGGTTGTTGAAGAAAGTGACGTGCAGCTTTCCCGCATCTTGCGAGGTATTGCTGTCGCTATGTCCGATCAGGATGGTCTTATCGTGTAGTTCGAAACGACTATTGGACACGGTGACATAATCAGAGCCACGTTTAATGTCTAACACACCGTCGTGCTGTACGTAGGTTTCGTCATCCTTGGTCGTGTACTGGTCGTCCGTAAAGCTGCCATCGCTGATGGTCACATGGTCGATCCACACGTGGTCGGCGGTTTGAACATTCATCGCATCCCACTCCGCATTCCAGCCATCGCCCGACTCATAATGCGGCTCAACATCGACCGGCGTTTCAATGAAGATATTCCGCAAAATTACGTTGCTGACTTCTTTGACGATCAGTGAACCGTTGGTGAATTTACCCTGGTCGCCCATTCCGATGATCGTCGTGTTAGATGGGATCAGGATCTGGCTACGTGCTTTTTGATCGTCGAAGCTCGTGTAGGCGGTGCCGCCGCTGATGTCGATAGGCGCCGTGATCTGAATGATTTTGCTGGCGCTGCCTGCTGCCAGCGCGGTTTTAAATTCGTCGAGCGTTCCCACGCTATAAATGTTCTCTTCCGCTGCGGCGGAGCCGCCGGTGGTTAAACCATTTTGCGATGCCCAACCGACGTCGGGTGCGGCGGTCAGGGCTTCCTGCGTCAGCAGAGTGCCGGCGCTTGCGCTGGAGGACATCAGCGCCGCTGCGATGAGCGAGAGAGAGAAAGGGCGAAATCGGCCGGGTCCAATGCGAGGTGTAAGACTAGTCATGAGGTTATCTCCTTATTATGCCCACGTATGTCGCATACGTTTCCCTGGTGTGAGAATGAAGGGCTAGTGGTTGAAATCCGTTCAATACGAGGAAGTTAGCAACCCATTTATATGGGTTCAATATCATTATTTGGAATAATTATTCCCAATCAAAAAATACCTCAAAAAATACTTAGTATCAGATTGGTCTTACAGACCAATCCATCAAAAATATCGATGGATTGGGAGAGGGAAATTGGGCGGGTTGAGCGAGTCAGATCGCAGCCCAACATGAAAAAGATGCAGGTGCCTGATGAGAAAAAGTCCCTCCGCACAGGGAGGTAGAGAAAAGCACAAACCCTTGTGCCACCGGTGGCTAATCGTTTGCGCAAAAACCTCTGTCAAAGCCTATCTTCGCTGGTGAGAATCGGTTTACACTATAGGCCAGTGCCTTTCGGGGCGATTATATTGCGTTGTAAAAATGCACGTTAGCTGAGTCAGGACAGGAGATGCGGATGTTAAAGCGTGAAATGAACATTGCCGATTATGATGCCGAGCTGTGGCAAGCCATGCAGCAGGAAGTGGTGCGTCAGGAAGAACATATTGAGCTGATTGCTTCAGAAAACTACACCAGCCCACGCGTCATGCAGGCACAGGGATCTCAGCTGACCAACAAGTATGCGGAAGGATACCCGGGCAAACGCTATTACGGCGGTTGCGAATATGTCGATATTGTTGAACAGCTGGCGATTGACCGTGCGAAAGCGCTGTTTGGCGCGGACTACGCCAACGTGCAGCCGCACTCGGGTTCTCAGGCCAACTTCGCGGTCTACACCGCGCTGCTGCAGCCTGGCGATACCATTCTGGGCATGAACCTGGCTCACGGCGGCCACCTGACTCACGGCGCGCCGGTTAACCTGTCCGGTAAGCTGTATAAAGTGATTCCTTACGGCATCGACGAAAGCGGCAAGATTGATTACGACGAAATGGCCGAGTTGGCGCGTACTCACAAACCGAAAATGATCGTTGGCGGCTTCTCGGCTTATTCCGGCGTAGTCGACTGGGCGAAAATGCGTGAAATCGCTGACAGCGTAGGCGCTTACCTGTTCGTCGATATGGCGCACGTGGCCGGTCTGGTCGCTGCTGGCGTTTATCCTACGCCGGTGCCTCACGCGCACATCGTCACCACCACTACGCACAAAACGCTGGCAGGTCCGCGCGGCGGCCTGATCCTGGCGAAAGGCGGTGACGAAGATCTGTATAAGAAACTGAACTCCGCGGTATTCCCGGGTGGTCAGGGCGGCCCGCTGATGCACGTGATTGCGGGTAAAGCGGTCGCGCTGAAAGAAGCGATGGAGCCGGAGTTTACCGTTTACCAGCAGCAGGTAGCGAAAAACGCCAAGGCGATGGTTGAAGTCTTCCTGTCCCGCGGTTTCAACGTGGTATCCGGCGGTACGCAAAACCACCTGTTCCTGCTGGACCTGGTCAGCAAAGACATCACGGGTAAAGAAGCCGATGCGGCGCTGGGCCGTGCGAACATCACCGTCAACAAAAACAGCGTGCCGAACGATCCTAAGAGCCCGTTCGTCACCTCCGGTATTCGTATCGGTACGCCATCCGCCACTCGCCGCGGCTTCAAAGAAGCGGAAGTGCGTGAACTGGCCGGCTGGATTTGTGACGTGCTGGACAACATCAACGACGAAGCTGTGATTGAGCGTACCAAGCAGAAAGTGCTGGAACTCTGCGCTCGTTTCCCTGTTTACGCCTAAGATTGCCATGCGTGCTTCGTCACGCATCGCGAACAAACGCCAGCGCAAAGCTGGCGTTTTTTTATCTGTCGACCGTGGTTGCGCCCGTCACACATCTTTGCCAAAGTAGCCGGTCGAAAACAGGAGAACCCATGGTTTTACGATCCACTCGCTGGCTGGCTCTCAGCTATTTCACCTACTTTTTCTGCTATGGCATCTTTTTGCCCTTTTGGGGCCGCTGGCTACAGGGAGAAGGTTTATCGGATGAAACCATTGGGCTGCTGCTCGGCGCCGGTCTGGTCGCCCGCTGCTGCGGGAGTTTGGCTATCACAGCCGGAGTAGGCCATCCGTCCAGGCTGATCGGCGCATTGCGCTGTCTGGCATTGGTCTCGTTGCTCATGGCCTTCGGGTTTTGGCTTGGCAACGCGTGGCTGTGGCTGCTGCTGGTCATGATCGGCTTCAACCTGTTCTTCGCGCCGCTGGTGCCGCTGACCGATGCGCTGGCCAATACCTGGCGTCAGCAGCTCACGATGGACTACGGTCGGGTGCGGCTGTGGGGGTCGATCGCGTTCGTTATTGGTTCTGCGGTCACCGGGGATTTAGTGGCCGTTTGGGGTCATCCTGCCATTCTTCTGGTGCTGTGCGTCGGGCTGCTGTGTATGTTGATAGGAATGCTGTTCCGGCCTGAAACGGCACCGCAAGAGACGGCGTCAACGGCGTCCGACCTGGCGTCAACGCCGTGGCGTCAGTTATTAAGCGAAACCGCCGTGTGGCGCTTTATGCTTGGCGTCACCTTGTTGCAGGGCGCGCACGCCGCGTATTACGGATTCAGCGTCATTTACTGGCAGGATATGGGTTATTCGGCGTCGGTCGTGGGGTATCTCTGGTCGCTGGGCGTGGTCGCAGAGATCGTGATTTTTGCGCTCAGTCATCGATTGTTCCGACGCTGGACAGCGCAGGGACTGTTGCTGCTCTCCGCCGCGTGCGGCGTGATCCGCTGGGGGCTGATGGGCTCGACGGCGTCGCTGCCGTGGCTGATCGTGATTCAGCTCCTGCACTGCGGGACGTTTACGATATGTCATCTGTCCGCCATGCGTTTTATCGCCACGCGTCAGGGCAGCGATGTACTGAAGCTGCAAGCGGTGTATTCCGCGCTGGCGATGGGCGGCGGAATCGCGTTGGTCACCGTCTTGTCGGGTTATCTGTTCGGCCATTTGCAGGGTAAAACGTTCTGGGTGATGGCATTACTGGCGCTGCCGGTCCTGTTTATACGATTGCCGGATACGGCGAAGGCAAAGACCTCCCTGAGTGAAAATCATTAGTCAGAGGTAGTAATGGTATTCGGTGCAATGACGTCGCGATGGCCGGGTCGACTGGCAGCGGCGCTGATGATGATAGGATGTGGCGCTATCCCGCAGGCGGCCGCGCATCCGCACAGTTTCATCGACATGCGTCTAACGGTGGAGGGGAAAAACGACCTCATCACCGGGCTGCGCATGGTGTGGACGATGGACCCCATGACGTCCGCCGATCTGCTTTACGACGCGGGCTCAGCGTCCCAAGAGGCTGAAATCTGGAAGAAACTGGCGGCGGAAGTTATGGCCAACGTGCTGGGGCAGCACTATTTCACCGACGTCTTTCGCGACGGTAAACCGGTTAAATATGCGCCGGTGCCGAGCGAGTATCATCTTTCTCGCCACGGTAATCAGGCGGTGCTGGAGTTCGTGCTGCCGCTGGCCCATCCTCAGCCTCTGGCGGGAAACCCCCTACAAATTTCCACCTACGATCCCACCTATTTCGTCGATATGTCCTACAAAAATGACAATGCGGTTGCTGTCAACCCAGCACTCTCGGCGCGCTGCCATACTACGCTGACGACGCCGAAACCGGATGCGGCTTTGCAGTCTTATGCGCTCTCATTGGACAAAAATGATAGCCCGGACGAAGACATGGCGTTGGGTCAACAATTCGCACAGAGGGTTACGTTGCAATGCCAATAACGCCATCTTCTCTTTCTGTCGAGCCATCTCGCCGCGCCGCGTGGCCGCTGCTGATCGTCGTACTGGCGCTGGGATGTGGGCTGTACGCAGTCTGGTCCTGGTGGCCGGAGATGCTGCGCCAAAGCGTCATCTGGCAAAGATCGCTGCATCAGCAAATGTCGCAACTGATGGAAGCGGTCAGCACGCAGCCGCATCGCGCCGGTTGGAGCCTGTTGGCGTTCAGTCTGGCCTACGGTATTTTGCACGCGCTTGGACCGGGCCACGGCAAGGTGGTGATCGCCACCTATCTTGCCACGCATCCTTCTCGTCTGAAGCGCAGCCTCCAGCTCACCTTTGCGGCATCGCTATTGCAAGGCATGGTCGCGGTGATCCTGGTCACGGTGGTGCTCTCCGTGTTGCAGCTCTCTAGCCGGGTGTTGCACGTCAGCAGTTTTTGGATAGAGAAGGGCAGTTACCTGCTGGTGGTCTTGCTGGGGATGGTGCTGTGCATTCGGGCGGTGCGTAGGCTGCTGGCGGCGCGGGCGAGTTCCCGCCCTCCGAGGATCCAGCGGCTTGCTCCGCTGGCGGCCGCTTCGTCGTCCTCGCTGCTGGTCGCTCATGTCCGCCGCTCTGGCGCGCATGACGCCGGATGCTGCTGTGGTCATCAGCATGTCCCGGGGCCGGAGGCGCTCGCCGAGGACGGCGGATGGCGGGCGCGCTTGATGGTCGTGTTAGCGATGGGATTACGGCCCTGCTCGGGCGCGATATTGGTACTGTTGTTCGCCAAAGTGCTCGGCGTGTATGGCTGGGGGATTTTGGCTGCGCTGACGATGGCGTTAGGCACCGCCTTCACGCTCTCTCTGCTGGCGGCGGCGGTCAGCTACTGTCGGCGGCTGATGACGCGTCTCGGCGCTGAACAGGCGTCTCCCCGCTGGCAGCAGGTCGTCTGGTTCGTTTTGTCCCTGAGCGGCGGCGCATTGTTGATCGTCATGGGCGTGGTGCTGTATGTCAGCGCGCAACCCGCCATGATGGGCGGCATTCGTCCGTTTTCAGGATAATCACCACGTTTTCCATGCGGTTTCGACGACTGTCGGGAGGCTATCGGCCTAAAGCCCCGGCATAGACCGGGGCAAAAAGGTTACTGCATCGGCTCCGTGACCAGCCCATCGATCATCACTTGCGGGATTCCCTGTGAGCAACGTTCGATTCGCCCGCGTACGCCGTAAACGCGGGCCAGGCTCTCGGCGGTAATCACTTCCGCCGGTTCGCCATCGGCAATTAGCTGTCCGTTTTGCAGCATCAACACGTGATCGCCATGGCGAAGCGCGATGTTAATGTCGTGGACCACCACCACGGTGACGATGTTCCGACGCTGGGTTTCTCGCCGTACCAGATCCATCACGTGGAACTGATAATTGAGATCGAGCGCGCTGAGCGGTTCGTCCAGCAGTAGCAGAGACGGCTGACGGATCAGCGACTGCGCTAGCCCAACCAGCTGTTTTTGCCCCCCTGACAACTGGTCCAGATAGTTCAGCGCCAGATGTTCGATGCCAAGCTGTCGCAGCAGCGTCATAACCTCGCCTTTATCCCCGGAGGGGGATAGACCTCCACTGGCGCGCTGGGCGACGATAATCGATTCCAGGACGTGCAGATGCACGCCGGCCGGCAGCGATTGGGGCAGGTAAACCACGTTTTCGGCGCGTTTGCTGAAAGGCAGTTGCATCAGGTTCACGTCGTCCAGATACACCTCACCGCTCGCCTTGCCCAGACCGGCCATCGCTCGCAGCAGCGTGGATTTCCCACTCCCGTTCGGCCCCAGCAACACGGTGATCTTCCCTCGCGGCAGTTTCGGCACGTTGAGATCCGCGATTACCGGACGCTTGGGATAGCCCGCGTGGAAGTGGGCTAGGGTCAGCCCCTTGGGTGGCGAATTCATACGTTCCCCCTGTGGCGCAGAATGATACTCAGGAAGAAAGGCACGCCGACCAACGAGGTGACGATACCGACAGGAATGATGACGCCTGGCAGCAGATTTTTGGACACCACGGAGGCGAGTGATAGCACCAGCGCGCCGGTTAACGCGCTCGCCGGCAGATAAAAGCGGTGATCTTCGCCGAAGATCAGTCGGGCGATGTGCGGCGCCACGAGGCCGATAAAACCGATTGGGCCGACGAAGGCGACCGACAGCGCGGACAATATGCTGATGCGCAGCAGCGTCGCCAGCCGCAGTCGGCGCACGTTGATGCCGAAGCTGATGGCCCGGTCTTCGCCCAAACGCAACGCCGTCAGTTTCCATGCGTTCATCATGGACAGCGGCATGACGACAGCCAACACCAGCAGCAGAACGCCCAGCTTCTCCCACGATGCGCGGGCCAGACTGCCCATCGTCCAGAAGACCAGCCCCTGTAGCGTGTCTTCGTTGGCGACGAACTGGAGCATGGAGACCAGTGCGTTGAAGGTGAAGACGAGCGCGATGCCGAAGAGCACGACGCCTGACGTGGCGACCTGCGTCCAGCGGGTGATGGCATCAAGCAGCAGCGCGGCCAGCAGCGCGAACAGGAACGCGTTGGCGGAAATAAACCACTGTGCCGGAATACCGGGAATGCCGATACCGAGCACGATTGCCAGCGCCGCGCCGAAAGCGGCGGCCGAGGAGACGCCTAACGTGAAGGGGCTGGCGAGTGGGTTGTTGAGGATGGTCTGCATTTCCGCGCCTGCGAGCCCCAGCGCCAGACCGACGACGACCGCCATCAGCGCATAGGGCAGGCGGATATCCCAGACGATGACGCGGATACCGGCATCGGCCGCGGCGGGGTCGGTCAGCGTTTGCCACAGTGTCTTCAGCGGCAGGCCCGAGGGCCCGAGTACAAAGTCCAACAGCAGCGAGGCAACGATGGCCATCGCCAGGATGGCCATCATTAGCAGGCGATGTCGGACGATATGCTGGTAGCGATGCATCATGTGCTTTTCGGCAGCGAGGCTGCCGTGGTGAGTCGATTCGGTCGTAACAATCATGAAAGTTACTCAGCCTGTTTCCAGGAAAAAATAAATTCGCTATCGGGCAACGTGGTGAAGCGGCGAATAATGTCGTGGTAGGACGCGTCCGGATTCAGATCGCTGAACTGCTGAGGGTAGATTGCCTTAGCCAGATATTCCATACCAACCACATTGTACGGGTGATTATAGAAATGGTGGTAGAGGCCGAAGGCGTGTTTTTTTTGCACGGCCGGAATTTGCGCCACGCCGGTGCGGCTGAGCAGCTGACTGCCTCTGGCATCGAGAGACGCCTTGTCCGCGTCATAACCGAGCTGCAACAGCGGGCTGGTGCCGTCGCCGCGCTTAGAGCCGGTCATGATGTACACATCCGGACTCATGCTGATGAGCTTTTCCAGAGAAACGTAGCCATACGCGCCCGGAAGCAGGTCTGAGCCGATATTTCGCGCGCCGACGGCTTCGACCAGCCCGCCCCAACCGTTATGAGCATGGCTGAAGCAACAGGATTCAGAACGACCGGCCAGCGCCTCAATGAACACATTGGCTTTCGGCGTGATGGCGGCGGTGCGCTGCTGAATGGCGGCGAGATGTTGGCGATAGAAATCCGTATAGGCTTTCGCGTTGTCTTCGCGGTTAAGCACGCGTCCCAGCAGGGTGATGCTATCCGTCGTGTTTTTGACCGGTGAGACTTCAAAATCGATGAAAATGACCGGAACACCGAGCGTGTGCAGTTTGGCGAGTATGCCGTTATCGGTCAGCGAGGGCTTGGCGCGCATCTGCGCGATCATTAGGTCCGGCCGTTGCGCCAGGACGCTTTCCAGCTCGATATCGCCTTTGTCGCTGAATCCCATTTCAAGAATGGATGCCGCCTGCGGCCATTTCCCTTTCAACATATTCCACGTCGCGGTGTCGGAAGTTCTGGGCAGGTTATTCCAGGCCACCAACCGCTGGAATGGATTTTCGCGATCCAACAGCGCCATCGCCATGATGTCGCGGCCATCCTGTAAAACAATGCGCCGAGGCTCTTGCTTGAGCGTGACGCTCTTCCCGTCGAGATCGGTCACCGTGACAGGATACTGTGTGGCATAGATGCTCAAGGAAGCCGTCAGTGCGGCGACCAACAAAACGTGTCGAAATAGGTTGATGAACATAACGCGACTGCACTCCGCCCTTAAAATGAGTTTAATAATGATTATCATATGTAATCAGGGGCGCTTTCAACCAACAAAAAAGTTAAAAAATAAAAGTTAGCGAAGGCTTGTGCGATCCCGATCGGGATAACAAAAGTGCAGAAAAGCCTGCTTTGGGTATTAAGTCGGCGTTGGGACGGAGTTATTAACGCTATTGCATCACCGCGACAAGGCCTTAGGGCCGCTGGTGTGTTGTCTGCGATGAAGGTTATGGATACTACCTGTGGTTTCTGTGTTTTTCTCGCGCGTTCTGAAGAACGGGCCTTCGTCATCACGGCAAACGGATAAAGATGCATGAGATAGGAAATTCGATATCAGCGCGTAAACAAGGCGTGTGGTATGAGATGTTGTGCACATTTTACCAAGCGTGATGGGGGATAAGGGGGCGTAAGGGGATTGATGAATCAGAGAAAGATGGCGTGAAGTCACATAAGGGATAAGGAAAACGGCGGTTAGCTGACCGAAGTCGGCTAACCGGAAGAAACTTAACGTTTCAATGCATCACTCAGGTTTTCGCGGACGTTAGACAGCAGAGATTTCACGACACGCGGGTTACCGGCGACGATGTTGCCAGTCGTCAGGTAATTGTGGCCGCCGACGAAGTCGGTCACGATACCGCCTGCTTCACGTACCAGCAGTTCGCCGCCGGCGAAGTCCCACGGTTTCAGGCCGATTTCGAAGAAGCCATCCACGCGGCCAGCGGCGACATAAGCCAGATCCAGCGCGGCGGAACCAGTGCGGCGGAAGTCCGCGCACAGGCCGAACAGACCTTCCATCATGCGGAAGTAGCTGGCGGAATGCTGTTTGTGCTTGAACGGGAAGCCGGTAGCGAGGATGGTGCCGTCCAGATCGCGAGCGTTGCTGCTGCGCAGACGGTAGCCGTTCAGCTGAGCGCCCTGACCGCGAGTGGCGGTGAACAGCTCATTGCGCATCGGATCGTAAACTACCGAGACTTCGGTGCGGCCTTTGATGCGAACAGCGATGGAAACCGCGAAGTGCGGCAGACGTTTGATAAAGTTGGAAGTGCCATCCAGGGGATCGATAATCCATTGAATATCCTGGTCTTCTCCGACCAGTTCTCCGCACTCTTCACTGATGATGGTGTGCTGAGGGTATGATTTGCGAATGATTTCAATAATCAGGCGCTCTGCATCCCGATCGACATTGGTGACAAAATCGTTACTGCCTTTCTGACTAGCCTCGACGGCGTCAGGCGTTTCATAGTTTTTGGCAATTAAATTACCGCCTTTACGCGCGGCGCGCACGGCAATGTTCAGCATCGGATGCATGGTATCGTCCACAAGAATGTTAAAGAACAGAAATCGGCGCGCAGTATACCAGCAAAAGAGAAAATAGCGAAGATTGTGTTAACATAGTCCGCATTTCCTTTTTCGCACTATCGAGTCAGCATGTTAGAAAATATACGCATTGTCCTGGTGGAAACGTCCCACACCGGCAACATGGGATCGGCCGCTCGGGCGATGAAAACCATGGGGTTGAGCAATCTTTACTTGGTTAATCCGCTGGTTAAACCTGATTCACAGGCGATCGCGCTGTCCGCCGGCGCGAGCGACGTTATCGGGAATGCGACGCTGGTTGAAAACCTGGATCAGGCGCTGGAAGGTTGCAGCCTGGTGATAGGGACCAGCGCGCGTTCGCGCACGTTGCCGTGGCCGATGCTGGAGCCCCGCGAGTGCGGCGTTCGCAGCGCGCAAGCGTCGCGTCATGCGCCGGTCGCCATCGTCTTTGGTCGCGAGCGCGTTGGGTTGACCAATGATGAACTACAGAAATGTCATTATCATGTGGCGATCCCGGCAAACCCGGAATACAGCTCGCTGAATCTGGCGATGGCGGTGCAAATTCTGTCTTACGAAATCCGAGTCGCGCACTTGGATAACGAACAGATGGATACGCCTGAGCATGAAGAAACCCCGTATCCGCTGGTGGACGATCTGGAACGCTTTTATCAGCATCTGGAATCCACTTTGGTGGAAACCGGGTTTATCCGCCAGGCGCATCAGGGTCAGGTTATGAGTAAGCTGCGTAGGCTGTTTACCCGTGCGCGCCCGGAAAGTCAGGAGCTGAATATACTGCGTGGCATCCTCAGTTCTATCCATAAAAATGACCGGTGAGTAGCGGGTAATAGTTGAGTGATTTACTAGGATAAATACTTGACTGAAATACTCGGGAATGACAGACTAATGTCACATTTCGACCCTACCTGTGTTTTGAAACACGGGTTTACTCTACGGATACCATTGATATGAGACTGACATCTAAAGGCCGTTATGCTGTTACCGCCATGCTTGATGTGGCGCTGCATTCTCAGGAAGGCCCTGTTCCTCTGGCCGACATCTCTGAACGTCAGGGCATTTCGCTTTCGTATCTTGAACAACTGTTCTCCCGCTTGCGTAAAAATGGTCTGGTTTCCAGCGTGCGTGGTCCGGGCGGCGGTTATCTGTTGGGTAGAGACGCCAATGACATCGCTGTCGGCGCAGTGATCTCCGCCGTTGATGAGTCGGTCGATGCGACCCGTTGTCAGGGGCGTGAAGGCTGCCAGGGCGGCGATCGTTGTCTGACCCATACGCTGTGGCGCGATCTGAGCGATCGAATCACCGATTTCCTGAACAACATTACCCTGGGCGAACTGGTCAACAACAAAGATATTCTCGATGTTGCCGACCGTCAGGATGCCGACACGCGCCGTACCTCTACCGGTCGTACGCAGGAAACGATTAACGTTAATCTGCGCGCTTAATCACGCCGGGAGAGGTGCTGACAACGCATGGCGTTGGCCCCAAGGGGTACGGGCAGGAGCGCCCGACTATAAACAAAACGCAGAGTACGTTTTGATGTGAAGTACGGAGTTAATGAGCAATGAAGTTACCCATTTATCTGGATTATTCAGCGACGACACCGGTTGATCCGCGCGTGGCTGAAAAAATGATGAAGTTCCTGACGATGGACGGTACGTTCGGCAATGCCGCGTCCCGTTCGCATCGTTACGGCTGGCAGGCGGAAGAGGCGGTGGACGTCGCTCGCAACCAGATTGCCGATCTGGTTGGCGCGGATCCTCGCGAAATCATCTTCACGTCAGGCGCCACGGAAGCTGACAATCTGGCGATTAAAGGCGCCGCCAGCGTTCATCAGGAAAAGGGTAAGCACATCATTACCTGCGTCACTGAACACAAAGCGGTTTTGGACCCTTGTCACCAGCTGGAACGTGAAGGGTTTGACGTCACTTATCTGACGCCTATGCGCAATGGCATCATCGACATGAACGAGCTGGAAGCCGCTTTTCGCGATGATACGATTCTGGTTTCCATCATGCATGCCAACAACGAAGTTGGCGTGGTGCAAGACATCGCGGCTATCGGCGAACTGTGCCATCGTCGTGGTGTGATCTACCATGTCGATGCCACGCAGAGCGTCGGCAAATTACCAATCGATCTGGGGCAGCTCAAGGTCGATCTGATGTCGTTCTCCGGTCATAAAATCTATGGCCCGAAAGGCATCGGCGCACTGTTCGTCCGCCGCAATCCCCGTGTGCGCATTGACGCTCAGATGCACGGCGGCGGACACGAACGCGGCATGCGTTCCGGTACGCTGCCGGTGCATCAGATCGTCGGTATGGGCGAAGCCTATCGCATCGCGGCAGAGGAAATGGACGCTGAATCTGCGCGGCTTGGCACCCTGCGCGATCGGCTGTGGAACGGCATTCGGGATATCGAAGAAATCTACCTGAATGGCGACCTGTCAAACAGCATCCCCAATCTTCTAAACGTCAGCTTTAACTACGTCGAGGGCGAATCGCTGCTGATGGCGTTGAAAGATCTGGCGGTTTCCTCTGGTTCTGCCTGTACTTCCGCTAGCCTGGAGCCTTCCTATGTGCTGCGGGCGCTGGGCGTTAACGAAACGCTCGCGCTGAGTTCTATTCGTTTTTCGCTGGGGCGTTTCAGCACGGAAGAGGAAGTGGATTACGCCATCGAGCAGGTGCATAACGCCGTTGACCGGTTGCGTAGCGTTTCTACTGACTGGAAAACCTTCAAACAGAGCACCAAGAGCAGCCGCGTTGCAGGCGCGCCTCAACTCTGACGCTTTTCTATAAGCCCAACAGGCGTGGTTGACCGGGCGATTCAGTGCGGTCAACACCGCACTCAACGCGCTTTTCTATGCAGTGGTTACCCTTCCGCGAGTTTGAGTGAACGCTGAGTTGTGGCGTGTTAAACCGTTTAACGCGGCATCGCCTTCGCGGCTTATCCGTTCATCGACCCGAATTCCTATTTATCTCGCTCTTCCGCGCGCCTATATGTGGGATTTTTCCTGTTTTCGAGATTCTCTTCCGACGGGTTACGCCAGCCATCGGGGGCATATATGGTATCTTGGCTCGAGTTTTTTGCCGCTGCGCGTAAGGTCTAAGAAATCGGTCATAAATTTGCCTTACTATGACCATCAGTGCTCGACGGGCGCAGCGAAGAGGGTGGTGTTTGGAAAGGTTGAACGACACTACGAGCAAATACGTCGCGCGGGGCCTAAAACGCCCCCTTACACTATATTGATACACGCACCGGCCTTGCTTCGTAAGCCGGTACGGTGAGACGGATTCATACGAGGATCGGCGGTCGATATCGCCTGCCGATTTTTCAGGAACAAGCCAGCGGCATGACGAAAAGTGCCGCGGGATGATTTCACGATCGGCCACCGAACCGTGACCTAAACAGGTTCAAAGAGACGCGGTTCTCTGGTTGGATAAAAGCTGAATAACCAGCACGACAGGCGCGCCTTCACGGCGGCCGATTTCTCTTCTTCATGGCTTGAACGGCCTGATTAAAGAAATGCGCAATAGGGAACGAGATTATGACAACCGAAGCTATGCCCATTACCCTGACCCACCAGCCCGCGGATGCTCGCTGGGGTGAAAAAGCAACGTTAACCTCTGGCGAACAAGGGTTCACTATCCATCTGACCGGCGACAAACCGTTGGCGATCATCCAGCGCGCCGGCCGCAAAATCGACGGTCAGGGCATTAAATGCGTCAAGCTGGAAGGCGAGGGATGGGATCTCGAAAGTAGCTGGGCTTTTTGGCAGGGTTACCGGGGGCCGAAAGGCAAGCGTACCGTCGAGTGGGCCGAGTTGGATGAGGCTGCGCGGCAGGAGTTGGATCGCCGCCTGAAAATCGTCGACTGGGTGCGCGATACGATCAACTTGCCAGCGGAAGCGCTGGGGCCGGAGCAACTGGCTACCCGCGCGGTGGATCTGCTGTGTTCCGTCAACTGCGACGCGGTATCTTATCGCATCACCAAAGGTGAAGACCTGCGTCAGCAGAACTATTCCGGCTTGTATACCGTCGGACGCGGCTCCGAACGTCAGCCGGTATTACTTGCGCTCGATTACAATCCGACCGGCAATCCCGATGCGCCGGTGATGGCCTGTCTGGTCGGTAAAGGTATTACGTTTGATACCGGCGGTTATAGCCTGAAACCCAGCAGCTTTATGGATTCGATGAAGTCCGATATGGGAGGCGCCGCGCTAGTGACAGGAGCGCTGGCCATGGCCGCTGCGCGTGGTTTGAATCAGCGTGTCAAACTGTACTTGTGCTGCGCCGACAACATGGTGAGCGGCAACGCATTCCGTCTGGGAGACATCATCAGCTATCGCAACGGCAAAACGGTGGAAGTGATGAACACGGACGCGGAAGGACGTTTGGTGCTGGCCGATGGCCTGATCGATGCGTCCGCCCAGAAGCCGCAGTGGATTATCGACTGCGCTACGCTGACGGGTGCCGCAAAAATGGCGTTGGGTAACGACTATCACGCGCTGTTCAGTTTTGACGATGCGTTGGTCGGAGATTTGCTCACCAGTGCCGGGCGCGAGAGCGAACCTTTTTGGCGTTTGCCGCTGGAGGAGTTCCACCGTCAGCAACTGCCGTCCAACTTTGCTGAACTGAATAACATCGCGAGTCCGGCCCATTCGGCAGGCGCCAGCACGGCGGCGGCTTTCCTGTCCCACTTTGTGGAGAACTACCAGGAAGGGTGGCTCCATATCGACTGTTCGGCGACTTACCGTAAAGGCGCGGTCGATCAATGGTCTGCGGGCGCGACCGGACTGGGCGTTCGCACGCTGGCGGACTTCCTGCTGAGCAAAGCTGGCTGAATAAGCGATGGTGGGTAAGTTTATACCCGCAATGAACTACGCGCGGTGACGCCGCGCGAGCATAACAAACAGGCCTTGCGCAGTTAAAAAGGTGCGCAGGGCTGAGAGCGTTGAGGAACACGATGGAATTTTCACCACAAAACACACTGGAAGAGGCGCTGATGCGCGCTGCGACGGAGCCTGCGCATCGGCCCGAGTTTTTCAACGAGCTCATGACGGCCACGGTGTATGTACTGGGAAACAGCGACGGCGATACCACCTTTGGCGAGCAGACGCTTCAGGCCGGGAGCCATGTTCATCTTCAGCATTGGGAGAAGCCGGATGGCAGTTCTGCGATCCCCTTCTTCTCTTCTCTGGCGGCTTTACAGTCAGCCATCACCGAAGAGCAGTCCTTCCTGGCACTCCCTGCTCGCGCGCTGTTTGAGCTGACTCAGGGCGCTGTGTTGTTCCTCAATCCTAAACTACCTTACGGTAAAGAGTTTCTGCCGCAGGAAGTGGAACACCTGCTGGCGGGCGAAGGCACCGGACTCGTGACGAAGAAGGTGATCGAGGAGGATACACAGGTCCTCATTGGACAGCCCGCAGAAATGCCTGCGCAGATGATCGACTCCCTGACCCAACTATTTGCGAAATATCCCGCCGTGCGCCGTGCGTTTCTGGTGCAAATTAAAGAGCCTGACGAGGAGCAGCCGCATCTGTTGGTCGGGATTGACGTGGATGAAGACGTTGAGGCGATCATTCAGGCTGCGGGTACCGTTGCCAGCGACACGCTGCCGGACGATCGCCCGATTGACCTTTGCGTCGTAGCCGACAACGAACCGGGCATCAGCCATTACATGATCAAGCACACCACGCCATTTTATGAGCGTAAGTGGGGCAGCTTTCTTCGCGACTTCAAAAACAGCGGCCACGCATGATTAGATAATGCCGCTTGACCGCTTGACCGCAACGCTACAAAAGCCAAAAGCCAAAAGCCAAAAGCCAAAAGCCAAAAGCCAAAAGCCAAAAGCCAAAAGCCAAAAGCCAAAAGCCAAAAGCCAAAAGCCAAAAGCCAAAACGGCAAAGGCTCACTGTGTGAGCTTTTGGTCGGCGGATGCGCGTCGTGATGAATCACGATTACGGAGAGTGCTGTTACTGCCATCTATGAGACTGAAGCCAGGAATCCCCGCAGAGGCACAACATCAGTCATGACGGATTCCGTGACGGCCACATGATGTGGCCGTTTTTACTGAGATTGTGTCAATGGCAAATCGGTAAGCGTCAGCGAGTTACCCCTGTTTCAACGGGCAGGTCATCTCGACTTCCCCATTCCCCCCAGGAACCGTCGTACAGTTTGACTTGAGGGGCATTCAGCACATACAGCGCTAATACGACCACAGCTGCTGTCACACCGGAGCCACAGCTGGCGACGATGGGACGCTGGATATCTATTCCCTTTTGCTTGAACACCGCGGCCAGCTCTTCTGGGGCTTTCAGCGCGCCGTTTGCCACCAGCTCATTCCATGGCACGTTAACGCTGCCGGGGATATGGCCACGACGTAGTCCCGGACGGGGTTCATCCACTTCACCCGCGAAACGCAGCGCCGGACGGGCATCGACGATTTGTGCGGAATGATCGTGGGTGATGGCCAGCACGACTTCGGCCTGACAGATCACTCCGGCGTCCAGTCGAGCCTTGAAGGTTCTTGTCGGATGACCGTTGTTTCCTTGCTCCAGGGGAAGTTGCTGGTGTTTCCATTCGGCCAGGCCGCCAGCCAGAATAGAAACCTTTGTCACGCCGAAGGTTCTCAGCATCCACCAGGCGCGAGGGGCGGAAAACAGATTGCCTTCGTCATAAATGATGCAGTGTTGTCCTTCGCTGACGCCTAGCGCTCCTATCGTCTGAGCGAAGGACGCACTGTCCGGCATCATATGCGGTAGAGGCGACGTCGCGTCTGACAGCGTTTCGATATCGAAAAAAGCCGCCCCCGGCAGGTGTTCGGCCTCATATTCGGCCTTAATATCCCGCGTGGTGTCGCCAGGTGGCAGCATCCGCGCATCAAGCAGCGTGATATCAGCGTCGTTCAGATGCGAATTCAGCCAGGTGGCGGTGACAAAGATGTCGGAACTGGATACAGACATGAGACCTCCCGAGCGGGCCGTCAACGCAGCCCGGAATAAGATGAGGATTGAATTGTCAGCGATTTTTCAGCAGCGGACAAGCGCAATCCTGCCGATAACGCCCGTTTAGGCGCACTCTATTTCAGGAATGCGAGCGTTACCGGAACACTGGGATGAAACAGGTGAAACGCGCGAATTTGTTTGCCATCCGCCCCGCAGGTCGGACAGAGAGGGGGTGTCAGACAGAGATTCAGCGTTATAATGATAAGAAAAGGACGATAAGATAACGTTATTTTAAAAAAATGTTATTTGACCGTAGGCAAGATGGAGGTGCAACCCTATAATCTGCGCCACTTTACGGTGCCGGGATCATAATTTATTAACCGGCAGTTATCAGACAGTTATCAAACGAGGTCACTATGACGGTAGAACGTACTTTTTCTATCATTAAGCCCAATGCGGTCGCCAAGAATGTGATTGGCGCTATCTACAACCGCTTTGAAAGCGCAGGCTTCAACATTGTTGCTGCCAAAATGCTTCATTTGACTCGCGAACAGGCCGAAGGCTTTTACGCTGAGCATCAGGGCAAACCTTTCTTTGACGGTCTGGTGACATTCATGACTTCCGGCCCCATTCTGGTTCAGGTTTTGGAGGGCGAAAATGCCGTTCAGCGTCACCGTGACCTGATGGGTGCGACGAATCCTGATAATGCGCTGGCGGGAACGCTACGAGCGGACTATGCAGACAGCATGACTGAAAATGCGGTGCACGGTTCTGACTCTTTGGCGTCAGCCGAACGCGAAATCGCCTATTTCTTCAGTGCGGACGAGGTGTGTGCACGCACCCGTTGAGCTGAGGCAAAGAATTAAAAGCGGAGTGGCGCTGGCACCTCTGTATTAAACTTTGTACAATGCCGCGCCCCGGAACGAGCAGGCGCTTGGCCGGGGCGTTTCTTTATCCTTTATCACTTCTTTCGAGCCATAACGTGTAACAACGAGGCCATGAGTCAATATGTCTGAGCAAACCGTATCCCCGATCGCCACCGAGTCTGACGCTATTGCCGTTAAGCCGACGGGCACTGAAAAAATCAACCTGCTGGATCTTAACCGCCAGCAAATGCGCGCCTTTTTCGCCTCTATGGGGGAAAAGCCGTTCCGTGCCGATCAGGTCATGAAATGGATCTATCACTACTGCTGTGATGATTTCAACGAAATGACCGACATCAATAAGGTGTTACGCACCAAATTGCAGGAGATCGCTGAAATTCGCGCGCCTGTCGTGGTCGATGAGCAGCGCTCTTCTGATGGCACGATCAAGTGGGCTATATTGGTCGACGGCCAGCGTGTGGAAACGGTCTACATCCCGGAAGAGGAACGCGCGACGCTGTGCGTGTCTTCTCAGGTGGGTTGTGCGTTGGAGTGCAAGTTTTGCTCGACGGCGCAGCAAGGGTTTAACCGTAACCTGCGTGTTTCTGAAATCATCGGTCAGGTATGGCGCGCGGCGAAAATTATCGGCGCGGCTAAAGTCACCGGTCAGCGTCCTATCACTAACGTTGTCATGATGGGCATGGGTGAACCGCTGCTGAACCTGACCAACGTGGTGCCAGCGATGGAAATTATGCTGGACGATTTCGGCTTCGGTTTGTCTAAACGGCGTGTGACGTTATCTACTTCAGGCGTCGTGCCTGCACTGGATAAGCTCGGCGATATGATCGACGTCGCACTGGCCATTTCCCTGCACGCGCCGAACGATGAAATTCGTAACGAAATCATGCCGATCAACAAAAAATATAATATCGAAACTTTTTTGTCGGCAGTGCGGCGTTATCTGGATAAATCCAACGCCAATCAGGGACGTGTCACCATCGAATACGTCATGTTGGATCACATCAACGACGGTACGGAACACGCCCATGAATTGGCGGAATGCCTGAAAGATACGCCGTGCAAGATCAACCTGATCCCGTGGAACCCCTTCCCGGGCGCGCCGTATGGGCGTAGTTCCAACAGCCGTGTTGACCGCTTCTCCAAGGTATTGATGGAATATGGCTTTACCACCATCGTTCGTAAAACACGCGGCGACGACATTGATGCGGCCTGTGGACAGTTGGCCGGGGAAGTCGTTGACCGAACCAAACGCACGATGAAGAAAAAAATGGTCAAGGATACGATAGCCGTTAAGAGTGTATGATCGTGGTCGGCTCGAGAGGGCCGGACTGATGATAAATACATTTCAGTGGCTTATCATACTATGCTGTGGTGACAGCGGACTCCTATAACTGTGTCCGCCGCCCTCGGCGAGAGACAATGGCTAAGGATAGTCAGCGATGAATTCACGGCGACAGGGAAGGTGGCGGCGCGCTTTGGCCGTGTTATGCGTGATGATCGGCGGGTGCGTGAGCACCGCAGAAACAGACTCACTCTCGCCGCAGGCGCAGACGCGTTTGCAACTGGGGTTGGCCTATCTGGAGCGCGGACAGTTTGACGTCGCGCACAGCAACCTGCTCAGCGCCGTGAAAGCAGCCCCAGATGACTACCGTACCCAATTGGGTATGGCGCTATACGAACAGCAAATTGGTGAATATGCAGCGGCTGAAAAACGTTATCAGCAGTTGTTGCGACAGAGCCCTTCGAACGGGAGCGTAATGAATAATTACGGTGCGTTTCTGTGTGGTTTAGGGCAGTATGTAACGGCGCAACAACAGTTTAGCCGCGCAACGCAGCTCGCAAATTATCCGCAGGTTGCCGATGCTCTGGAAAACGCCGGTTATTGTTTTCTAGACGCAGGGCAGTTTGATGAGGCGGAGCAACGACTTCGTCGGGCGCTGAACTACGACCCTCGTAAAGGTCGACGCCTACTCGCGGAAGCCGAGCATCGTATGCATGCCGGTCATACAGAACAAACGCGGGTGCTCTTGAATATTTATCAGCCGAAATTTCCGGCGAGTGCCGAAAGTTTATGGCTACAGATTCGTTTCGCCGCGCTGGCGGGGGATACCGATAACGCGATGCGTTACGGTGCGATGTTGGCGCGAAGTTTTCCACAATCTAAACAGTACCAGCAGTTCTTAGCTAATGAATACTGAAGCCAATCAAGATAAAACAGCATCACCCATAGCCACTCCTGGGGAACGACTGCGTCAGGCGCGTGAAAGCTTAGGGTTGTCGCAGCAAGTCGTCGCGGAAAGGTTGTGCCTTAAAGTCTCCACCGTTCGTGAGATTGAAGAAGACAACACGCCTGCTGGCCTTGCGCCGACATTCCTGCGTGGATATATCCGTTCTTATGCCAAGCTGGTGCATCTGCCCGAAGATGAGCTGCTGCCGATGCTGGAAAAACACGTGGTGCCGAGTCGTACCTCCAACGTATCCCCTATGCAGCATCTCGCGCTGGGCAAAAGTCGTAAAAAGCGCGACGGCTGGCTGATGACCTTTACCTGGCTTATTTTGCTGGGGGTATTGGGGTTGACGGTCGCCTGGTGGTGGCAGAATCATCAGGCGCAGCAGCAGGAAATCAATTCCATGGTCGATCATGCGAACGCTACGCAGACTTCGCAAGATGGACAACCGCTGGATTTAGGCAACGGCGAACCGGACCCGGTTGTGCCGGACGATAGCGCCACGGGGGCGACCACTCCCGAGGTGACGCCGCCTGCCGACGCTTCCTCGGTAGCGTCCACGCCAGCGAGTAATGCGCCTGCGCCTGTGGCCCCTGCCACGCCTGCTCCCGCGCAGACGGCATCCCCGGCGCAACCTTCTCCCGCGCCATCCTCTCCGGCGGCCCCTGCCGTTGAGACGCTGGCGCCTTCCGCGCCAGCGTCTAACGCATTAGCCATGTCGTTCTCTGCGGACTGCTGGCTGGAAGTGGTGGATAGCACCGGCAAAAAACTGTTCAGCGGTATGCAACGCAACGGCGGTTCGCTGAATCTGAGCGGACAACCTCCTTATCGACTCAAAATCGGCGCGCCTGCTGCTGTGCGTATTCAGTATCAGGGTAAACCGGTGGATTTGAGTCAGTACGTCAAAAGCAATCAGGTTGCACGTTTAACGCTGGCCGGCCAGTAATTTTCCGGCCGGTAGCGGCATTTTGGAGGTGAAGTTGTGAATAACCCCGCACCCATAACCCGTCGCAAATCAAAGCGCATTTACGTTGGTAAGGTGCCCGTCGGTGACGGTGCGCCTATCGCGGTGCAGTCGATGACGAACACCCGTACAACGAATGTTGAAGCAACGGTAAATCAAATCAAAGCGTTGGAGCGCGTGGGCGTCGACATCGTTCGCGTTTCCGTCCCCACGATGGATGCTGCTGAGGCATTCAAGCTGATCAAACAACAGGTGAATGTGCCGCTGGTGGCGGATATTCACTTTGACTACCGCATCGCGCTGAAAGTCGCTGAATACGGCGTGGATTGCTTACGCATCAACCCGGGTAATATTGGCAACGAAGAGCGCATTCGCTCTGTCGTGGACTGCGCACGGGACAACAACATTCCGATTCGTATCGGCGTGAACGCCGGTTCACTGGAAAAGGATCTGCAGGAAAAATACGGCGAGCCAACGCCGGAAGCGCTGCTGGAATCCGCTATGCGTCACGTAGACATTCTCGATCGGCTCAACTTCGACCAGTTCAAAGTCAGCGTGAAGGCCTCCGACGTCTTTCTGGCCGTCCAGTCCTACCGTCTGCTGGCCTCCCGCATCGATCAGCCGCTGCATCTCGGTATCACCGAAGCCGGCGGCGCACGGAGTGGGTCGGTGAAGTCCGCCATCGGTCTGGGCCTGCTGCTCTCCGAAGGGATTGGCGATACGCTGCGCATCTCGCTGGCGGCCGACCCGGTCGAAGAAGTGAAAGTCGGTTTTGATATTTTGAAGTCGCTGCGTATTCGCGCGCGTGGCATCAACTTCATTGCCTGCCCGACTTGCTCGCGTCAGGAGTTCGACGTGATTGGCACCGTTAACGCGCTGGAACAGCGGTTGGAAGATATCATCACGCCGATGGACGTATCGATTATCGGCTGCGTGGTTAACGGACCGGGCGAAGCGCTGGTCTCGACGCTGGGCGTGACCGGCGGCAACAAGAAAAGCGGTTTTTATGAAGACGGCGTTCGCCAGCGTGAGCGTTTCGACAACGAACAGATGATCGACCAGCTGGAATCGAAGATCCGCGCCAAAGCGGCGATGTTGAACGAGAGTAACCGCATCACCATCAACGTGGTCGATAAGTAATGACTGTGGCGGCATCGCACGAGATGCCGCCCTGTCGACAGCTTCCCAACCCGACGGCGACGGCCGCGCATTGATGCCGCAGTGCCGTTCCCCCTATAATCGGGCCTATTTTCGAGAAAACGGATTAGAGAACTGACGTGGCAAAAAATATCCAAGCCATCCGAGGCATGAACGACTACCTGCCGGCCGATACGGCTTTATGGCAACGTATTGAAGGCAGCCTGAAACAGGTCCTTGCCAGCTATGGCTATAGCGAAATTCGCACGCCTATCGTTGAGCAGACTTCTCTGTTCAAGCGCGCTATCGGTGAAGTCACCGACGTCGTAGAAAAAGAAATGTACACGTTCGAGGACCGTAACGGCGATAGCCTGACGCTGCGCCCTGAGAACACGGCAAGCTGCGTCCGCGCAGGCATTGAGCACGGCATCCTTTACAATCAGGAACAGCGTCTGTGGTACTCAGGGCCGATGTTCCGTCACGAACGTCCGCAGAAAGGCCGCTATCGTCAGTTCCATCAGCTCGGTTGTGAAGTTTTCGGTCTGAAAGGCCCGGATATCGATGCTGAAATGATCATGATGACGGCGCGCTGGTGGCGAGAGCTGGGCATCGCCGAACACGTTACGCTGGAACTAAACTCTATCGGCTCGCTGGAAGCGCGCGCGCGCTACCGAGAGGCGCTGATTGCGTTTCTGGAACAGCATCAGGATGTTCTGGACGAAGACTGCAAACGTCGTATGTACACTAACCCGCTGCGCGTACTGGATTCCAAAAATCGCGATGTGCAGACGCTGCTGAACGATGCGCCGGTCCTGACGGATTACCTCGATGATGAGTCGCGCGAGCATTTTGACGGCCTGTGTGAACTTTTAACGCAGGCGAGCATCCCATATAAGGTTAATCCGCGCCTGGTTCGTGGGCTGGATTATTATAACCGCACCGTCTTCGAATGGGTGACTACCAGCCTCGGTTCACAGGGCACTGTGTGCGGCGGTGGACGTTACGATGGCATGGTGGAACAGCTGGGCGGCTCCAGCACGCCTGCGGTCGGTTTCGCGATGGGCTTAGAGCGTTTGGTACTGCTGGTTCAGACGGTCAATCCAGAGTACAAAGCGCTACCGGGCGTGGACGTTTACGTCATTTCTTCCGGTGCGGGAACGCAGAGTGCGGCTATGCTGCTGGCGGAATCGCTGCGTGATGCGCTGCCTGGGTTGAAGCTGATGACCAACTTCGGCGGCGGCAACTTTAAAAAGCAGTTTGCTCGTGCGGATAAAAGCGGGGCGCGTGTCGCGCTGGTGCTAGGCGAAAATGAAGTCGCGGCAGGACAGGCAGTGGTGAAAAACTTGTCCAGCGGTGAACAAGAAACTCTGGCGCAGGCTGACGTTGCAGCCCGGCTGACGACGCTACTGGATTGAGGAGAAAGACACCGTGGAAGTCTATACCACAGAGAATGAACAGGTTGATGCGCTGCGACGTTTCCTAAGAGAAAACGGCAAGGCGCTGGCTGTCGGCGTGGTCCTGGGAATAGGGGCGCTGGTCGGTTGGCGCTTCTGGCAGAGCCATCAGGACAATAGCGCGATGGTAACGTCATCGGCCTATCAGCAGGCCAGTGAAACGCTGACGGCAGGTAAGGGCACCACGGCGGTGGAAGCGTTTGCTGCCGCCAACAAGAACAACTACGGCGCGCTCGCTTCTATGGAGCTGGCGGCTCACTATGCTGAGCTGAAAGACTTCGCCAAAGCAGAGCAGCAGCTGACTCAAGCGCTTTCTCAAAGCAATAACGCCGATCTGCAATCGCTGATCAACCTGCGTCTGGCGCGTGTGCAGCTTGCGCAGAAAAAAGCGGATGACGCGCTAAAAACGCTGGATGCCATTAAAACCGAAGGCTGGGCCGCTATGGTTGCAGACGTTCGCGGCGACGTTCTGGTCAGCAAAGGTGATAATCAGGGTGCGCGTAGTGCGTATGAAAAAGGCATCGAGTCTCAGCCTCCTCAGGGGCTGCAGGCCCTGTTACGAATGAAACTGAACAACCTGTCCAGCTAAGAGGAATTCCATGCAATTGCGTAAAACACTTTTGGTAGGACTGGTTTCAACTGCCCTGCTGAGCGGCTGTTCGCTATTCGACCGTGAAGAAGACGTTGTTAAAATGTCCCCTCTGCCGCAGGTAGAGAACCAGTTCACGCCGACGAAAGTCTGGAGTCGTTCAATCGGCAGCGGTATCGGTGATTTCTATTCCAATCTGCGTCCGGCCTGGCAAGACAGCCGTGTTTATGCCGCCGACCGTCGCGGTACGGTTAAAGCGCTGGATTTGAGCAACGGCGAAGAAAAATGGAAGGCCGACCTGTCTGAGAAAACGGGCCTGCTGTCGGCGAACCGTCCGGCACTGTTGTCCGGCGGCGTATCGGTTGCCGGAAATCACGTTTACGTCGGCAGTGAAAGAGCGAAGATGTTCGCTTTGAATGCAGACGACGGCTCTCAGGTCTGGGAGACGCCGGTCGCCGGGGAAGTCACTTCTCATCCGGTTATCAGCGATGGCGTAGTGCTGGTGCACACCAGCAATGGTATGCTGCAGGCGCTGAACGAAGCTGACGGCGCTGTTAAGTGGACGGTGAACCTGGATATGCCGGCATTGTCGGTGCGCGGCGAGTCTGCGCCAGCGACTGCATTTGGCGCGGCTATCGTTGGCGGCGACAACGGACGCGTCAGCGCCGTGCTGATCAACCAGGGCCAGCTGATTTGGCAGCAACGTATTTCCCAGCCGAGCGGCGCTACCGAAATCGACCGCCTGAACGACGTCGATACCACGCCGGTCATCGTCGGCGAAGTGGTGTATGCGCTGGGTTACCATGGCAACCTGACGGCGTTGGACCTGCGCTCCGGTCAGATTTTGTGGAAACGCGAACTGGGCTCGGTGAACGACTTCATTGTTGACGGCGACCGTATCTATCTGGTCGATCAGGATGATCGCATCGTGGCCCTGAACACCAGCGGCGGCGTGAGCATCTGGCGCCAGAGCGAGCTGTTGCACCGTAATCTGACGGCTCCGGCACTGTATAATGGTTACCTGGTGGTGGGTGACGAGGAAGGGTACATGCATTGGGTTAATACGACCGATGGCCGTTTCGTCTCTCAGCAGAAAGTGGATAGCTCCGGCTTCCTGAGCAACCCTGTGGTGGCCAGCGATAAGCTGTTGATTCAGGCTAAAGGCGGCGAGGTTTACGCCTTTACGCGCTAGTACACGTGTTTTACTCCGGGCGAAGGCGCCAGAATGGCCTTTGACCTGTCGAACGGCTCCTGACGCTATCAGGAGCCGTTTCGTCTTTTATGATCAGCCAGCTAAGCTTGCTGTAACGAATTGAAATATAAGCAATGAGGTTGTAACAATGATACCTGTCGTCGCGCTGGTCGGGCGCCCGAATGTGGGGAAATCCACGCTGTTTAACCGCTTAACGCGTACTCGTGACGCATTGGTGGCGGATTTTCCTGGGCTGACGCGTGACCGCAAGTATGGTCGTGCCGAGGTGGAAGGAAACGAGTTCATTATCATCGATACAGGCGGTATTGACGGTAGTGAAGAAGGCGTGGAAACACGGATGGCGGACCAGTCTCTGCTTGCGATTGAAGAAGCGGATATCGTGCTGTTCATGGTCGATGCCCGTGATGGGTTGATGCCAGCGGATTTGGGCATTGCCCAGCATCTGCGCAACCGCCAAAAATCCACGTTCCTGGTCGCCAACAAAATCGATGGGATCGATGTGGATACCGGCACGGCGGACTTCTATTCGCTGGGCCTCGGCGAAGTCTACCCGATCGCGGCATCGCATGGCCGTGGCGTCACCGGCCTGCTGGAAAAAGTGCTGCTGCCGTTTGCGGAAAATCAGGGCGAAGAGCCGAAGGAGCTGACGGAAGAAGAAGCCAACGCCGCCTATTGGGCGGAGCAGTTGGCCATTGAAACTGAAGCCGAAGAGGAAGCCGAGGTTGAAGATAACTTCGATCCGGAATCTTTGCCGATCAAACTGGCTATCGTGGGTCGTCCTAACGTCGGTAAGTCGACGCTGACCAACCGTATTCTGGGCGAAGATCGCGTTGTGGTTTACGACATGCCTGGTACGACGCGCGACAGCATCTACATTCCGATGGAGCGTGACGAGCGCGAATATATCCTGATCGATACTGCCGGTGTGCGTAAACGCGGCAAGATCACGGAAACCGTCGAGAAGTTTTCCGTCATCAAAACGTTGCAGGCGATTGAAGACGCCAACGTGGTGCTGCTGGTGATCGATGCTCGCGAAGGGATCTCCGATCAGGATTTGTCTCTGCTGGGCTTTATCCTGAACAGCGGTCGCTCGCTGGTGATCGTGGTGAACAAGTGGGATGGCCTTTCTCAGGATGTGAGAGAGCAGGTAAAAGAGACGTTGGATCTGCGTCTGGGCTTCATTGATTTTGCCCGTATTCACTTCATCTCCGCACTGCATGGCAGCGGCGTCGGTAACCTGTTTGAGTCGATTACTGAGGCCTACACCTGCTCGACTCGTCGTGTGAGTACTTCGCTGCTGACGCGTATCATGCGCATGGCCGTCGACGACCATCAGCCGCCGCTGGTGCGTGGGCGTCGGGTGAAGCTGAAATATGCGCACGCCGGGGGTTATAACCCGCCTATCGTCGTGATCCACGGCAACCAGGTCAAAGATCTGGCGGATTCTTATAAACGTTATCTGATGAACTACTTCCGTCGTTCGTTGGAGGTGATGGGAACGCCGATCCGCATTCAGTTCAAAGAAGGGGAAAACCCGTTTGCGAACAAGCGAAATACCCTGACGCCGAACCAGCTGCGTAAACGTAAACGTCTGATGCAGCACATCAAAAAAGGCAAATAAGCCGAATTGAAGTGCCAGATTGGACCGGCGGGGCAGACTATTTTCTGCCCCGTTTTTATTGCGGGAACGCCAGTGATAAGTGAGGCCACACGACGATGGAAAAGGAGAACGGCATGACGCCGCGATGTCCGCAGTGCCAGCACGAAATGCAAGGGCGCAGCGATGAGCGTTTTAGCTGCGATGAGTGTCGACAGGATTATCGCCGTGAGGCGTTATGCCCAGACTGTGGGCAGTCGTTGCAGGTGCTTAAAGCCTGCGGCGCGGTGGACTATTTTTGCACGCAGAAACACGGTTTGATTTCAAAAAAACGCGTGTTATTCCGCTACCAACCGGTTTTGACCGATACGTCGGATTGAGCCGTCGCCGCAGACATCACGGCGCTGGCTGTGCGTTCCGCCACAGAGCATCCAGTTCCGGCGCATTCCGTTCGGGAATCCGCCACTCTTGAAGGGATGCGTCGCTGCGGTCTGACTCACTCCGGAGAATATGAATGCGGTAGTAAAACTGATCGCCCCGGCCGGGGGGATCGGTCAGATCGTCGGACTCCGCTGAAGGCAACACGCTGCGCAGTACCGCACAGATGCGTTGACGTTCTTCCTCAGGCAGTTTGGCTAATACCACCCATCTCGGCCCGGATAATTGGGGTATCCAGGCGATGCCGCCTTCCCGCGCCAGTTCGATAATGGCGTCGTCAGTCAAGCGGGGCAGTGCGTTCATACTCATTCGGGATCCCCGTATCCACGCCCACCCGATGCCAGGCGTGCAGCACGGTATCCGCTACCGCCGTACTAAAACGCTGTTCCGCATGATTCACGGTATATTGAGCAAACAGTGAAAAGTCGGCGTTCTGCGGCAGCGATTTGTCACATAAAACGTCATACCAGATGACACCCGCTTTCTCCCATGCATACCCGCCAAGATCGGTCGCTGCCAGATAAAAGGCGCGGCTGGGTATACCAGAATTGAGATGTACGCCGCCGTTATCTTCACGGGTGTTGATGTAATCACGCATATGAGCAGGTTGCGGATCCGTACCTAGCAGCGGGTCGTCATAGGCCGTTCCCGGGCGAGACAGGGAGCGTAGGCCCTTGCCATCGATCTCCTCGGTCAGGAGGCCCGCGCCGACGATCCAGTCCGCTTCCTGAGCCGTTTGTTTAAGATAAAACTGCTTCACCATGGCGCCGAACACATCGGACAGCGATTCGTTTAATGCGCCGGACTGGCGCGTATAGAGAAGATTCGCTTCGCTCTCGGTGACGCCGTGCGTCAGCTCATGGGCGATAATGTCGATAGCGGTGGTGAAGCGGTTGAAAATCTTGCCATCGCCGTCGCCAAAGACCATTTGCTGCCCATTCCAGAAAGCATTCTGATAATCCTGACCGAAATGAACGGAGCCCAGTAAGGGCAGCCCGGCGTTGTCCAAAGAATTGCGGCCGAAAACCTGCCAGAAGAAGTCGTAGGTGGCGCCCAGATACTCATAGGCTTCATCCGTGGCGATATCGCCCGTGGCGGCCTGGCCTTCCTCGCGAACAAGCGTGCCCGGCAGCGTTTGCTGATGTTGCGCATCATGAATATGGCGGTGGATCTGTCCGCCGGGGAGTGGGTCGTGCTCGGGAGGACGCGTCTGGGCGGAGACCATCAGCGACTGTACATGCATCAGCGTTTGCTGAGCGAGGCGTCGCTCTTCGTCAGAACCATTGCTGACGATACGATGAAGGATATACGGGGGTACTATGCTATGAATCGCTTTCATACATCATCTCCACATGGATGCATATCTCTCGGTATGAGCGGACGTCCATAACGTAGATAACCAGTAAAGGAGCGATAAGTATAGTTCAGGAAATCATTTTCAGACGAAGAGTGATTTCAGGCGTCATCGGCCGAATGAATAGCGGTCACCTGGCTTTCAACCCACCCATCTTGCAGCCGCGTGCTGAGGGTGTCCCCGGCGGCGATCTGGCCCGCTTTTTTCAACACCTCGCCCGATGAGGTCGTGGTGACGCTGTAGCCTCGACCCAGCGTGGCCAGCGGGCTGACGGCTTGCAGGTGAGAGCAGGCCTCGCCGAAGCGCTGTTTGTTCTGACCGATCTGTTTGTCGAGTGCGTGTTGTAGCCGGTAGTGCAGCTGCTGAAGGTGTTGCTGCGCGCGATGGATTCTTGGCTGCGGCGGCTGTTGCAGCAAGCGTTGCTGGAGGTATTCCTGTCTGCGCGAGATTTGGCGCAGTCTGAGCTGTACGGCGTCGTCCAGTCGCTGACGCAACCGGATCAGCCGGTTTTGCTGGCGCGCCAGCCGCAGTTGGGGATGCTGTTGTTGCAGGCGATGATGCAGCCGAGTGAACAGGCTCTGGCGCTGCGCCAGATAGTAATCCATCGCCATTTCCAGCCGTTGGCGCTGGGTTGTCACCTGTCGCAACAGCTCCTGCTGGTTACGGCTGACCAGTTCCGCGGCGGCGGAAGGCGTCGGGGCGCGTAAGTCCGCGACGAAATCGGAGATGGTAACGTCCGTTTCATGGCCGACGGCGCTGACGATGGGGATGCGGCTGGCGAAAATCGCTCTGGCGACGCGTTCGTCGTTGAAACTCCACAGATCTTCGAGTGAGCCGCCGCCGCGGCCGACGATCAAGACATCGCACTCATCGCGCAGGTTAGCCAGTTCGATGGCGCGGATGATTTGCGGCGGCGCGTCTGCGCCTTGTACGGAGGTCGGATAGATGATGACCGGCAGCGACGGATCGCGACGTTGCAGCACCTGTAAAATGTCATGCAGCGCGGCGCCGCTCGCCGATGTGATGACGCCTACACGCTTGGCCGGTTTCGGCAGCGGCTGTTTGAACTGCTGGTCAAACAACCCTTCGCCGAACAGACGTTGCTTCAACTGTTCGAACTGCTGCTGCAACAGACCGTCGCCAGCAGGCTGCATGCTGTCCGCCAGCAGTTGGTAGTCGCCTCGCGGTTCGTACAACGTAATCATGGCGCGGATGAGCACCTGCTGGCCGTTCTGTGGTCGGAACGTCACGCGACGGTTGCTGCCACGGAACATGGCGCAGCGCACTTGGGCGCGCTCGTCTTTCAGCGTGAAGTACCAATGGCCGGATGACGGCTGGGAAAAGTTGGAGATTTCGCCGTTGAGCCAGATATGGCCCATCTCGCCTTCCAGCAGTTGTTTAACCGTCTGATTGAGACGGCTGACGGTAAAAATGGCGCTAGAAGGAGTCTGTGGCATGTGAGAAAGATCAAGTTTCAAAGCAGTGGGTTAATCTTTCCATACTACCGGGCAAAGGGCAGTACGCAAGGCTTTTTATAAAAAACGCTGGAGACAATCCTATATGCTCTGTATAATGCCGCGGCAATATTTTATCTAATCTTCCAACCATCCTCGGTGAGATATTGCCCATGTTACGTATCGCAAAAGAAGCATTGACGTTTGATGATGTCCTGCTCGTTCCTGCACATTCTACCGTACTTCCCAACACGGCCGATCTCGGCACTCAACTGACGAAAAACATTCGCCTGAACATCCCTATGCTGTCTGCCGCCATGGATACGGTAACCGAATCTGCTCTGGCGATTGCGCTGGCACAGGAAGGCGGTCTGGGCTTCATTCACAAGAACATGACTATTGAGCGTCAGGCGGAAGAAGTCGGCCGCGTGAAACGTCACGAAAGCGGCGTCGTGGTAGAACCGCAGACCGTCACCCCGGCAACCACCTTGCAGCAGGTGAAAGACCTGACCGCACGTAACGGCTTCGCGGGTTATCCGGTCGTGACGGAAGGCAACGAACTCGTCGGTATCATCACTGGCCGTGACGTGCGTTTCGTGACCGATATGAACAAGCCGGTCAGCGCTGTGATGACGCCGAAAGAGCGTCTGGTGACAGTCAGCGAGAGTGAAGCGCGCGATCGTGAAGTCGTGCTGCACAAACTGCACGAGCGCCGTATCGAGAAGGCGCTGGTCGTCGATGACCAGTTCCGCCTGAAGGGCATGATCACCGTTAAAGATTTCCAGAAAGCGGAACGCAAACCGAACGCCTGTAAAGACGAGCGCGGTCGTCTGCGCGTCGGCGCTGCCGTAGGCGCGGGCGAAGGCAATGAAGAGCGTATCGACGCGCTGGTCGCCGCTGGCGTCGATGTTCTGCTGATCGACTCCTCTCACGGCCATTCTGAAGGCGTATTGCAGCGTATTCGCGATACACGCGCTAAATATCCTGAACTGCCGATCATCGGCGGCAACGTCGCCACCGGCGCTGGCGCATTAGCGCTGGCGGAAGCGGGCGTTAACGCAGTTAAAGTCGGTATCGGCCCGGGCTCCATCTGTACGACGCGTATCGTAACCGGCGTAGGCGTACCGCAGATTACGGCGATTTCCGACGCGGTTGCCGCGCTGGAAGGCACAGGTATTCCGGTGATTGCCGATGGCGGTATTCGCTTCTCCGGCGACATCGCCAAAGCCATTGCTGCGGGCGCGGCTTGTGTCATGGTGGGTTCTATGCTGGCGGGTACGGAAGAGTCTCCGGGCGAAATCGAACTCTATCAGGGCCGCTCGTTCAAATCTTACCGTGGCATGGGCTCTCTGGGCGCGATGTCCAAAGGCTCTTCTGACCGTTACTTCCAGTCAGACAACGCAGCTGACAAGCTGGTGCCGGAAGGTATCGAAGGCCGTGTCGCCTATAAAGGTTACCTGAAGGCGATCGTTCATCAGCAGATGGGCGGCCTGCGTTCTTGCATGGGCCTGACCGGTTGCCCGACCATCGACGCGCTGCGCACCAAGGCTGAATTTGTCCGCATCAGCGGCGCAGGCATTCAGGAAAGTCACGTTCACGACGTTACCATTACCAAAGAGTCGCCTAACTACCGCTTAGGTTAAGCGCTTTTGTTGGCTGATTTAACGAACAGAACCCGGTAATATTTATCGGGTTCTATTTTTCATTCGCTTCTATCCGTATTGGAATACGCCTCTCATGACAGAAAACATTCATCAACACCGCATTCTTATTCTGGATTTCGGTTCGCAATACACGCAACTCGTCGCTCGCCGCGTACGTGAGCTGGGCGTGTACTGCGAACTTTGGGCATGGGATGTCACCGAAGCGCAGATTCGTGAATTCAACCCGAACGGGATTATTCTCTCCGGCGGCCCGGAAAGCACCACCGAGTTCAACAGCCCGCGAGCGCCTGAATATGTGTTCCAGGCCGGTGTTCCTGTGTTGGGCGTTTGCTACGGCATGCAGACCATGGCGATGCAGCTGGGCGGAAAAGTTGAAGGCTCCAATCAGCGTGAATTCGGCTACGCGCAGGTGGAAGTGAAGTCTGCCAGCGCGCTGGTGCGGGACATTCAGGATGCCGTCAGCGCGGCGGGCGAACCGTTGCTGGACGTTTGGATGAGCCACGGCGATAAAGTCACTGCGATCCCGCAAGGTTTTGAGACCGTAGCCAGTACCGATACCTGCCCGTTTGCCATTATGGCGAATGAAGAAAAACGTTTTTACGGCGTACAGTTCCACCCGGAAGTGACGCACACTCGCCAGGGCCAGCGCATGCTGGAACGTTTCGTCCTCGAGATTTGTCGTTGTGAAGCGCTGTGGACGCCGGCAAAAATCATCGACGATGCCGTCTCCCGCATTCGTGAGCAGGTCGGCGAAGATAAAGTCATCCTTGGCCTATCCGGCGGCGTTGACTCCTCTGTCACCGCGATGCTGCTGCACCGCGCCATCGGCGACCGCCTGACCTGCGTCTTCGTGGACAACGGTTTGCTGCGATTGAATGAAGCCGATCAGGTGCTGGAAATGTTCGGCGACCATTTCGGCCTGAACATTGTTCATGTCCCGGCGGAAGAGCGCTTCCTGAGCGCGCTGGCGGGTGTTGATGAGCCGGAAGCCAAGCGTAAAATCATTGGCCGTGTGTTTGTGGAAGTGTTCGACGAGGAAGCGAGCAAACTGACGGATGTGAAATGGCTGGCTCAGGGCACCATTTATCCGGATGTGATCGAATCCGCCGCGTCTGCGACCGGTAAAGCGCACGTCATCAAATCTCACCACAACGTGGGCGGCCTGCCGAAAGAGATGAAGCTGGGCCTTGTTGAACCGCTGAAAGAGTTGTTCAAAGACGAAGTCCGCAGAATTGGCCTGGAACTGGGCTTACCGCACGACATGCTGTTCCGTCACCCGTTCCCGGGGCCGGGTCTGGGCGTGCGTGTGCTGGGCGAAGTGAAAAAAGAGTACTGCGACCTGCTGCGCCGTGCCGATGCCATCTTCATCGAAGAACTGCACAAAGCCGACCTGTATCAGAAGGTCAGCCAGGCATTTACCGTCTTCCTGCCGGTTCGCTCTGTGGGCGTAATGGGCGATGGCCGTAAATACGACTGGGTCGTCTCTCTGCGCGCGGTAGAAACCGTGGACTTCATGACCGCGCATTGGGCGCACCTGCCGTACGAGTTCCTCGGCCGTGTTTCCAACCGCATCATCAACGAAGTGGACGGCATCTCCCGCGTTGTTTACGACGTCTCCGGCAAGCCGCCAGCGACGATTGAGTGGGAATGATTTAACGTCTGGCAACAGCCTGCACGTAAAAGCAGTAAAACACCTCTAAGCCCGCGTAATTGCGGGCTTTTTTGTTTTTATCTCTGGCATTTTCTGGCAGCTGTTAGTAACGGGAAGCACGGTTTTTTCAATGGAATTTTTGATGGTACTCTCTGGTTTTGAATTCAAATTTGAAAAAGTACCATGTGATAAATTTCGGTTGAGTTATGGTATTTATTTTTTATAACTCAATTAAGAACAGATAGTTAAATAAATTTTCTGGGGTTTTTACAACATGGTATTAATTGATAAAGGGAAACAATAAACCATGTTGACTGGCACCAGGCTGCGTCACCTTAAGCCGAAGGAGAAACTCTATAAAGTTAATGACCGTGATGGTTTGTATGTTGCGGTAACTCCGGCTGGAACGATCTCATTTCGTTATAACTACTCAATATGGACTGCCCCTACCACGGTAGACAATCCTGCCCTATTGGACTGCCCCACCTCAGTAGACATATTCTGTCCTCACGACGAGGCCTGTTCGAAGGCCTCCGGACTGACGCCGCCGAGATGACTGTGGCGCCGGGCCCGGTTGTAGAAGACTTCAATGTAATCGAAGATATCGGCCCGGGCCAGCGCGCGGGTTTTGTAGATCCGTTTTCTGATGCGCTCTTTTTTTAGCGAACTGAAGAACGACTCCGCCACCGCATTATCCCAGCAGTTCCCACGCCGACTCATACTCGTCGTGAGGTGGTTGGCCCGGCAGAAACGCTGCCAGTCGTCGCTGCCATACTGACTGCCTTGATCGCTATGCACTATCACTTCACTTTCCGGTTTTCTCCGCCATACCGCCATCATCAATGCGTCCAGTGCCAGTTCGCGTGACAGCGTTGGTTTCATCGACCACCCCACCACGTTACGGGCAAAGAGGTCGATAACCACCGCCAGATACAGCCAGCCCTGCCAGGTACGGATATAGGTGATATCCGTTACCCATACCTGATTGGGTTTCACCACGGTAAATGCCCGCTGCACCCGGTTAGGCGCCACCACGGAAGGCCTGCCGGCGATGCGCCGGGGTGATTTGTAACCACGTACTGCCTTGATCCGGTTCAGTTGCATAATGCGGCCCACACGATTTTTACCACAGCGTTCTCCGATTTCGCACAGATCGCCATGAACCCGGCGGTAACCGTACACGCCGCCGCTCAGCACATACGAATCCCGGATAAGCGTCAGCAGGCGCTGGTTATCCCGTTCACGCTCGGACACAGGATTATGCAGCCACGCATAGAAGCCAGTCCGTGCAACATTCAGTACCCGACACATCGTCATAACACCCCATTCAGCGCGGTGCTCATTAATAAAGCGGTACTTTAGTCGGGCTCCCTTGCAAAGTACCGCGCGGCCTTTTTCAGGATATCTCGTTCTTCTTCGGTGCGTTTTAGTTGTGCACGAAGTTTGAGGATCTCGCTTTTAGCCTCGAGGAGATCCCTTGCATGCTGCTCGCTATTATCGGGTTTTATGGCGCGTAGCCACTTGTAGAGGATGTGAGCGGAGACGCCCAGCCGGTCGGAAACTTCAGCAACGGAATAGCCACGCTCAGTGATCTGCCGGACGGCCTCTTCCTTAAATTCAGATGTAAATCGTGGTATGCCCATACGCTCCTCCTATGCTCAAAATATAGGGCAGGATTGTCTACCGTGGCTGGGGCAGTCCAAATTCTGTGTTTGAATGGAGCAGGATTTAGGGTCAGGGTCACTTACAGTTTGTAAGTTGCCCATTGCTAGGCTATGAAGTCAAATCTAATTAGGTTATTTACGATTACTAATAAATCATATTTATGATTAGAGAGTGGCGCCAAAGAGTTTTGAATTGGTATGAAGCCCCCAATAGGTGGGGGCTATTTGAAACGTTGGCGTTAAATTTTTTTAGGTTATCAACTATCTGAAGCTATCAAATTTTTATTCCAAATGAATATCTTCACTCCTTCAGCCTCAATCACTTTGTCTGGATTACCAAATTGCTTGACAACAGTCGCCTCAATATCAATATTATTGATAATGACAAAATTATTTCCTGCGTTATACCACTCATCTTTACTAAGCCACTTCATCTTGATCAATTTGGTGCCATCATAATAAACTGGCGCGACTTGGATATCATCATAAACAGAAATGGATGAGGCATGCCAAAACTCAGCATAACCTTTTTTAAGACCATTTTTTTTGATAATATCAGAAACGCTGTGCATTTGATTAACAGCTTTGGGAGTATTTAACATGTTGTAAATACTATAAATTGATGTGACAAGCATCACTGAAAAAACAAGGCTATTTAATCTTTTTTTTGAAGTTATCGCATCATTTTTTCTACTAATAAATATTATTATAAAGATAAAGAATGGGATTATATATCTTATTGATGACACACCAACATTTACGCTACTTACTACAAAAGCTATAGGCATAACAAAAGTTGCTGAACAAAGATAAAAGTCCATGTTATCAAATTCTTTTGCTTTTCTTAACTTTAAAAAAAACATGGCTGCAATATAAACAAGGCATGAAAAAGATAAACAAATAAATACAGTTTCACGATTATGTGGGTCTGTACCAAAAAAGAAAGCATCCTGTAAGCGTAAAAAACCTTCAACTAATACATTAAGGTTACTGTAAAAAGTATCTAACGATACAAATGTGGGAGATGAGTATCCCGGTACATTAAATCCGTATTTTTTAAATAAAGTCCATATCATCAATGATGATGCATATGAAAATAAGGACACAAAAGTAAGTGTAGACCAACGCTTATGTGTCTTACCTTGAAGAAAATTGATAAAAAAGACGGTTAGAAAAGGGAAAAGTATTATAAACAAAGAAATGCTATCACTAAAAAAAACCATAGTGAGTACAAAATAATTAATTATAAGCAGGAATCCTGCTCCATCCTTTATGTATTTTATTGAAAGCAATAAAGATATTAGACTGAAAATGTATGCTCCGATATGAATTACCGGTACTAATATATTGCTCGCCAAGAATAAACCGGGTGATCCCAGCAAGAAAAATGTAAGAAAAAACCCTGTCTTTTTATTATCACAACACATTATTATCAGTGTGCATAAGATTGCCAAATATATTGCCGGTAATGCATAGTTATACATATAGTGATACCCACCAATAAGTATAACTAATGAATACCAAACTATTTCTGTAAAATAAAATGGGACAGTTGAGAGGCTCCAACCTTTGAGAAATATATTGCCCTTGCTTACATCGATAGCAGCAAGGAAGCCGGAAGCCATGTCAGAATTTATATTTATTCTTTGACTTATTTTATAGTAAATAAGTGATATGATTGTAGCTATGACTAAGTATAATCCATAGTGGATAAAATTCCTTTTATTCATTTTTCAACCTGTTTTAAATGGTGGCATTGTTGGCGGATATTCTACCTTCAATCTCCTTTTGCATCTATAGAAAAAATACAATATTGGTGCCAGTTCTTCTTAGATTTATATACTTATTTTTACTAAATATTTGGAGTTAAGGTCATAGGGAAGCCACTTCTGGCGAAGAGGATATTTTGTGGACTAGGTAGGGGCGAACGGAGACGTTATTCGCAGATATATCATATATCGGGACAAATTAGCGAAAGGGTAAGCAGAAAGACAAATGCAACTGTGATAGGAAGAATAGTGTTTAAGCCCAAGTCAGGGGGGCGTGTCAAAGCCGCCTTCCTACTGGGTATATCCCCGCATGGAAAGGTAAGTGACGCCAGCTGAATCTGGCTAAAAATCTGCTGGCTGCTAAGCAAAAGAGTTCGCCAACCCAAGGCCATTTTCCTCACGATGATTGGAATAGATTCGGAAGAGGGAGGTTAAATGACTCCCCTCACGCCCGACAAGACTTATCAGGCCGACAAGCAAGCTTCATCCCCCGAAATGCCACCGGCAAACCCCTAGCGCAAACAGATAAAAATGGCATTAGATGAGTACATTAAAGTTGATTAGAACCCACGTCCTCGGCATAGTGGCGATGGTGGAATAGCGTGATGACTACCGAGGAAAAGACGCTCGACGGTGAATGCCGAAGGAGGGCCACATTTATCGGCTCTCTTCATTCTTGATGTCGTAGGGACACAGAATGTCCGCAATGTGCGTTTCCCCGCGAGGAGCTACATCCTGTTTTCCAGACGATCATCACTCAGCGCATAACCACGCTAGGCAATTCAGGGAACAGAGCGATGCATAATCCTCACCATGGACAGGAGCTGTCGAGTGACGCTGTATGATATTAAGCCGAAATTTCAAAGCCTTTTGAGGCCTATCGTCGTGACATTACATCGTTGGGGAATCACGGCAAATCAGGTGACGCTGCTCGCGATGGGGCTCTCGGTGGCTCTGGGCAGTGTCTTGATGTTGTATCCGGTGCCTGTTCTGTTCGGTTTCCTGCCGATATATTTGTTCTTTCGTATGGCGCTGAATGCGATGGATGGCATGCTGGCGCGGGAATTTAACCAACAGACAACGCTGGGCGCGGTGCTGAATGAAGTGGGGGATATTATCTCCGACGCGGCGCTCTACCTCCCGTTCGCTTTCTTGTCAGGCGTTTGGCCGGGGTGGGTTGTCCTTGTCGTTTTGCTTGCCGGGCTAACGGAGTTTTGTGGTGTCCTCACTCAAACATTAACGCATCAGCGAAACTATCGTGGCCCACTGGGGAAAAGCGATCGCGCATTTCTCTTTGGCGCATTAGGCCTCGGCATCGCCATCTGGGCGCAATATGCTGTTTTAGTGAATATCGTATTGATGATTGCAGTTTTATTACTTATATGGACCTGCATTAACCGTTGCCGTGGGGCATTGGAGTCCAGAGATGCCTAGCGCAACCCACACGTTATATTATTGTCTGGGCGGTATATTCAGCATTTTATTCTTGGCGACAATAGCGATACTCCTACTGCAAAAATGTCGTCCTCAGCAAGATTGGGTTGAGTTACAGCAGAGGATGAACAGCTGGTGGATCATCGTTATTCTGTTCTCTTTAGCGATGGTATCGCCGAAATGGCTCGCTCTGACGTTTTTTGGATTGCTCAGCTTTCTATCGTTAAAAGAATATACCGGTCTGGCCCTCATACGGCCCTCCCCAAATAGTCCTCTCTTGTGGATGAATGCGGCTATCCCCCTGCAATATCTTTTAATCGGCATGTCGTGGTATGGCATGTTCCTTATTTTTATTCCTGTTTATCTGTTTTTGATTTTACCTGCTCGCATGGTCGCCATTGGCAATACCCGAGGTTTTTTGCATTCGGTGTCGGTGATGCATTGGGGCATGATGATGACCGTGTTTGCACTGAGCCACGTGGCGTTTTTACTGGTGTTGCCGAAAGAGGGCGCCCGTGAGGGATCGCTGTTGGTCATCTTTCTGGTCGCGTTGACGGAACTCAACGATATCGCACAGTATCTTTGGGGTAAGTCGCTGGGAAAAATCAAGGTGACGCCCACCGTCAGCCCGAATAAAACCCTGGCGGGACTGCTGGGGGGAATCGGTACGACGATGTTGCTGGCCACGATATTAGGCCCGGTGCTGACGCAGATGAACTGGCTTTATTCATTAGGCGCGGGGATGATTATCGGCGTCGGCGGATTTTGCGGTGATGTTGTGATGTCGGCGATTAAACGCGACGCCGGCGTTAAAGATACCGGTAATTTATTGCCCGGGCACGGCGGCATATTAGACCGCCTGGACTCGCTAATGTATACCGCGCCATTGTTTTTCCATTTTTATTACTATTTATATTATTAAGGTGTGCTCATGAACCTTATTGCATACCGCATCTTTATTTTGCCTGTGACTTATTTTTCAAAAGATAACGTCTTAAATGGCTTTTTACATTCCAGCAGAATGTCACAAGGGAAATATCATGAGTGAGGATGCTCGTCTATTTCAGGATGGAAGTTTTTTAACCAGTGATAATACGTCATTGTATTTCAGACACTGGCCCGCTTTAGTCGGAGAGGGGCGTAAAGTCATCGTGCTATTTCACCGTGGACATGAGCATTCAGGGCGATTGCAGCATGTTGTCGATGAACTGAACATGCCGGACACGCAATTTTACGCATGGGACGCGCGCGGTCACGGGATGTCTCCCGGCGAGAGGGGCTACAGTCCGAGCCTCGCCCGCTCAGTGCGAGATGTCGATGAGTTTGTCCGTTTTGTGGCGTCGAATGCCAATGTCAGTGGCGAAGATATCGTTGTAGTCGCACAAAGCGTGGGAGCGGTGCTGGTGTCAACGTGGGTGCATGACTATGCGCCCAAAATTCGCGGTATGGTGCTGGCGTCGCCGGCGTTTAAGGTCAAACTCTACGTGCCGTTTGCTCATGCGGGTTTGAGATTGTTACAGCGAATTCGTGGCCTGTTTTATGTCAATTCCTATGTGAAAGGGAAGCTGCTGAGCCACGATCCGGCACGTATCGCCAGCTTTGAGCAGGACAAATTGATTTCGCGGCAAATCGCGGTCAATATTTTATTGGACCTCAATGTCACCTCTAAACGCATCGTTTCTGATGCTTCAGCGATTACGCTGCCTACCCAACTACTGATCTCTGGCGATGACTTCGTTGTGCGCACCAAGCCGCAAAAACAATTCTATGCGCGTCTGCGCAGCGCCGTAAAAGAGCAGCATGTTTTACCGGGCTTTTATCACGATACGTTGGGTGAGAAAGATCGGCACATTGCCTTCGATAAAATGCGAAATTTCATTTCGCGCCTCTATAGCCGTGACGTTGAGACGTTCGATTACCGTTACGAAGATCGCTGGAGCCCCAGCGCCGATGCGTATCGTGAATTGCAGGTACCGCCAAAGCCGCTTTCGTTAGAAGGGGGATGCTATACCGCACTGAATTACGTCATGCGAACCCTCGGCACTCGCTCAACAGGCATGCAGTTGGGGTTTGATACCGGCTTCGATTCTGGCAGCACCCTCGACTATGTCTATCGCAACATCCCAGAAGGCAAAGGTATCTTGGGGCGTCTCATTGACCGTTATTATCTCAACAGCATCGGTTGGCGCGGTATCCGCATCCGCAAAGTTCATATCCAGCAAATGATCCAACAAGCCTTGACGACGTTGAGAGAAAAAAATCTGCCGATACGCGTTGTCGATATCGCCGCCGGGCATGGGCGCTATGTATTGGATGCGCTGGAACATCAGCCTGATATTGAGAGTATTTTGCTGCGGGATTATAGCGAGCTGAATGTGGCGAAAGGGCAGGCGATGATTGAAGCGCGAGGGCTGAGTCCGGTTGCGCAATTTAGGCTAGGCGATGCCTTTGATGACGGTTCTCTGGCCTCCATCGCTCCCGCGCCAACGTTGGGGATCGTCTCCGGTTTGTATGAGCTTTTTCCGGCTAATGACTTACTGGAAAGGTCTCTGGCAGGGCTGGCTGCGGCCATCCCGCCGGGCGGCGTGCTGATTTACACTGGACAGCCCTGGCATCCTCAGCTCAAAACGATCGCCTACACCTTAACCAGTCACCGCAATAACACCCCCTGGGTGATGCGGGTCCGGTCTCAAAACGAGATAGATAGTCTGGTGGAACAGGCCGGCTTTGAAAAGTGCGCTCAACTAATCGATGAGTATGGGATTTTTACCGTATCGATGGCGGTAAGAAAACAGCATGACTGAATTCGCTGTCTCAACCCCTCCATTTGGCCGCTGGAAAAATGGACTGTGCTGGTTGTTACTGTTGGGGCCGCTATTTTTTCTGACTTACGGTCAGGTGAATCAGTATACGGCTGCCAGGCCGGACGTGGGTGGCAGCGTCTTTAGCTGGGAACATGCCATTCCGTTTATGCCGTGGACCATCGTACCCTATTGGAGCATTGATATTCTGTACGGCATCTCCCTGTTTATTGGCTCATCAAAACAAGAGCTGACGCGGCATGGATACCGGTTATTGGCGGCATCGCTCATCGCATGTTGCGGATTTTTATTATTCCCGCTGAAATTTACCTTTGTGCGTCCTGATACTGAGGGGATCTTTGGCTGGCTATTTCGCCAGTTGGCGCAATTCGATCTTCCCTATAATCAGGCGCCGTCATTACATATCATTCTTACGTGGTTGCTGTGGCTGCGTTTCCGGCAGCATCTGAGCGGTTTGCCGGCAAAAACAATATCCGGCGCATGGTTTCTCCTGATTGCCCTCTCAGTTCTGACCACCTGGCAACATCACGTCATTGATGTCATCAGCGGGGTCATCACCGCAGTGATTATCAGCTATGCGATCCCGATGACGGGAAGATGGTGTTGGCGACGGCCATCGGCTCAGGCCGTGCGCCTGTCGGCGCTCTATACGGCCAGTGGGATGGTGCTTTTGTCTGTTGGATTGACGATTCCTTACGGCGAAATAGCGCTGTGGCCAGCACTTTCGACGCTCATTGTCGCTGTGGGTTATGCCGGGGTGGGCGTCGGCGTTTTCCAAAAAAACGCGCAGGGGAGATTATCGCTGTCCGCACGGATACTTCTGCTGCCTTATTTAGCGGGCGCAAGGCTTTCTAAATACATGTTTTGTCGGCGTTTACCTCACACTTCGGCCATTCATGGTGGTATTTACCTCGGGGCTTTTCCTCTGACTGAAGTTCAACAGAGCGCCGTGTTGGATCTCACCGCTGAGTTTCATCGTGTAGCCCCCTCTGTCTGGCACGCCTGTCCACTGATGGATTTGGTCGCGCCGGACGAGCGAACGCTCTATCAGTGCGTCATGACATTAAATCAGTTACGGCAAAGCCACGAGACCGTTTTGGTCTGCTGCGCTCTCGGTTTATCCCGTAGCGCGGTGGTTGTCGCCGCGTGGTTATTGGCGGAGAGAATCGTCTCCAACGTGCAAGACGCCGTCGAGTTGACCAGCGCTCATCGACCACAGGTGGTGTTAACACCGCGCCATCTCAGGGTGTTGGAACAGTTTCAGGAGCGGTTATGCCGAACAGCGCGTTAACGAATCGCATCATGCAAATCCATCTGTCGAGCTGGCGTTATCTGGCGCTGTTAACGCTCCCACCTCTGGGCGTTGCGTGCCATTTCTTCTCTTCGCCATACTGTGCGTTGCTGCTTACGTTGTTTTTCATTACTCACTATTTTTGTTGGCGTTTATGGCTTGATGAAAGACTTTTTCAACTGATAACGAGTGAAAACCATCTCGCCGATTTCGATAAGGGAATGTCACAGTTATGGTCACTAAAGCCGGGGAGAAAGACACGTACATTGGCCGAGCGTTATCTGGGCGTCAGGCGACTCTTTCGTAGAGCGCTATTAGCCACGACGGCGCTGTGGGTGACCGCCTCGATCCTGTTGCTTTTACAGCCTTAATGTCGATTGTCTGAGATATCGCGGAGTACTCAATCATTGATTCACGGTGGATCTTGGGGGATATGTGAGTGGAAAGGTTATTTTTCCGAAGAGTCATTCCGTGATTCACCCAACAGATAATATCTCTTATCGCTAGAGCGTCATTATCCTTCGCACTAATCATGAGTGATTTAAAACTATCGTTACTTTCGATAGCTACAAAACTGTACCCATCTCATTAATTCAATTTCGAGTTTATTTCCCGCGCTCGATATTTTTACGGAAATAATTCAAGGAGATTGTGTTGTGCTATTTCCGACACAACCACTGCTTATTTAATACGCTATTGGCAGTGATACCCTCATTAGACCGCGTTAAGTATAGCGGAAATGAATATTAAGCCATGATTTAATAATGAGGAGTATGACCATGAACGATAAAACAGAATTAAATACTGCGAATGAACATGCGGATGATACCGCAGTCCGTATTTATCACTGGCTCGCCGATTTACCGTCGCGTTCAAATAAAAAACTGATCTCCGGCGCGTTTGGCGGGTACACCCATATTACCGGCGAAGATGCTTTTTCAATGCGGCAGGCGGAAGCGATTTGCGCGACTACGGGGCAATTTCCTGCGATTTACGGCGCGGATTACGCGCGCGGTTGGGATATTACCGAACCGGGCGAGGAGGCCTGTTTGATCGACTATGGCTGCAATGCCGAGCTGATCAAGCACTGGGAGAAGGGCGGGTTAGTGGCTATCAGTCATCATCTGCCGAATCCTATTTATGCGGGGAACAATCCGGGAACGGGGGAGGTGCGCTGAAACAGCCGATCAGTAATGAACAATTTTCGCGGATTTTGGCGTTTGGCTCCGATGAGCGGCAGCGTTGGTTGGCAATACTGGATCGCATCGCCGAGGGGCTGATGGAATTAAATCGTCGTGGTATTACGGTGTTTTATCGGCCCTTGCATGAAATGAATGGCGAGTGGTTTTGGTGGGGGGCGTCCGGATATGAAACGTGCGACACCGTGCGTATGGAACTGTATAAAATGCTCTATCAGGATATGTTCAACTATTTCACCTATCGCAAAGGGCTCAATAATTTGCTGTGGGTCTATTCACCGGATGCGCACCGCCAATATAAATCAGACTATTATCCCGGCCATGCTTATGTCGATATTACCGGATTGGACATGTATTTAGATAATCCGCAAACGTTATACGGCTATCAGGAAATGGTGGATCTCAATAAACCCTTTGCCTTTCCGGAAATAGGGCCGCTGACGCTCGATGGCCAACTGGATTATGGCAATATGGTGGACGTCATTCTCTCTGCCTATCCTCAGGCCACGTTTTTTATGCCGTGGAATAATGTCTGGGGTCCGCTGAAAAATAAAAACATGGCCAGTGCTTATAACAATGCTCATGTGATTAATCGTGGCGATGTCTGGAATGGCAATGTGCTCAGTCAGACGTGATTGGTAAACCGTCCATGAGAAACCATGAGGGAAAGTGAGCGGTTCATAAGCGCCCGAGTATACCCGCGCCACATCGCCTGGCGTTTGGGTTCCGCCCGATCACCTACGCATTTTCCCTCGCTGATTATCCCCGCGGGCATCGGGAAACAATTAGCGAGGGACTTTTTCCCACCAGCGTTCAAACGTCGTTTCGCTGTCGTCCAGCCACAGCGGTTGGCCGATCATCGGCGTCAATAGCCGCCAGTCATGACGCTCGCTGGCTTTGTCGATACGAACAAACGGATCGTTCCAGTCATGCTGCGCCAGCGCGAACTTACCAATATGGCCGGGCAACAGGGCTCGCGCACGCAGGTCCGTCGTGGCCTGAGCGGCCTCTTCCGGTCGCATGTGAACGTGCGACCAGCGTTCGTCATATTGACCGCTGTCGAGCGCGACGAAATCAAAACCGCCGAGCTGCTCGCCGATCTTTTTGAAATGCGCGCCGTACCCTGAGTCTCCGCTGAAGTACAGGCGCCGCTCAGCCGTTTGCAGAGCGAAAGACACCCACAGCGTCTGGTTTTTCTTGAATAATCTTCCCGAGAAATGGCGGGCGGGCAAGAGCGAAATGTCGATGCCATCCCCCAGCTTCAGTTCGGAAAACCAGTCAGCTTCATGAACGCTTTCGTGAGCGAATCCCCACGCGCGAAAATATTGGCCCACGCCCAGCCCGCAGACCACCTGTTTTACCTTGGGCTTGAGCGCAATCAGGGTGGCGTAATCCAGATGGTCCCAGTGGTCGTGGGTCATCAGCAAATAATCGATGTTGGGCATATCGGCCGGCGTGAAGGGATTAGTGCCCCGAAAGGCGCGGTTTCCGAATGGGACCGGCGCGGCGTTTTGGCTAAGCACGGGGTCGACCAGCAGGCGCTTTCCCGCCAGCTGCACGTAAAACGAGGAGTGACCAAGCCAGATAACGACGTCCCGGTCGGCGGGCAACGCCAACAGCGACGTATTGACTGTCGGGAGCGGCTGTTTAGGGCGACGACGCGGGTTGCCGTGCAGGATAAAGTCCAGCATCAACGTGGCAAAATTACCGCTACCGGTAAAGACGGGGGTGGCCTCGAGGTTGTGAAACTGGCCTTGCTGATAATGGTCCGAGTCGCTTGCTTTCACTTCCGGAACACTGATTTTGACAAACTCGGGCCTATGAAGGTAAACGGCGGGAATGACAATGAATACCACGATTATCGCTAATAAAGTCAATAACATGCTTCTACCCGTACCTGATCGCTAAGAGTTGGAAGAGAGAATATTGTCCTATTCAGTGTACTGCATTGTATGGCGCTCTGCCGTGGTGAACCGGTGGCCCTCATTCCTTTAGGAACGCGCCTCGGTCCGCCGACACTCTCTCGCGGACCCTCGACGTTATGCCGCCGTGGGTTGCAGGATGTATGGCCGTTCGCAGAGAGCAGGGAAGGGGGATAAAAAACCGCCAGCACGAAGACACGTCTGGCGGCAGAGAGGGACAGCGCGGCCGTGACAACAGACCGCCTTGATGGCAAAGATTAGCTTTCGGCTGGACCGAAGACCGGGAACTCCGGCAGTTTGACCTGCTGGTAAGATTCCCAGCCGCCGCCCAGCGCTTTATACAGCGCCACGAGATCCAGATTGGTCTGCACGCGCGCCATAATGGCCTGCTGTTTCGCCTGCGCCAGCTGCCGCTGTGCGTCCAGCGCCTCAATAAATGACGTCAGACCTTTGCTGTAACCGTCACTCGCCAGTTCGAACGCATTTTGTTGCGCTTCGACGGTGCGATCGAGCTCTTCAACCTGCAGTTGGTCGGTCCGGTAGCTGATCAGCGCGTTTTCCACGTCCTGCAAGGCGGTAAGCACGGTTTGACGGTAGCCCAATGCCGCGCTGGCCTGTTCCGCTCGGGCCAGTTTGACGCCGGAGACCAGACGGCCGCCCTGGAATATCGGAATGGAAACCGATGGGCCGAAGCTATAGAAGTGGCTGCTCCAGTTATCCATATAGCTGAAATCCGTATTGCGCATGCCGAGCTGCCCGGTCAGCGACAGGTCGGGGAACAGCTGCGCGATGGAGACGCCGATATTCGCGGTGGCGGCATGCAGCTGTGCTTCCGCCTGACGAACATCCGGTCGGCGTCTCGCCAGCGTCGACGGTACACCGACCGGCACGGCCTTGGGTAGCGTCGGCAGAGCTTTCACGGCTGTCAGTTCATGGTCCAGCGTCCCCGGAACTTGTCCGGTCAGCACGGACAGCCCGTTCATCGCTTGCTGCACCTGCGCCAGATACTGCGGCAGCTGTGCACGCAGCGAACTCAACTGGGCGCGGGCATTTTCCACGTTCATCTGCGGAGACAGGCCGTTGCGCTGCTGGCTTTCCGTCAGTTCCAGCGTCTGCTGCGCTATCGCTATCTGGCTTTCCAGCGTTTGGTGCGCGGCCTGCGCGCCGCGCAACTGCAGATAGGTTCTCGCGACTTCGGCCTCCAGCGATACCAGCGCATCATTCCGGCTTTCTATCGACTGCTGCTGTTGCGCATCGGCGGCTTCGACCTGACGACGTACCTTGCCCCACAGATCCAGCTCCCAAGAGGCGTCGAAGCTCCCCTGATACAGGCCGACGGGTTGGGTCAGGCTATCAAGCGATGACGTCAGATTGGGATCGACCTGATCTACCTGACCGTACACATTGTGTGACTCCATCAGCCCTTTCAGACCCATTTGACGTCGCTGTGCCGAGGCGCTGCCGTTGACCGACGGCATCCAGGCTCCGCGCGCCTGATTCAGCTGCTGACGCGAACCGGCGATCCGGAGTACCGCCTGCTGTAAGGACAGGTTGCCGGAAATCGCCCGGTCGATCAGGCTGTCCAACTGCGGGTCGTTAAACGTTTTCCACCAGTTGGGGTTGATGTCCGCCGCCAGTGGTTTCGATGCGCTGTCGGACGCCATATCGTTGAACGACCCCGGCGTGGCGGGTTTTGGCGCCTGATAATCCGGGCCGACGCTACAGGCCGACAGCGCCAGCAAGACGGCGATCACCGTTCCGGCTCGTGAATAGGAATAGGGTGAAGAAACCTTCATGTTAGTGTGCTCCAGCACTGCCTTTGCTCTTGATGGGAGAAAGCAGCAAACAAAGAGGAATGAGAAGCAGAGCGATAATGCTGAGGCCCGTAAAAACGTCTATGTAGGCAAGGATACGCGCCTGGGCAATCATCTCTTTATACAGTTGGCCGGTGGCGATGGACATCGGATCGCCCGCCATCGTGGAAAAATTTTTGACCGCGTGCGTCAACCGCTCCAACGCGAGATTGAACGGTTCGTTAAGCGGCGTCATGGTGTGGACCATGCTGGCGCTATGCACCTGCTGCCGTTCGGTGATCATCGCCGTGGACAGCGAAATGCCGATCGACCCGGCCACGTTACGGCACATGGTGAACAAGGCGGACGCATCCGCATTCAGCCGTTGCGGAATGGACACGAAGGCGATAGTGGTGAGCGGCACGAACAGGAAACCGAGTCCGATGGTTTGGGCGCTACGCATCAATATCAGCGTGTAGAAATCCACGTTCGGCGCCAGCGTCGACGAATACAGGAACGAGGCTGCCAACGTGGAGAAGCCGAACGCAATCATCCAGCGAGTCTGCACCAGCGGCATCAGTTTCAACGCTAACGGGATGGTCAGCACCACCAGAATCGCGCCCGGCGAAAGGATCATCCCCGACCAGGTCGCGGTATAGCCCAAATCCTGCTGCGCCAGCTGCGGGATGACCACCGCACTGGCGTACATCACCAGCGCCATGCCCGCCATGAGCAAGCAGGACACCGCGAAGTTGCGGTCTTTCAGGCAGTGGAGATCGACCACCGGCTTTTTGGCATAGAGCAGCCAGTAGATCGCCCCCACCAGTCCGATTGCCGTCAGGATGGCAAAGGTAATGATGAAGTTGGAATGGAACCAGTCGTCGTCCTCGCCGCGGTCCAGCATGACCTGCAGACAGCCCAACCCCAGCGTGAGCAGGCTGATGCCGATGTAGTCGATACTGAGTTTGCCCTTCGCCGACTTACGTTCCCACGGCGGATCTTCCAACAGATGATAAATCGCCAGCACGCTCAGGATGCCGATGGGGATGTTGATGAAGAACACCCAGCGCCAGCTGTAGTTATCGGTGATCCACCCGCCGAGCGTCGGCCCGATGACGGGCGCGACGATCACCGCAATCGCCGAGAGACCAAAGGCTTTACCGCGATCTTCCGGTTTGAAGTAATCGAGCAGCACCGACTGCTGTACGGGCTGCAGGCCGCCGCCAAAGAAGCCCTGCAAGATGCGGAACAGAATGATCTGCCATAGCTCTGTTGCGATACCGCACAGGAAAGAGCAGATGGTGAACATCACAATACAAAGCAGAAAGAAGAGCTTACGGCCGAAGGCGCGGCTCAGAAACGCCGAGATAGGCAGCACAATGCCGTTGGCGACCAGATAGGATGTCAGCACCCACGTCGACTCGTCATAGCTGGAGGACAGCGAACCCGCGATATGCGGCAGGGCGACGTTGACGATGGTGGTGTCCAGGATCTCCATGAACACCGCAAGCGTGACCGTAATGGCGACTAGCCAGGGATTCCCGGCCGGCTGCCAACTCTGGTTCTGGCTCATTCCACCGTCACCTTGGGCTCAACCGACAGACCCAGCGGCAGCGGTCTTTGCGGATCCAGCCCTTTATCAATGACGATTTTCACCGGAACGCGCTGCACGATTTTCACGTAATTGCCGGTGGCGTTTTCCGCCGGGAACGCGGAGAAGCGAGAACCGGATCCCATTTGCACGCTGTCGACATGGCCTTCGAGCTTCATATCCGGCCATGCGTCTACGCTGATCTCGACTTTATTGCCGGGCCGCATCCGCTCCAGCTGTGACTCTTTAAAGTTGGCGGTAATCCAGGTGTTCGGGGACACCAGAGAGAACAACGCCGTGCCCGGCTGGACCAGACTGCCGACCTGCACGTTGCGGCGAGTGATGAATCCGTCGTAGGGCGCGCGAACCTCGGTGTAGGACAAATTAAGGTTGGCGGTATTCAGCTGGGCCTGCGCCTGTTCAACCTGCCGTTGACGCGCTTCGACGTTGGTGGCCTGCTGGCGGATTTGCAACGCGACCTGCGAGGCGACTTCCACCTGTGCCTTGGCGCTTTCCCATTCCGCGCGGGCGCTTCTTAACTGCGCGCTGGCGGCGTCAATGTTGCGTTGCGACGTGGCTCGCGGATCGACGCCCCGCTGACGTTTGTCATCTTCCTGCGCATTGAGGTAGTTGGCCTGCGCTTTGGCGAGCGTCGCCAGCGCCTGATCTTTCTGCGCGGGATACTGAACCTTCGCCAGATCCAATGCGGCTTGCGCCTGATGCAGCTGCGCCATCGCCAGTCCCAGCTGCGCTTGCGCCTGATCGCGCTGCGCGGTGTTATCGCGTGGATCGATGACCACCAGCACGTCGCCCTGTTTAACGAACTGGTTATCTTTCACCGACAGTTGAGTGACGTAACCCGAGGCTTTCGGGGCGAGGGTGACCGCGTCGGAGTCGGTAAAGGCGTCATCGGTGGTTTCGATATTGCGGCTGGTCAGCCAGAAGAACAGGCCGATGATCAGCATGACCACCACGACAATAGCCAAAATAATCAGCGGCTTCTTGCCGGGCGTTTTGCGTTCCGTGGGAGCGCTGTCTGGGGTGTGGTTCTGCGGGTTGTCGTCCTGATGACGCGGGTCATTCTCAGACGGAGAAATAGATTGATTAGCCATAGTTCTCATCGATAAACGACGGACTCAAACCAAGTCCGCGAAATGAATACTGCCATTATGAGACGGACGTTAAATCCGGCACTCCCAAATACAGGCGATTGCGGATGGAGGTGATTGGCGTAACTCGCGTTGCTGTTTCCCTTTCCCTCTACGCTGTTTTTGACCTTATGACTAACGCGTCTGTCAATCAAGGTAGGATTAAGTAAATTAGTGCCAAAAAAATGCAGGAATACGCGTCAAAAAATGAGTCCGCCAAGGAAATAAACTCACATTTTTTGGGCAACGATAATCTGAGTTCTCTTGGGGAGAAAATGGCTGTATGGCTTCTAATTAGCCGGAATATCGTATATTTCACCATTAACTTGCCATGTCAGGCTTGCTATCGAGGAAGAATCTACGGGGCTTTTGGGACGTTATAATGAGGTGCGCAGAGGGAAGAAAAAGTGACACGATTTGTAACGATCTTTTCAGGGTTCTTCGTTTTGTCGCTTGCTAAGTACTTGAAAGCTCATATTTTCATTCCCGAAACACATGACATTTTGTGTCAATTGCGTGACAAAAATGGGTCTCATCATTTTGCTGAGTTATTTTCTCCGTGAGCCTCAAAGTAGTTAACATATGGAATAATTGCCAAATCTGCGCAACTTCTTGCGCACTTTCCAGCATAAATCACTTTTTGCGCAATGTTTGCAAACGATCTGCGCATTCTGCGCAAGTTTTTGCGCGAGTATTGGATAGGGTAAAATTCGTATTTTAAATTCCTTTATAAAACAGAGGGATAGAAGTTGGCATGATCATTGCATTGTTGGGCGGCGAAAGTAAAAAACCGTTCAACAACAAGGAGCATGACTATGCCAACCCCATGTTATATCAGCATTGAAGGGAAAACTCAGGGCAACATCACCGCCGGTGCTTTCACCTCTGACTCTGTCGGCAACATCTACGTGCAGGGCCACGAAGACGAAATGCTGGTGCAGGAATTCAACCACGTTGTGACCGTACCGACCGACCCGCAGTCCGGTCAGCCGTCCGGCCAGCGTGTGCACAAGCCGTTCAAATTCACCGTGGCGCTGAACAAAGCCGTCCCGCTGATGTACAACGCCCTGGCGTCCGGCGAAATGCTGCCGACCGTGACCCTGAAATGGTACCGCACCTCGGTAGAAGGTAAGCAGGAGCACTTCTTCTCCACCACGCTGACCGACGCGACCATCGTGGATATCGACTGCCAGATGCCGCACTGCCAGGATCCGTCCAAACTGGACTACACCCAGCTGATCCAGGTGTCTCTGTCCTACCGTAAAATCGACTGGGAACACACTGTTGCCGGGACCTCTGGTTCTGATGACTGGCGTGCGCCGGTCGAAGCGTAATGCCGACCACCCGGGCCTTTGGCCCGGGTTTTCCACTTCTGGCGGTCACCACCGCCATCATCGACGGATGTTGCGGCGTGGGCAGACCCAGGCCACAGCAAAAGCACAAAGATAAAAAGCACACAAAAGTACCGTCCACCATCACGGCGGTATCGCGGGCGCACGGAGCCACACTCCGGGGCGTGCGGTAGCCGTGGCGTCAGGGAAAAAGGAGAGGGATAACGTGGCAAGCATGACCGGGCTTCAGTTTACCGTAACGATAGGCGCGCTGCCGGAGAGCACATTCTCGGTAGTGGATTTTCAGCTGGACGAAGGGCTGAACCGACCCTTTGCGCTGGGGTTGTCGCTGGCGAGCGCGCTGCCGGCTGTGGACTTCGGCGAGGTGCTGGACCAGCCGTGCGAGCTGCTGGTGTGGTACGAAGGCGAGCTACAGCGGCGGGTCAGCGGCATCATCAGCGAGTTCGGTCAGGGCGACACCGGCTTTCGACGCACGCGTTATCAGGCGGTGGTGCGCCCGGCGCTGTGGCGGCTGGGACTGCGGACCAACGCCCGCATCTTCCAGGCGCAGAAGCCGGAGGATATTATCAGCATCCTGTTGCAGGAAGCCGGTATTACCGACTTCGCGTTTGCGCTGCGCAACGAGCACGCCCAGCGGGAATACTGCGTGCAGTACCGGGAGAGCGACCTGGCGTTTATCGAGCGTCTGGCGGCAGAAGAAGGGCTGTTCTACTTCCACGAATTCGAGGCCGGTAAACACCGGGTGGTGTTCGCGGACGACGCGGTGGCGCTGGGCAAAGGCCCGGACCTGTTCTTCAACCTCGCCAGTCAGGGCCTGTCGGAAGGCGCGTATGTGCGCCAGTTTAACTACCGGGAAGCGGTGCGCACGGCGGAAGTGGAGCTGAAGGACTACAGTTTCAAAACCCCGGCTTACGGCCTGTCCCACAAGAAATTAGGTGAAGCGTTAGACCATCAACGTGAGAGCTACCAGCACTACGACTATCCGGGGCGCTTCAAAAAAGACCCGAGCGGCAAGGCGTTCAGCGGCCATCGGCTGGATGCGCTGCGGGCGGATGCGGTCACCGGTCAGGGCAGTTCAAACGCCGGGGCATTGATGCCAGGGAGCGCATTTACCCTGACGGAGCACCCGAACCCGATGCTGAACATCGCCTGGCAGGTGGTAAACGTGACCCACATCGGCACCCAGCCGCAGGCGCTGGAAGAAGAAGGCGGCGGCGAGCCGACCACGCTCAGTAACACCTTCGGCGTGGTCAAGGCCAGCACCACGTGGCGACCCGCGATGCCGCACCGCCCGATGGTAGACGGTCCGCAAATCGCGACGGTGGTTGGCCCATCAGGCGAGGAGATTTACTGCGATGAATACGGTCGGGTGAAGCTGCAGTTCCCGTGGGACCGTTACGGCGCGAGCGACGACCAGAGCTCGTGCTGGGTGCGGGTGAGTCAGGGCTGGGCGGGCGGTCAGTACGGCATGGTGGCCATTCCGCGCATCGGCCATGAAGTGGTGGTGAGTTTTCTGGAAGGTGACCCGGACCAGCCGCTGGTGACGGGAAGAACCTTTCATGCCACTAACCCAGTTCCGTATCCCTTACCGACGCATAAAACACGTACTGTCATTCGCTCTGACACTCATAAGGGTAAAGGCTTTAATGAACTGAGCTTCGAAGATGAAGCCGACAAACAAGAGATCTTCATTCACGCACAGAAAAATATGGCGGTGAGGGTGCTCAACTCCAAGGATGAGCGCGTTGAATATAATCGGACCTCCAGTATCGGTCACGATGATGAGCTGGTTATTGCCAACGATCGTAAAGTGACGGTAGAGGGCAATCAGGATCAGAAAGTCACTGGCAACAATCTGATGTTGACTGAGGGTGACCAGGGTATACAGGTAAAAGGCGATCTGGCCCAGAAAATTAGCGGTGTTTTTAGTGTAGACAGCAATGGGGATTTGACGCTGCAAAGCGGCAGTAAACTGACGCTCCGAGTCGGGGGCAGTTTTGTTGTTGTGCACTCAGGCGGTGTGGATATCAAAGGAGCGGCTATCAACTTAAATTCAGGGGGAAGCCCCGGAGATTTGTCGCTGCCCGCAGAGCCCGCGATATTGAAAGCGGCGGCGGCTCAGGGAACGATGTTTGTGGCGCATTGCCCGGCCAAGGAGAAAAAAGATGAGTGAAATAACCAGCTGGGCAATTGTGGATGCAGCAGCGGAACCTGACTTATTTCTTATGCTGGAAGAATTTGATCCTCCACATGCCAGTTTATATGCAGAGCCAATACCAGAAGAGATTGGACGATTAGCTCCGCATTTGGTGAGAGCTGATGAAGCTGTAATTCAGTGGCTTGCACTACGCGAAACTCCCTGGGGAATACAGTTTGAAAGTCGGGCAAATATGAAAACGCTGCGTCAGCATTTACGCAAGTATTTACATGTTCAGATTCCCGGGGAAGAAAAGCCGGTTTTTTTTCGTTTTTATGACCCGCGGAATATCTGGCCCTTACTAACCGTACTTTCTGAATGGGAGAGGCACTCTTTTCTCGGTCCCATAGAGGCGATAATGACGAACTGGCAGGGAACGCAACGGTGCGAAAGATTTGCCGAATTGAAAGCACAATTTCCTTTGGAAAGTATTTCAAGGAGAAAAGTCATGCGTTTCTCGCCAGTGCAGATGGATGAGTTAACGCTTATTTTTGAGCAACGCTATATCGAAGGGTTGGTTAAAAAAATTAAAAATCATGAGAGTGAAGACAAGTCGGTTGATTTAAAGAAAATTGGTGAAATATTTTTCTGGCTGAAACAGCAGGGAATTACTGATGATAGAAGTATTCGTGGGTTATTTAAGTTATTTCACTCTCGTCATTGCCTGACTCTGGAGGACATTCCTGCGGATTTCAAAAATGTACTCTGTAACGAAGAGAAAAAAGGCGTTTTTAAAGCAGAAGTGCTATTACTCAGGGAATTGGGCTGCGTGCCCTTATAAGGGGAAATATGATAAGTTTGACGGCAGGATCACCATCATGTAATTGCGACAATCCAGACACCTGCATTCATGCATTTTCATTGAAAGTGAAATCTAGAACATTTGATTATAATCAGGCTGATTTTGTCACAACGGTAGAGTCCATCGATGCAACTGGAGATGGTGTTCCTATTTCGCTCTATCTGACAGGGAAAGGCTGTGTTTCACATAATCCGTTGTGCCCTCGTGGCATTCTTTATGATTCTGCGGGGAATAGCACACCTAAAGCTTTCAGTAACGGCCTCACAAATTATGTATGTGACTATGGAAAAGGAAAAGAAGCTGTTTTTTCAACCCACAATGCTATTGATTTCCTGAGAGAGTATGTTTTTTCGAAAAGTATCAGAGCATTGTTACCTAAGGCGCAATATACTTTGCGAGTTGGACAATGTAATGGTCACTCTTTTGTTAGTGAGTCATTGCTTTTTCTAAATACCATGTCACAAATATTTAGCTTACCTTCCAGAGATGCATTTCGCACACAAATTTTTATTTATCCAGCATTTAGCTGGGATGCCAGCGTGATTATTGGTACTGATGTGACAGTTACCGAGTTTACTGAACGGCAACGAAAACAAAAGGCTAAAGAAGAAAATACAATCAATGGAAATCCACAGCGTGGGAGTCGTGGTTGGACAAAACGCCCTAAGGAGGAAATAAGTCACTCCTTGGAATTAGGTGGAGAATTTACCTACACATTAGGTAATAATCCCGCTCATGATTATTCATCTTCGATGAAAAAAGATTTTAAGCAAAAGGCTGGTAGTCTTTCATTACTAAATAAGTCGTTAAAATCTATTGATTTTGTCAGGAAAGCACTATCTACGAGAAAAGGCGGGAGTGAGGAAATAACTTTAATAGATACGGAAATTATCTATCCAGCTATTACTATTAATGCTAATGGGGAATTAAAAGAAGATGAAACCTCTGGTGATATTTATATTGAAAGAGAGTTGTCTCTGGGTTTATCTCCGCTTATAGGAATGAAAATTACACTGGATCTTCTTCAGGCATTTGCCGCCTGGTATTCTGCAGATGTTTTATTAGCGGCGGTTCGCGAAAGATTGATGTCCCAAGAACAGGCTTATGAAGAGGGCCGTAATGCTGCTTTTTTTGGCACTCAATTTTGGCTTATCACAGAAGGAAGTATCAATTTCACACTGGTATTTAAATCTGACGCGAAGAATGAGTGGGAATGGCAAAAGGATGAATTAGCAGAAGTAAAGCTAGCGTTGACTACAGAAGCAAATGTTCGTGCAGGAGTGCGATTCTATATCGCAAACGGCGCATTAACAATCGGTGGTAAAGCTGTGGCAGAAGGGTGTATAGGGCTAGATGCACCTACAAAAGATAAACTAGATCTGGTATTTTACCATAATGGAATTGTAGCCAAAGTATATGTTAGTTACACCGTTGGGATATCGTCTTCACCTGATACTTCTGATACAGAAGGGGCGGGATTTCCAAAAAATAACGGCGGTATAAAAAGGCCTGACGAAGAAAACAAAAGCGAAAAGGAGTGGGTGATTCATGATAAGTTGGAAAAAAGTGATTCGAAATATCGGCTTAATATCATTTAACCTTGTTATTTTGATAACGTTATTCCCAGCCAGGGCTGAAAACATGATCAAAGAAAAATATTTGTTCTCTTTTAAATCAAATAAAAGTACGTGTGCTCTAAGAGTTAATGAGCTTTCTGCCGCTGATACAACCTTGGCTTCTCAAGGAACAATGTCAGCAGGTTTTAACCTGACGGCTTTTTTAGAAAATGGTGACAATGATATCGAACTGCTAATGGGACCACAGGATTATGAAAATCCCAAAACTCTATTTTCAGATTCATCCTGTCAAGTTATTGTCACGAAAAATACGGCGACCTCTAGCAAAGAAATCGCTAATTTTAAGTTAAGTGTGAGTGAGAATAAGGAGATTACCGCAAGTGATTCTGTTGCGAGAGCCAACAGCTCAAAGGTATTTGAAGGTTATACAAGGAATGAACAAGATTATGGTTTTTATAAGGTCAGAGGAAAATTAAAAATTGATGGGTTGCCCCGCTGGGCATGGATTAATGCAACCTCTGTGACTGAGAACGATTTGCCCAAAATTAAGGCCGCCTATATGGATATTTGGGCAATGATGAAAGATCGTGATATCGAAGGACTGAAAAAAGTTACACAAATTTCAAATCAGGAGATGGCTTTTGCAGAGGGGACGAATACGGGGGTGATATTTTCCTCTACAGATTTGCCTCAACACGTTGTCGACAAAACACTGACACCAATGCCTATCGAATGGGATAAATATCACCTGATAAAATACCGGGATGGACGTCTTTTTCGGTTAGGTGTGGGATATTATCAGCATTCTCCCTTGAGATTTAAAAATAAAGAAGGGAAAGTTGTGTTTGGATACAATCCTTATTTCTCTATTGTAGATGGTAAAATAAAACTGGTAAGGTGATATTTTTAATTCATGCTGAGATAAATGAGATCTATATCTCAGCATAACAACATAAAATAAATACTTTCTTTTCTGGTGGACTATGTGCTGAAGGCTTGTCTGATTGTGCTTTTATACCGAGTTACGGTTGGTCGCCTTCAAGCAGGGTTTTATTATAGGTCTACCGTACCACGTTACTCTCTAGAATTGGCTTCACTCCAGTAGCTTTGGAGCCTAGGTCAGCAGAGGACTACCGTTAGCGAAAAACGGCGGCGTTTAATCTAGGCTCAGGATGTACGCGATTCAGTCAGATTTGGCTCGTATTGCATTTGATCGCGTCATTATGTTGACTTAAAGCGACGACTTTTAATCCCATCGCATCATCAGATCAATAATGGAGAAATAAAATTATGGGAAATGCGGTTAAATTGGGCGACATCGATACAGGGCACGATAGCCATCCTCCGACGTCAGTTATGGCTGGTTCTTCCACGGTTAAGGTGGATGGTCTTCCTCTGGCTCGTCAAGGCGACCCTTTAGCAGCTCATGGTCACGCACGTAACATCAGCGGTGGTTCATCAACGGTCAAGGTGGATGGTAAGCCCGTCGCGCGTACCGGCGATGCCGTGGGATGTGGGGGGGTATTAATCGGTGGAGGTACCGTCACTATCGGGTAACTTGTTCGAAGTGATACCCCAACTCATCGATATTTCAAACCAACGTATCACTAGCCGAAAGTCAGCCAGCTGCGGTGGGCTCTTCATCCGAGGCGCAAGATATTACCTCCAGGTCATCACGTGTCAGCCCTTTCATTTTGTTTCCCTGAAGGGGCTATGACCTTGACGGGCGCGATCTTAGGCACGATGCAGTCAGCTAGTCTGCTATGGTTTCAAATCTCCGCCTTATCTACCAGTTTCAAATACTCGCCTTATCTACGACTAATCCTTCGCTACCTTCTCGCGTTTCAACTCCTCCTCTGTAATTAAACTACATTTCTCCCCAATTTCGCCGCCGAAATGGAGAAGGGAAACCCTCGGCCTATATTCAGGACTCTGAATCGAACGGTGCAACGTGACGCAAGTCACAATGTTAAAACAAAGTTACTGAATTGAAGTGTGAGGTGAGTCACGAAAGAGGGGCTGCCGAGCGCTCATTTTTTACAATGTAGCTGAATTTCAGATCTGATTTGTGATGAGGATCGCGTGAAATCCTACCTGAGGTGGGGTAACTGAGTGATCCCAGTCACAAATTCCCCTCGGGGTACTGGGGGCGGAAACGGCGTGATAGAGTCGATTTGTCTACAGAACGACCGATGGTTTTTGGCGAAACCATCTCACTATTACGACGCGCACCGTCCCTGAGCGCGTACCACCGAGGGGAGTAAGTTTTATGCTATCACCAACTGTTAAGGTCAAGATACAGAATTTTGGCCGCTTCCTCAGCAACATGGTGATGCCCAATATCGGCGCATTCATCGCCTGGGGCTTAATCACCGCGCTGTTTATTCCTACCGGCTGGCTGCCGAATGCAACTCTGGCCAAGCTGGTCGAACCCATGATTACCTACCTGTTGCCGTTGCTGATTGGTTATACCGGCGGGCGGTTGGTCGGCGGCGAACGCGGTGGGGTCGTGGGCGCTATCACCACGATGGGCGTCATCGTCGGCGCAGACATGCCGATGTTTATGGGGGCGATGATGGCCGGACCGCTGGGCGGCTGGGCAATCAAACGCTTCGACCGCTGGGTGGATGGCAAAATTAAAAGCGGCTTCGAGATGCTGGTGAACAACTTCTCGGCCGGGATTATCGGGATGTTGCTGGCGGGGCTGGCCTTTTTGGCTATCGGCCCGCTGGTCTCCTCCTTGTCCAAAGTGCTGGCGACCGGAGTCAATCTGCTGGTACAGGGCAACCTGTTGCCGCTCACCTCCATTTTCGTGGAACCGGCCAAAGTGCTGTTCCTCAATAACGCCATCAACCACGGAATTTTCTCCCCGCTCGGCATCCAGCAGGCAACGGAAACCGGCAAATCGATCGTCTTCCTGATTGAAGCCAACCCCGGACCGGGGCTCGGTCTGCTGCTGGCCTACATGTTCTTCGGCAAGGGCAGCGCGAAACAGTCCGCGCCGGGCGCCGCCATCATTCACTTCTTCGGCGGTATCCATGAAATTTATTTCCCTTATGTCCTGATGAATCCGCGTCTGATGCTGGCGGTGATCCTCGGCGGTATGACGGGTGTTTTCACGCTGACGTTATTCAATGCGGGGCTGGTGTCTCCGGCCTCTCCCGGCTCGATCTTCGCAGTCTTGCTGATGACGCCGAAGTCGTCGCTGATCGGTGTGGTGCTCTCTATTTTGATGTCAGGTCTGGTCTCGTTCCTGGTCTCTGCGGTGATGCTGAAACGCGTGCCGGTAGGCGATGAGGAAGACAATGGACTGGCGGACGCGACCCGTCGTATGCAGAACATGAAGCAGAAATCGAAAGGCAGCAAAGCGCCGGGCGCAGCCCAACCACAGCCCGTGATGCGCGCGATGCTGGATGCTTCTCAGGATCTGAGTTTGGTGCGACGCATCATCGTGGCCTGTGATGCCGGCATGGGGTCGAGCGCAATGGGCGCGGGCGTGCTGCGCAAGAAGGTGAAGGATGCCGGACTAAACCATATCTCGGTCAGCAACATGGCGATTAACAGCCTGCCGGACGATGTCGATCTGGTCATCACCCATCAGGATCTCACCGCAAGAGCGTTGCAGCACGCGCCGCACGCGATTCACGTCTCTCTCAGCAACTTCCTCGACAGCGGCTTGTACAACGAGCTGACGACCCGGCTATTGGCGGCGCACCGTCCCGTGGCGGCGAACGATAACCGGCTGATTAATCAAACCATTGTGGCGGCGAATGACGACTGGTTCGATCCGGCGGAGCACGAAACCAACCTGTTCGAGCTGGGTGAAAACAACATTTTCCTCAATCTTCAGGCCGACGACAAAGAGCAGGCCATCCGCTTTGCGGGCGAACAGCTGGTCGCGGGGGGATATGTGGAACCCGCCTACGTCGAGGCTATGCTACAGCGCGAGGCCATGACCTCCACCTATCTGGGCGAATCCATCGCCGTGCCGCATGGCACCGTTGAAGCCAAAGACCGCGTGCTGCGCACTGGCGTCGTGATTTGCCAATATCCGGAGGGAGTCAGATTTGGCTCGGAGCCGGACGACGTCGCGCGGTTGGTGATAGGGATTGCCGCCCGCAATAACGAACACGTTCAGGTGATTGCGCGTCTGACCAATGCCCTGAATGACGACGGCATCATCGAGCGGCTGGTGGAAACCCGCAGCGTGCAAGAGATGCTGGTACTGCTTTCCGGCGAACGCGTGGCGTAAGGCCCGTTGGACCGGGGTTAACCGGTCCGTGCGTTTAGCTCAACGGTTTTGACAAAATATCGAGGTCTACAATGAAAGCGATTCATTTCGGTGCAGGCAATATCGGTCGCGGCTTCATCGGCAAACTTCTGGCGGACGCCAAGTCCGAACTCATTTTCGCCGACGTCAATCAGCCGTTGGTGGATCAACTGGCCCATCAGCAGCATTACGAAGTGCATGTTGTTGGAGAGGCGTCGCGTGTTGAACAGGTTAATCGCGTCAGCGCGGTGCATAGCGGCAGTCCCGACGCCATCAATGAAATCGCCCGCGCGGATATCATTACTACCGCCGTCGGGCCGCAGGTGCTAAGTAAGATTGCTGGCACGCTGGCGCAAGGGCTGATGGCGCGGCATGAACGCGGCAATCAGCAGCCTCTGAATATCATCGCCTGCGAAAATATGGTGCGCGGCACCAGCCAGCTGCGTCAGCATGTCATGGCGGCGTTGCCTGAGACCTTGCATGCGTGGGTCGACGAGCATGTGGGATTTGTGGATTCGGCCGTAGACCGCATCGTGCCGCCCAGTCCTGCGGCGAACGACGATTCGCTGGAGGTGACGGTTGAAACGTTTAGCGAATGGATTGTCGACAGTACCCAGTTCAAGGGCGATTTGCCGGTCATCGCTGGCATGGAGCCGACGGCCAACCTGATGGCTTATGTCGAGCGCAAGTTGTTTACGCTCAATACCGGCCACGCGATTACCGCGTATCTTGGGTGCCTGGCAGGTTACCGGACGATCCGTGAAGCGATACAGGACGACGCGGTGCGCGCGGTGGTAAAAGGCGCGATGCAGGAAAGCGGCGCGGTGCTGATTAAACGCTACGGGTTCGATCCGGCGCAGCATGCGGCCTATATCGACAAGATCCTCAGCCGTTTTGAAAATCCGTACCTGCACGATGACGTAGAACGCGTGGGCCGTCAGCCGTTGCGTAAGCTGGGCGAGGGTGACCGGCTGATCAGGCCGCTCCGTGGTACGCTGGAATACGGGCTTCCGCATCGTAATCTGTTGATCGGTATCGCCGCGGCGCTGAAGTATCGCAGTCTTGAGGATGTGCAGGCGCGCGAAATGGCGGCGTTGATTGACGCGAACGGCGTCGAACATGCACTGATCCAGATCGCCGGACTGGAAGATCGCCCCGAGGTTGTCACGCAGGTGGCAGCGTTGTATCACTCCCTGTAACGCAAGGTGAAAAACGATACCAATGCCAGAACACAGTTATTCTCCCGCAGATAAACGTCGGGTGGCGGCTTCCGAGCCGAACCCGGCGCAGGAACCGGAGCAGGAAAAGGTGCCGCAACCTCAACCGGGGATGGAAGACGCGCAGGCGTTCGAAAGCCACATTCTGGAACGCCTGAACGCCAAAGCGACCGTTTCGGGATTCATCCAGGCGGCGGTCGAACTTCTGGCCGATGCGGTTGACCATCTGGTCTTGCAGGCGTTTCGCAAGGATGACTATGCGGTTAAATATGCCGTGGAACCGTTGCTGGAAGGCAGCGGCCCACTGTCAGCGTTGCCGGTACGCCTCAAACTGATCTACGCGTTAGGCGTTATCAGCCGTGATGAGTACGAGGACGTCGAGCTGTTGCTGGCGTTAAATAATGAACTGGAACATGACGGGCAACGCTACCGTTTCACCGATGATGAAATTCTGGGTCCGGTCAGCATGTTGCACGGCATCACGCCGTTGCCGCCTCAGTTCACGCTGCATTTGCCGGAAGATGGGGTGGACACCACGCTGCTCGAAATGCAAAAACAGCGCTATCAGCAGCGCATTCAGTCCTCGCTGGTGCTGTGTATTACGGATCTGGTCTCGCGCCTGTATCACAAGACCGCTTTCTGATTGGTCTTATGCAGAGAAAGCCATTTTCTCTTAGCATGAACGTATCGACGCCGAGAAATCCGCGCGGCGTCGGTCCTCTTCTTGAATCCGCTACGATAATGCTGGTAGCCTTTTCTGCCCGCTGCGTCTCTCGTTTTATCCCTTTCGATCACCGCGCTACACCGTTTTGCTTCTTCCCAGCATGACGCATCGGTTCGGCAGTCGTTGACCTTTACGCCGTCAAGCCGAATAATCATGAACGTTGACTCGGGGTGCCGCTCCTGCAAAGAAACGGCTGAGAAAGACCCGTACCACCTGATCTGGATAATGCCAGCGTAGGGAAGTCACGGAGTCTCACCGGCTCCCGCCTTCTTGATCGCCGGTTGGGAGATTTATGAATACTCGACCTGTGCCGTTCCCATCCGTCCTTGCGGCGGATTCTCTGAAACGCTTTCACCGCCGTTCCCCTCTGATCCACTGTCTGACCAATGATGTCGTGCAAAGCTTTACCGCCAATGTGTTGCTGGCGCTGGGAGCGTCTCCGGCGATGGTGGTGGATCGCAGCGAAGCCGCGCAGTTCAGCGCGTTGGCTGATGCGCTGCTGATTAATCTCGGTACGCTGGAGCCTATCCGGGCGGATGCTATGCGGTCTGCCGTGGCGAGCGCCAATCAAGCCGGTCGGCCCTGGGTGCTGGACCCGGTCGCGGTCGGCGCGCTGACGTTTCGCAGCGACTTCGCCCGTGAACTGCTGGCGTTGCGGCCTGCCGCCGTGCGCGGCAACGCCTCCGAAATTCTGGCGTTGTCCGGCGCGGATTCTCAGGGGCGCGGGGTGGACAGCGGCAATACCTCGTTGGCTGCGTTGCCCGCGGCGCGCGAACTTGCCAAACGCTGGTCCGTTTGCGTGGCGGTGACGGGCGAAGTGGATTATGTCACCGACTGCGAGCGCGACTGGGCCGTGGCGGGTGGAAATCCGCTCATGACTCGCGTCGTTGGCACCGGCTGCGCGTTGTCGGCTGTCGTGGCGGGGTTTTGCTCGCTGCCGGGCTACCGCCTGCAGCATATTGCCGCCGCCTGTGCGGTGATGTCCGAATGCGGGCAGCGTGCCGCCGAAGGCGCGGCCGGCCCCGGCAGCTTTATCCCGCGGTTTCTGGATCTGCTGTTTATGACGACGGAGGCGACCGGCGAATGAAACGGATCAATGCATTGACGATTGCGGGCACCGATCCCAGCGGCGGCGCGGGTATCCAGGCCGACCTGAAAACGTTCTCCGCGCTTGAAGCCTATGGCGCCAGCGTGGTGACGGCGCTGGTGGCGCAAAACACCCGTGGCGTGCAGTCGGTTTACCCTATCGAACCTGCCTTCGTCGGCGCGCAACTTGACTCGGTGCTCAGCGATGTGCGGATAGACTGCGTCAAAATTGGCATGTTGGCCGAAGCGGATATCGTGGAGGTCGTGGCCGAACGGTTACGCCGCTATCCGTTGCCGTTCGTGGTGCTGGATACGGTGATGCTGGCGAAAAGCGGCGATCCGCTGCTGCAACCGCAAGCGGTCGCATCGCTGCGTCAACGGTTGTTGCCGCAGGTGTCAATCATCACGCCGAATCTGCCAGAGGCGGCGGCGCTGCTGGGGTGTCCGATCGCCGAGAATGAGCATGAGATGCGTGAACAGGGCGAAACGCTGCTCGCGCTGGGCTGTCAGGCGGTATTGATGAAGGGCGGCCATCTTGCCGGCCCTGAAAGCCCGGATTGGTTGTTCGCCGCCGGGGTGCCGCCGCAGCGTTTTTCGGCGCTGAGGGTCAATACCCGCCATACTCATGGTACGGGCTGCACGCTTTCGGCGGCGTTGGCGGCATTGCGTCCCCGTTGTGACAATTGGTCGGCCTGTGTGGCCGCCGCCAAAGCCTATCTGCAAGGGGCTTTAGAACAGGCAGATACGCTGGAAGTCGGGCAGGGGATAGGACCGGTGCATCATTTTCACCGCTGGTGGTGATACCTATCTCTGCGGAAGATGAGATTTACATGGACAGTGATAGGGGCTACCGGTAATTTTGTGATCGGCGTCAGGTTTTTCCGGCCGATTCACGACGTCCATGGGGTCGTCGCACACAGCAATAGCAGTCCGCCGCCGGCGTAGATGCAGAAAAATGAAGGATGGTAAGGAGTCATGTGCATGGCAGGTTCAACGCGTTCGATCATGATCGCCAAAGGGTTACAAACGATACTCAATATAGGTTTACTGGCTCTCGCTATTATTCTGGTGGTGTTTTTGGGTAAAGAGACGCTGCATCTGGCTAAGGCATTGATGGTGAGCAGCGAAAGGGATTCCACCTATCTGTTGATTGAAAGTCTGGTGGTGTATTTTCTGTATTTTGAATTTATCGCGTTGATTGTGAAGTATTTTGAGTCGGGCTACCATTTCCCGCTGCGCTATTTTGTCTATATCGGGATCACCGCCATCGTGCGGCTGATTATCGTCGATCACAAAAATCCCACCTATACCCTGATTTACGCGGGCGCGATCTTGATCCTGGTGGTGACGCTGTATCTGGCGAACAGTCAGCGCCTGCGACGCGAATAGCGGTGTCCCGACCTCGGTCAATTACTCGCGTAGCAGCGGGCAAGGGCTGGGGAAACGGCAGCGCAGCGCTTCCGGCACCACTTCGATACGGAAGTGGTTGTCGGTCAGCGGTTCGCCATCCAGATTGAACGTCATCTCATTCGGCGCGGTGATTTCCAGCCACGGCAGGGCAGTCGTGATCATGTTGGGATTCTCGCCGCCTGACATCAGCGCCTGCATCATATTCGGCAATAACTCCTTTGCCGACAGCACGCGCAGCTGCAACAACCCGTCATTCAATACAGCTTCCGGACACAGTTGCTGTCCGCCTCCCGCCTGACGACCATTGCCGATAGCAATGACCAGCGTATCGCCCTCCCAGTCAAAATTCGGTCCTTTGACCTGACAGCGTTCGGCTTTCAGCGTGTCGATGCGCAGCAGCGCATTCAGCACGTAGGCCGCGCCGCCCAGCGCAGATTTCATGGCGGCCGGAGTTTCGGTGGTGATGCGGGTGGCAAAGCCGCCGGTCGCCATGTTGATAAAGTAGTGTCGGTCATTGACCTGAGCCAGATCGATGGCGGTTGCGCGGCCCATAATCGCCAGCCGTAGCGCCTGATGCAGGTCGGTAGGAATCCGGCAGCTGGTGGCGAGATCGTTGGCCGTACCCAGCGGTACAATGCCCAGACACGGACGGTGTTCCGCTTCCTGATGCGCCAGCGCCACGGCGACTTCATTGATGGTGCCGTCGCCGCCCGCGGCGATCACGTTGTCCGCCTCTAGTGCTATCGCCTCGCGGATATAGCGCAATGCATCGCCGTGTTCCCAGGTGACGCGGACATGCAGAGGATAACCTTCTTCGCGCAAGGCTTTCACCGCCTGACGCAGTTCGTCATTTTGGCTGCTTTTGCCGTTTAGAATGATAAGAGATTGTGGTTTTTGCGCCATGACGACGTACTCCCTGAAAAGATCTAGAGGAAACCGAAAAATGAGGCGAAGACATGCAGATCGCCTCCGAAAATAGTGTAGTCAGCCTAGCAGAAAAGCGTGACTCGCGGGCAGTGGATGCGTGACGGGGACGACGAAGAAAAGAAAAAGCCAGCTCAAGGGAGATTGAGCTGGCGAAGGAGGTGGTTCCTGGTAGTGTGACTACGCTTATTTTTCGTTCTGTGTTTTCTCAGCGGTGAAATAGTAACCTACCGCGTCCGCCATTGATGTGATCCATTTCTAAAAAACGTCAGAACAGATGTCTGCTCTGACGGTCGAAACACACTTTATTTGGCGTGAGGATTGCGGGTGCTGGTTCCCTGCAGATTGCGCAGCAGCAACGCATATTCCAGTGAGATATCTTCCGGCACGGGCAGATACACGATATGACCGTTGCCCGGCGCGACGTCAGTATCCTGACCTTTACTGTTCTGCATCCCTTCAATCGTGAACTGCACGTTGCCGCCCGGCGTCATCATTTCCACGCTGTCGCCGCAGGAGAATTTGTTTTTCACCGCGACTTCCGCCAGTCCATTACGGCGTTCGCCGGTGAATTCCCCGACGAACTGCTGACGGTCGGACACCGAATAGCCGTATTCGTAGTTCTGGTGATCTTCGTGGACGTGACGGCGTAGGAAGCCTTCGGTATAGCCACGGTGAGCGAGTCCTTCCAGCGTCTGGAGAAGCGATGGGTCGAACGGCTTTCCGGCCACGGCGTCGTCAATGGCGCGACGATACACCTGAGCGGTACGTGCGCAGTAGTAGAAGGACTTGGTGCGGCCTTCGATTTTCAGCGAATGCACCTGCATCTGCGTCAGGCGTTCCACGTGCTGGATCGCGCGCAGGTCGCGGGAGTTCATAATATACGTGCCGTGTTCGTCTTCAAACGCGCTCATGTACTCGCCGGGGCGCTGGCTCTCTTCCAGCATAAAGACTTTGTCGGTCGGTTCGCCGATGCCCAGCGTGGGTTCGACGTTGGCGACCTTAATCGGCTCATGCATATGCACGATATTGCCCACATCGTCTTCTTTGCCTTCCTGCACTTTATATTCCCAACGGCAGGCGTTGGTGCAGGTTCCCTGATTCGGATCGCGTTTGTTAATGTAGCCGGAGAGCAGGCAGCGGCCGGAATAGGCCATGCACAACGCGCCGTGAACGAAGATTTCCAACTCCATTTCCGGCACATGTTCGCGGATCTCTTCGATTTCCTGTAGAGACAGTTCGCGGGACAAAATGACGCGGCTCAGCCCCATCTGCTGCCAGAATTTTACCGTCGCCCAGTTGACCGCATTCGCCTGCACCGACAGATGGATTTGCATCTGCGGGAAGTTTTCACGCACCAGCATGATCAGGCCCGGATCGGACATAATCAGCGCATCCGGCTGCATGTCGATGACCGGCTGTAAATCGCGCAGGAAGGTTTTGATCTTGGCGTTATGCGGCGCGATGTTAACGACGACGTAGAATTTTTTGCCCAGCGAATGCGCTTCGTTGATCGCCTCGGCCAGCGTCTGATGATTGAATTCGTTATTGCGCACGCGCAGGCTGTAGCGGGGCTGGCCGGCATAAATCGCGTCAGCGCCATAAGCGAAGGCGTAACGCATATTTTTCAGCGTACCGGCCGGAGACAGTAGTTCCGGTTTAAACATGGGCTTCTCTCAAGTCTGATCTCAGGTCAGGCTGCTCCCGGGCGGGAGCAGTAAGGCGGCAGATTCTAGCGCTTATGCGGGGAAAAATCAGTATTCGGCTTACAAAAAGTATGCCTATTTCGCCGTGCCGCCGACCGTATGGCGGTTGTGTGGCCGATCGAGATCGATTTCCGGCCCCAGCGGGACGATGCCGGTAGGATTGAGCCAGCGAATGCCGTAGTAGCCGGACTTGATGTGCTCGATATTGACCGTTTCACGGATGCCGGGATGCTGATAAAGATCGCGCAGGTAGTGAGAGAGGTGAGGGTAGTCCTCAATACGCCGAATATTGCATTTGAACGCGCCGTGATAGGCCACGTCGAAACGCACCAGCGTGACAAATAGCCGCCAGTCGGCTTCCGTCACGGTGTTTCCCGCCAGATAACGATGATCCGCCAGATGCGCGTCCACGGTGTCCAGCGAGGCGAACAGCGCCGTGACCGCTTGGGCGTAGTGTTCCTGTGTGCGGGAGAAGCCGGTCTTGTAGACGCCGTTGTTGATCGTATCGTAAATCAGCGTATTCCAGCGGTCGATGTCGGCGCGCAGCGCGGGGGGATAGAAGTCTTCGACGTTGCCGGTGAGCGTGTTGAACGCGGTATTGAAGAGGCGAATGATGTCGGCGGACTCATTATTGACGATGCGTCCTTCGTGGCGATCCCACAGGACCGGCACCGACACTTTGCCGGTGTAATGGGCGTCGCTCGCGGTGTACAGCTCATGTAAGTAGGGTGCGGCAGGCAGATGCGGGCCGGCATCCTGCGGGGTACTGAATGCCCAACCCTGTTCGCCGATGTGCGGCTCCGCCACGGAGAGCGAAATCACCGGCTCCAGCCCTTTCAGCTTGCGGAAGATCAGCGTTCTTGACGCCCACGGGCAGAAATAGGACACGAACAGCTGGTAGCGCCCGGCTTCAGGTCTCACCGTTGTTTCCCTGAACCGGGTCGCCTGGCGGTGAAAAGCCCCGTTTTTGGTCTCTTCCGCCGCCACATCGCCGACGACCCATCGACCCTCCACTAAACCCGACATCGCTGACTCCTTTACCGTCTGATAAACCGAGCATTTAGGCTAACAGTCTCAGTTTGTGTGGCTATCGTAAAATTTTCACCGAGTCGGACAGTTTCTTTGAACGCCCGTCAGGGCGAATCCGGCAGCGTTACCGTACGGCGCGAGCGTCGCTGGGACAGCCGGTCAAAGAACAGATAAACCACCGGCGTGGTATAGAGCGTGAGTAGCTGACTCATGACCAGCCCGCCGACGATGGTAATTCCCAGCGGCTGGCGCAGCTCCGCGCCGTCGCCGCTGCTTAATACCAGCGGCAGCGCCCCCAGCAAGGCGGCCAGCGTGGTCATCAAAATCGGGCGGAAGCGAAGCTGACAGGCCTGAAAGATCGCTTCGCGCGCGCTGAGGTTCTGAGTCCGTTGCGCCACCAGCGCGAAGTCCACCATCATGATGGCGTTCTTTTTCACGATGCCGATCAGCAGCATGATGCCGATGAGCGCAACCAGGCTGAAAGGTTTATCAAACAGCTTCAACGCCAGCAGCGCGCCCACCCCCGCCGACGGCAGGGTAGAGATGATGGTCAGCGGGTGTACGTAGCTTTCATACAGCATCCCCAGCACGATATACACCGTGACGATGGCGGCGATGATCAGCGCCACCTGCGACGACTGCGACTGTTGGAACGCCAACGCGGTGCCAGCGAACTGGCCGCGCACGTTGGAAGGCACGCCCAGCGCGGTCATGGTTCGCTCAATGGCGAAGGTGGCATCGGACAGGCTGGCGTTCGGCGGCAGGTTGAAGGAGATCGTCGCCGCGGCGGACAGACCCTGATGGTTGACCGACAGCGGCGCGTTGGCGGGCAGCCAGCGGGCGAAATAGGACAGGGGAATCGCTTTACCGTCGCTATTGATGACGAACATTTTGTTTAGTGCGCTGGCGTCCTGCGCATAGAGCGGATCGACCACCATCACCACCTTGTACTGGTTTAACGGCTGGTAGATGGTGGAGATCTGCCGCTGCCCGAAGGCATTGTTGAGCAGGGCGTTGATATCCGACACGCTGATGCCGAGCTGAGCCAGCGTATCGCGGTCGTAGGTCAGCGCCAGTTCGGCGCCCTTGTCCTGCTGATCGGAGCTGACGTCCGCCAGCTCCGGCAGTTCGGCCAGCGCCGTGCGGATTTTCGGTTCCCACTGGCGCAGCGCGCTCAAATCGTCCGACAACAAGGTGTATTGATAGCTGGCGTTGGCCTCGCGGCCGCCCATTCGCACATCCTGCACCGCCATCAGGAACAGGCTGGCGCCCGGCTCCTTAGCCAGTTTGGACCTCAGTCTGGCAATAATCTGCTGCGAGCTGGCGCCGCGCTCCGCCAGGGGTTTCAGGCTGATAAACATCGAGCCGCTGTTGGTGCGGTTACCGCCGGTAAAGCCGGTCACGTTATCCACGGCGGGATCGCTGCTGACGGTTTTCATCAGATCCTGCATTTTGATCTTCATCGCCTGGAACGAAATGCTTTGGTCGCCCTGCACGAAGCCCATAATCCGCCCGGTATCCTGCTCCGGGAACAGCGTTTTCGGCATGTCGACATAGAGCCACACGCTGAGGCCAATGGTGCCGAACAGGACCAGCACCACCCAGCGCGCTCGCGCCAGCACCCAGTTCAGCGATAGCGCATAGCGTTCCTGTAACGCCAGCAATACGCGGTTGAATCCCCGGCGGCGCGGTTGGCTGCGGGGCGCATGCGGACGCAGCAGGCGCGCGCACATCATCGGCGTCAGAGTGAGCGAAACCACCAGCGAAATCATTATTGCCACGCACAGCGTGACGGCGAATTCACGAAACAGTCGCCCCGATAGCCCGTCCATCAGCAGGAGCGGAATGAATACGGCGATTAGCGACACGCTCATGGAGACGACGGTAAAGCCGACTTCGCGTACGCCCTGGATGGCCGCCTGCATCGGTTTGATGCCCGCTTCGATGTGGCGGGCGGTGTTTTCCAGCACCACGATCGCGTCGTCCACCACGAAGCCGGTGGCAATCGTCAGCGCCATCAACGACAGATTGTTCAGGCTAAAACCGCACAGATACATGGCGGCGAATGTGCCGATCAGCGAAATAGGCACTGCCGCCGCCGGGATCAGCGTGGCGCGTCCGGAACGCAGAAACAGGTACACCACCAGAATCACCAGCGCGACGGCGATCACCAGCGCCCGTTCTACCTCCGCCAGCGATGCGCGGATGGTGGGGGAGCGGTCCTGCGCGACGTTCAAATGTACGGAGGCGGGCAGCGTGGCGCTTAGTTCCGGCAGCGCGGCGCGGATGCTGTCGACGGTGGAGATGATGTTGGCTTCGGGCGCGCGGCGAATGATCACCAGTACGGCCGGTTCGCCGTTGGTCATCCCCGCGTTGAGCGTGTCCTGCACGGAATCTTCTACCGTGGCGACATCGCTGAGCCGCACCGGCGCGCCGTTGTTGTAGTGAACGATGAGGGGGCGGTAGACCTTCGCCGTTTTCAGCTCGTCGTTGGTTTCTATCTGCCAGTGCGTCGTCGTGTCGTTTACGCTGCCGACCGGCTGGCGCACGTTGGCGTTATCTATCGCCTCGCGAACTTCATCCAGCGATACGCCTTGATTGAACAGCGCCAGCGGGTTGAGCGAGACCCTCACCGCCGGTAGCGAACTGCCGCCAATCGTCACATCGCCCACGCCCTCCAGCTGTGAAATACGCGGATACACCTGATTGGTGGCGATATCGTACAGCTGACTGGGGGAGTAGGTGTCCGAGGTCAGCGTCATAATCATGATCGGCGCGTCGGACGGATTCACCTTGCGGTAGGTGGGGCGGCTGGCCATCCCGGAAGGCAGCAGACTTTGGGCGGCGTTGATGGCGGCTTGCACATCGCGGGCCGCGCCGTTGATATCACGATCCAGCTCGAACTGCAGAATGATGCGGGTACTGCCGAGCGAACTCATGGAGGTCATTTCGGTGATGCCCGCGATGCGGCCGAGCGCCCGCTCCAGCGGCGTCGCCACCGAGGACGCCATGGTTTCCGGCGACGCGCCCGATAGCGAGGCGGACACGGAAATCACCGGGAAGTCCACCTGCGGCAGCGGCGAAACCGGCAGCAGCCGGAAGCCGAGCACGCCGCACAGCGCAATCGCCAGCGCCAGCAGCGTGGTTGCGACGGGACGATGAATAAACAGCGCGAACAGCTTCATCAGGCTTCCCCCTGCGTTTCAGCCGGTTTGCGGCGAAGACGGAGAGACAAGCGGTCGAACAGCAGGTAAATCACCGGCGTGGTGAACAGCGTCAGCACCTGGCTCATCACCAGCCCACCGACCATACAGATGCCCAGCGGACGCCGCAGTTCGGCACCGACGCCGGTGCTCAGCATCAGCGGCAGGGCGCTGAGCAGCGCGGCCATGGTGGTCATCAGGATGGGACGGAAACGCAGGAGACAGGCCTGATAAATCGCGTCATACGGTGACATGCCCTGCTGCCGTTCGGCGGCCAGCGCGAAGTCGATCATCATGATCGCATTCTTCTTCACGATCCCGATCAGCAGAATGATCCCGATGATGGCGATGATATCCAGATCGCTCCCGGCGACCAGCAACGCCAGCAGCGCGCCCACGCCCGCGGTCGGCAACGTGGAGAGAATGGTCACCGGATGAATGAAGCTTTCGTACAGCACGCCGAGCACGATATACATCGCGATCACCGCGGCGACGACCAGCCAGACGGTGCTGGTCAGGGCGGACTGGAAGGCGAGTGTGCTGCCCTGGAAACGGGTCGTGATTTCCGATGGCAACTCCATGTTCTGCTGCGCTTTCTCGATGGCCTTGACCGCATCGCCCAGCGCATAGCCCGGCGCCAGATTAAAGGAGACTGTCGCCGCCGGGAAGCGGTCGACGTGGTTGATCGCCAGTGGTCCCTGTCGCTGTTCCACCGTGGCGATACTGCCGAGGGGGACGACGCCGCCCTCGCTATTGATGAGCCGGATGTCATCGAGGGCGGCCAATCCGTCACGCTGACGGGTGTCTTGTTCAAGCACGACGCGGTACTGGTTCGACTGGGTGTAGATGGTCGAAATCAGCCGCTGGCCGAAGGCGTTGTAGAGCGCGTTATCGATATCTGACATCGAAATGCCGAGCCGGGTGGCGCTGTCTCGGTTCACCTTCACGTAAGCGACGGCCGCCTCGTCCTGCCAGTCGCTGCTGACGTCCTGCAATTCGGGCAGGGCGGAGAGCTGTTCCACCAGCTTGGGCACCCAGGTGCTGAGCGTATCCAGCGACAGCGTCTGGACGGTCAGCTGGTACTGCGTTTTGCTGATTTGGGTATCGATGGTCAGATCCTGCACCGGCTGCAGATACAGCGTGATGCCCGGCAGCTGCGCCGTTTGCTGCTGTAAGCGCGTGATGACGTCGGTCATGCTGTCGCTGCGCTCTTCCTGCGGTTTGAGGTTGATTTGCAGCCGTCCGCTGTTCAGCGATGGGTTGGTGCCATCCACGCCAATCAGCGACGAGACGCTTTGGACGTCCGGATCTTTCATGATGATGGAGGCGACCTGCTGCTGTTTTTGCGCCATCGTGGTGAAGGACACGGTCTGAGAGGCATGCACGGTGCCCTGAATAATCCCGTTATCCTGCTGCGGGAAAAAGCCTTTCGGGATCACCAGATACAGTAAGACGGTGAGTACCAGCGTACTCAACGCCACGCACAGCGTCAGCCAGGGATGTTGCAGCACTCGGGTCAGCCCGCGGCCGTAGGCGGCGATCACCCGGTCAAAGAAGCGTTCGCTGGCGCGAGTGAAACGGTTTTGTCGCGTCAAACCTTTGTGGCTGAGCATGCGGGCGCACATCATTGGCGTCAGAGTGAGCGACACCACGGCGGAGATCAAAATGGAGATCGCCAGCGTCATCGCAAATTCGCGGAATAATCTGCCGATGATGTCCCCCATAAACAGCAGCGGGATCAGCACGGCGATCAGCGAGAACGTTAGCGAGATAATGGTAAAGCCGATTTCGCCTGCGCCCTTTAGCGCTGCGTTCAGCGGCTTCTCTCCACGTTCGATATAGCGGGCGATGTTCTCGATCACCACGATGGCATCGTCCACCACGAAACCGGTGGCGATGGTCAGCGCCATCAGCGTGAGGTTGTTGATGGAGAAGCCGAGGAAATACATGGCGGCGAAGGTGCCGATCAGCGACAGCGGCACCACGATACTGGGGATTAGCGTGGCGACCGCGTTGCGCAGGAACAGGTAGATCACCATGATGACCAGCGCAATCGCCAGAATCAGCTCAAACTGCACGTCATCGACGGAAGCGCGGATGGTGGTGGTGCGGTCCGTCAGCAGCGACATTTCAACCGACTTGGGCAGGCTGGCTTGCAGAGACGGCAGCAGACTGCGGATGTTATCCGCCGTCGCAATTACGTTGGCGCCCGGCTGGCGCTGCACGTTGATGATGATGGCCTGCTGGCGGTTCGCCCACGCGGCCAGATAGGTGTTTTCCGGCGCTTGTTCAACGGTGGCGACGTCGCGCAGCCTGACCGGCGCGCTGTTGCTCCAGGTGATGATGAGCTGACGATAGTCGTCAATCGAACGCATCTGATCGTTGGCGGACAGCGTGACCGAGCGGGCCGGCCCATCGAAGCTGCCTTTCGGCGCGTTGACGTTGGCGGCGGTGATGGCGGTGCGCACGTTTTCGCTGCTCAGCCCATAGGCGGCCAGCGCCGTCGGATTCAGCCGCACTCGAACGGAGGGGCGCTGCCCGCCTGCGAGCGAGACCAGCCCGACGCCGGAGACCTGAGAAATTTTCTGGGCGATGCGGGTTTCCACCAGATCCTGCACCTGCGTCATCGGCATCGCGGTGGAGGTCACGGCCAGAGTCATAATCGGCGGATCGGCGGGGTTGACCTTACTGTAAACCGGCGGGTTAGGCAGATCGCTGGGCAGCAGGTTGGTGGCGGCGTTAATGGCTGCCTGCACATCCTGTTCCGCGACGTCGAGCGCCAGGTTGAGCTGGAACTGTAGCGTGATCACCGAGGCGCCGCCGGCGCTTTGGCTCGACATCTGCTTCAGTCCGGAAATGCCGCCGAACTGGCGTTCCAGCGGCGCGGTCACCGCCGACGTCATGACGTCCGGGCTGGCGCCGGGATAGAGCGTGACGACCTGAATCGTCGGGTAGTCGACCTCCGGCAGCGCGGAGACGGGCAGCGCGCGGTAGCCGATGATCCCGGCCAGCAGAATCGCCACCATCAACAACGTGGTGGCGACCGGGCGCAGAATGAACAGTCTGGACGGTCCGCCGCCCTGAATCGGCGTGCTGTCCTGCATCAGGGCGTCTCCGCTTTTTTCGCCTGGCGATCTTTACCGGCGGTCGTGGGCGTTTGCTCGGTGGAGGCGGAAGGGATCACGTCGACCTTCATACCTTCCGTCAGACGGTCGATGCCGTCCGTCACGACCTGTTCGCCTGCATTCAGACCGCTGTTGACGACCACGTTCTGCCCGTACTGGATACCAATGGAAATCAGATGCTTGCTCGCCTGATTTTTGTCATTCAGCAGCCAGACGAAGTGGCCCTCGTTGCCCATTTGCACGGCGGCGGCGGGCGCGATGACCGCGTTTTGCAACGTATCCACCTTCATCCGAATATTCACAAACTGATTGGGAAACAGGAGGTCGTCACTGTTTTCAAAACGCGCTTTCAGCTTGATGGTGCCGGTGGTGGTGTCGATCTGGTTATCCATGCTGAGCAGTTGGCCCTGGGACAGCATCTGCTGGTTGGCGCGGTCCCAGGCTTCGACGACGACGGGCTGACCGGATTTCTGAGCTTTAAGAATCGTGGCGATACTGTCTTCCGGCAGCGAGAAAACGGCGTCGATTGGGTGCGTTTGCGTCAGCACCAGCAGGTTATCGGTGCTGGTGATGTAGTTGCCGATATCCACCTGCCGTAGCCCGACGCGTCCGCTGGCGGGCGCGGTGATCTTGCTGTAATCCAGCTGGAGCTGCGCGCTGTCCAGTGCGCCCTGATCGGACTCAACGGTGGCTTCGTACTGTTTCACCAGCGAGGACTGGGTGTCCAGCTCCTGACGCGACACCAAATTGGTTTTTACCAGCCCTTGGTAACGCGCCAGATCCTGACGCGCGTTGGCGAGCAGCGCCTTGTCCTTGGCTAACTGTCCTTTCGCCTGCGTGACTTCAACCACAAACGGCCGTGGGTCGATTTCCGCCAGCAATGCGCCGGCGGCGACCTGCTGGCCTTCTTCGAAGTGCAGCGCCATCAGTTGTCCGCTGACCCGGCTACGCACGGTGACGGTATTTGCCGACGTGACGGTGCCGAGTCCGGTCAGGTAGTAAGGCACCGAGGCGGTGAACGAGCGCGCGACTTGCACCGGCGGCGTGGTCATGGAACGACGACCTTCGCCTCTGCCGCCGCTGGACGCGGTTTTCGCCGTTGAGCCTGCGGGCGGGGTAGTCGTGGAGTGGAAATATCGCCACGCAATAACCACGACGGCGATAACGGCGATCAAAGACAGCAAGCGGAAGAGACGTTTGGTATTCATAGTGATGAAACGAGATCTCCAATGCCCCAAACCGGGGGTTAGCAAAGAATTAAGGTGCTTAAGCTATAGGGTGAACGGCGTATAACTATAGAGAGTAAATAAGAAACATAAATGATGACAATAGGGAAGCGATCTTCGTGCGGATAAAAAAATACCCGGTCATTGTTGGATGGCCGGGTAGTGTTAACCGAGGGAAGAGCAGAAAAGGCTTAGAGCACCAGTCCGGCGATGGCCGCAGACAGCAGGCTCACCAGCGTGGAACCGTAAACCAGCTTCAGACCGAAGCGAGAGACGGTGTTGCCCTGTGCTTCGTTTAGGCCTTTAATCGCCCCAGCCACAATGCCGATGGAAGAGAAGTTGGCGAAGGAAACCAGGAATACCGACAGAATCCCCACGCTGCGTGGAGACAGCTGGGCGGAAACTTTCTGCAATTCCATCATGGCAACGAATTCGTTAGACACCAGTTTGGTCGCCATAATGCCGCCGACTTGCAGGGCTTCATTCGCTGGGATACCCATGATCCAGGCGAACGGATAGAAGAAGTAGCCGAGAATTTCCTGGAAGCTAAGGCCAAAGAGGGCGCTGAACAGGGCGTTAACGGCGGCGATCAGCGCGATAAAACCAATCAGCATGGCGGATACGATGACGGCCACTTTGAAACCGGTGAGGATGTAATCTCCCAGCATTTCGAAGAAGCTCTGATTCTCGTGCAGGTTGCTGAGTTGCAGTTCCGGCTCTTCATCAACGCTGTAGGGATTGATCAGGGACAGGACGATGAACGTACTGAACATGTTGAGCACCAGCGCGGCCACGACGAATTTGGGGTCCAGCATGGTCATGTAAGCGCCGACGATAGACATGGACACGGTGGACATTGCCGTCGCCGCCATCGTGTACATCCGCTTCTCCGACATCTTGCCCAGAATATCTTTATAGGCGATGAAGTTTTCCGACTGTCCCAAAATCAGCGAGCTCACCGCGTTGAAAGATTCCAGTTTGCCCATCCCGTTCACTTTTGACAGCAAGGTACCGATTACGCGGATGATAAAAGGCAGAACTTTGATGTATTGCAGGATACCAATCAGTGCGGAGATGAAGACGATGGGGCAGAGTACTTTGAGGAAGAAAAAGGCCAGACCTTGAGCATTCATGTTGCCAAAGACGAAGTTGGTGCCTTCGGCGGCAAAACCGAGCAACTTGTCGAAGAGTCCCGCAAATCCGGTGACGAAACCCAACCCTACGGAAGAGTAGAGGAAGAAGTACGCCAGCACGATTTCAATGACTAACAGCTGGATAATGTAGCGGATACGGATGCTTTTTCGATCGCGGCAGATCAAAAGCGCGAGTCCGGCGATAACGATTAACGCGAGGACGAATTGCACGAGATGGGACATGTTTGCTCCAGATATGATACAGGCCAAGTTTTGTACACTATGTCGGCAACCTGAGTGCCAATAATGACAGTAGGGATACAAGGGGCGGATTATATATTGGAAAATAACCTAAACTAAAGCATTGCTCCCATAGCATTAACTTTTATCGGTGCCGATGCGGTGAGGATCTGCGCGGCATTGCTTCCATATTGTACGAGTGTGGCCGCGTTTCTGCGGTCGTCTCAAGGCGAGTTTACACAAAAAGGAGATTGCCTATGACTGCTTCAACCCCTTCCCGAGAACTGGGACGTTCCGGGATCCACGTTCCTGTGATCACTTTTGGCGGTAACGTCTTCGGCTGGACTATTGATGAGCCGACCTCGTTTAACCTGTTGGACGCATTGGTCGATCAGGGACTTAATTTTATTGATACGGCGGATGTGTACTCCGTATGGGCAGACGGCAACCAGGGCGGTGAATCGGAAACGATTATCGGCAACTGGCTGAAGAAAAGCGGCCAACGCGACAACGTCATTATCGCGACCAAAGTCGGTATGGAGATGGGAGATGGCGGCAAGGGACTCGCTCCCGCCTATATTCGCCGCGCTGTAGAGGATTCACTTCGTCGTCTGAAAACAGATTATATCGATCTCTATCAGGCCCACACCGATGATAAATCGACGCCGTTGGAGGATACACTGTCGACGTTCGATGCGTTAATCCGCGAGGGTAAGGTTCGTGCTATCGGCGCTTCGAATTATGAGGCTGACCGGTTGGCTCAGGCGCTGCAAATCAGTAAAGACCACCAGTTGGCTCGTTATGAAACGTTGCAGCCTGAATACAATCTGTACGACAGGCAGCATTATGAATCGGGTCTGGAAGCCTTAGCCAAAGAGCATGGGCTGGGCGTCATCAGCTATTATTCTCTGGCCAGCGGATTTTTGTCCGGCAAATATCGTCACCCGGAAGATGCGTCCAAAAGTTTACGCGGCAAGGGCGTGGTGGAACGCTATCTGAATGAACGGGGCGTGCGCATTGTTGAGGCGTTGGATAAAGTCGCGAAAGCGCATGGCGTGTCGTCAAGCCAGGTCGCGCTGGCTTGGTTGATCGCGCGCCCGAGCGTCACTTCACCTATTGCCAGCGCTACGTCGGTGGAACAGGTCGCCGAACTGGCTGCGGCCACTCGGTTGTCACTGACGGCGGACGATATTGATGCATTGAATAGCGCAAGCCAATATTGATGAGTTAAACATAAGCGCGCGTACTTGTTTTAGACAGGGCGCGCGTAGCCGTCCATTTTGGCGGCGCATTCATATTTGATCCCAATTGTGGGGAAGATGACGAACGCTAAAACGAAAGATTGCGTATGTCGTTATTACCACTCACTTATTTTTTCCCTTCACGCTCTGTGACGACAAGGTCGATGGTTTTGTCACAGGCATCCTTTTTATTTTTTGTACCGGTTCCCTTCCTCATACTTACGCGTTTATTTAGTTTTCATATTATTGATTGTCACGATAAAAGTGTGCCTATTCTTTGCGGCGTTAAAAATTAGCAGGGAAAGGACTGGGTCTTTAGGAAATGAAAACGCAATGGAAGATAAATGAGTTCTTTTATTTTAACGAGACGGAATTATTAAAAATCATACGAATGAATTTCGGGCGAAGAGAATAGTTTGGTGTGGGACGTATCAATAAAAAGAGAAAAGATCCAGGCGGTATGTCGAGTCGACGATTTAGATTTAACCAAGCGATGAAAATAAAAAAATGGCCCCTGAAAATCAGGGGCCATTAATCATTCTTGGAATATGACGCAGTGAAGCACTACGTCATTATTTTCCGTGAAAAGCGAGTGCGATTAAGCCTGCGGCTGAGTCACAACGTCTTTGATGCCTTTCACTTCGATTTCTACGCGGCGATCCGGGGCCAGGCAGTCGATCAGGGCTTTACGGCCTTTCACGCTGTCACAGGTAGAACCGGTAACCGGGTTGGACTCACCAAGACCACGGGCAGAGATTTTGTCAGACGGGATGCCTTTGGCAACCAGGTAGTCAACGACGCTCTGAGCACGGCGAGTGGACAGGCCTTCGTTATACTGTTCTGAACCCAGACGGTCAGTGAAGCCCAGGACAACAACGGAACCGTCTTTAGGATCCATGGTGCTCAGCTGAGTGTACAGCTGGTCCAGAGAGCTCTGGCCTTCAGGACGCAGTTCTGCTTTGTTGAAAGTGAACAGAACGTCAGATTTCAGAGTGAAGCGTTTGGTCTGAACAACCGGAGCCGGAGCCGGAGTCGGTGCTACGACCGGAGCCGGAGTTTCCTGACCGAAACGGTAAGAAACGCCAACGCTCAGCATGCCGTTATCAGGACGACCACCAACGGTGCCTGCGTCGCCGATGTTGTTAACCCACTGGTAGTCCAAACGAGTAGCCCAGTTTTTGGTTACTGCGTATTCCAGACCTACTGCAGCCATCGGAGAAATACCGGTGTCGTTGCCGCCGCGACCAGTCACGTCGTCGTGGCTGTCAGCACGCCAGAAGAAACCACCCAGACGAGTGTAAACGTCCAGATCGTCAACGATCGGGTAGCTCAGTTTGGCAGCCAGCTGAACGCCTTGTGCTTTGAAGTTACCACGGTTTTCACCGGTGTACTTCATGCGGCCCAGCCAGTCGTAACCCAGTTCGAAGCCCAGGTATTGGTTAGCCTGGTAACCACCAAAGGCGCCTGCGCCCAGCTGGTTTTCGTGCGGGGAGTTAGTGGTTTGGTAACCGTTGCCGTACAGGCCAGTGTCATGGAACTGAGACCAGCCCAGTTTGGCGCCTGCGTACCAGGTATTGTCGTTCGGTGCTGCTTGAGCTACGGAAGCCAAGCCAGCCAGTGCCACTGCAACTGCGATAGCTGTTTTTTTCATTTTACGCCTCATTATCATCCAAACAGGTAATTAACTCTTCGAGTTAATAAACCTTTGGTTAAAATCTTTTGAAGGAGACATTGCTCTTAATTATTCTCACCAGTCAGCTGATGTTATATGAAGAGCAACTCCTGCGGGTAAAGTCTACAACGTGATGCAAAAGTTACAAGTATGATGTTAGAAGCCCCAGACAAAAACCTAGCGTTTCACACATACTTACTAACAAATAATAGATTAAATTGTCAGTTTGGACAGAATATTTATGAGAGGTGATGGGTGGGGGGGAGTAAAGAACTCAATGCCTGCGGGGGATCTTTAACTTAGCGGATTTCCCCCGTAGGAATACTCTTAATTTACTTAATGATACAATCTGGAGTGAATCTTTAACGTAGAAAATGGTCTGTAGATGGCTTTTCGCTCTGGCCGCATGATAAATCCGTAGGTATTTCCGCTTTCCGCCGCTTCGCGCAGGCGCATTTTTTCTTCATTTTCCAGCTCCGTTGGCAACCAGCACAACACCGCGCTGTAATTCCCCGTTCTCAAGGCTTTTTCCATTGCCTCTAACGTCCCTGCCGGGTCGATATGATGGAGTTCAATCATTTTGTCGAGCGGTAAGCCCGCTTGTTGAAGCCAGGTGCGGCTAAGTTTTTGCTGCGGCGCCAGCCACAACAGCCAGCGAGACTGCATTCCTAATTGCTGCAACAGCGGCAGCAGCAGGGGCGCGAGAATAGGCTGATCGTCGCTGTAGACAATTTCACTGATGATGCCGCCGCCGTGAGGGGCGACCGCGGGCGCATCCTGCGTACGTAAAGAAGACTGAGAAAAGCGGCGAGCGTTGACGAGTTGTGTGCGCATAAGTGAATTCCACCGGCAGGGTTACTGTATGCGCATACAGTAATGCGTGTATAAATAAAGATCAATCGGAATTTGAAAGCGCCTCGCATAATTTACAGGGAATGTCTAGCAACGCCATTTTGTGTTTGAGGCAACCGTTTTCGTATGCTTAATTACTTGTTCCCGTTACGTATATTGCGATTCAGCAATTAGGGTGAACATGATAAGGACAATGTTATGAAGCAGTTATGCGAAAAAAGGATTCGGCAGTCTAAGTACGTTTTTTCCTCTTTGGGAACCATTAGTTCCCGGTCTCAATTTGGCGGCTACAGCATCGCAGCAGACAAGATTATCTTCGCGCTGGTGTCTAACGGTGAACTTTATCTGCGGGCGTCGCGACAGCATGAAGTGCATTTTCGCGCCCGGGAGATGGTGAGCATGGTTTACACCAACCGCGGCGTGCCGGTCCCGTTGAACTACTACGAGGTGGACAATACCTTGTGGAACAACGAACCGGAACTCCTGCAACTGGCGTCATTGTCGCTGGAAGGGGCCCGGCATGATAAAGCCATCAAGACGCGAAGTATCCGATTGAAAGACCTACCCAACCTTAATCACTATTTAGAACGGCAACTGTGGAAAGCCGGGATTCGCAACATTGAACAGTTGCATGAACTGGGGGAGATACAGACCTTTCTTCGTTTGAGCGTCGTCAGGCACGATCTCAATCTCAGCGTATTGCTGGCGCTGGCGGGCGCCATTCGTGGCGTTCATCAGGCCGCGTTGCCGGAACATGTGCGCCAAGAACTGATTGAGTGGTTTAAACACCACCTTGCGAGTCAGGGGAAACGGCCTAAACACTGATGGGGTGGTCATTCTAGCGAAGTGTGAATTTCCGTGCGCGCAGGGGTTGTGCGGCGCGCACGGGGTTCTGGCTGAACGGCGATGCAGACAAGATCTCTAAGTTTAAGGAGTTACGCCTGCGTTGGGCTGGCCGGTAGTTCCGCCATCTGGTCTTTCAACGCTTCTAGCTCCGGCAGCAGCTCAATCATGAGACCAATCTGCTGCAACACCAGCTGATCCTTACTCTCAGACTCCGGATTGGCAGCGTGGATACGTTCCTCCAGCGACGCCAGGCGCTGACTGAGTTGGCTTCGATCGTTGCCGTCGTGATGCAAAGCGTCGTCCATGTAGCACACGGCGTCATCCAGCAGCTGTAGCGTTTCTGACGACGTCAGTTTTTCGCGATGAGCGCCCAGCGTGGAGATATAGCTCAGCAACGTGTGGTTCAGACACATCAAGCGAAAAGCATGCTCGCGTTTTTCTTTGGTCGCATGCGGCTCAACGGACATATTAGAAACCACCGACGCCAGCTCGGCATCGCTGTTGTGAGCATCGCGGCGGGCGATACGGTACGCCAGGCTGTTATTTTTCCCCTGATGGTACTGCTCCATAATCGCATCCAGATAGCGGCAGTTGGCATACAGCGTTTTATTGACGACCGCCGGAAGAGCGCGAAAACGCCAGTCGGGCCAGATAAAGCTGACTGCCGCCCAGGCGATGCCACAGCCGATCAGCGTATCGAGTACCCTCGGCACAGTGACTTCGTATCCTTCACCCAACAGGTTGAAGCACAGCAGCACCAGCAGGGTAATAAACAGGGTCGCATGGGCGTACTGCACGGTGCGGAAGGCGAAAAACAGCACGCCGCTGATCACGATCAGCGTCATTTGTCCTTCTATCGACGGCACGAAATAGAGGATGGGCAGCCCGAACAACACCCCGGCCAATGTGCCGATGACGCGCAGCGTGAGGCGATGGCGCGTCGCGTTATAGTTCGGCTGGCAGACAAACAGGCTGGTAAGCAGAATCCAATAGCCGTGTTGCAGATGAGTGACCTGAATAAATGCATAACCGCCGCACAGCAGTACGGACATCCGCACGGCATGACGGAATAGCGCCGATTTCGGCGTGAGGTGGCGGCTGATACGCAGGCAGATATCGCTCCAGCCGGTGATTTTATCATCCGCCAGCAGCCGGTTTTCCTTCTGCCCATCTTGTTCGACGGACTGCTCGGATTCGATGGTGGCAAGCTGGGCGTCGATGGCGCGCAGATTGTTAATCAGGTGGCGCATGGCTTTCAACTGCGGGGCCGCCGTTCCCTGCGTCGCCAGTTTTTCGAGGGTCAGCTCCAGATGCGCAAAGGCTTTTTCGATGCGCGGATCGTGCTGGTACTTCTGATGCAGCAAGATGGACTGGGCCAGCTGTTCACAGGCGCGAGATTGCATCGACAGCAGACGCTGAAAACGAAACAGCGCATCGCTGTAGCGCAGCGTTTCGCGCAGTTGCGCATACTGAACATGGGAAGAGCTGGCGCGCTCGTGAATATCCTGCGCGACGAAATAGTAGTGCAGCGTTCTGCGCGTACTGCGCTGACCGCGATCGCCCCGCAGGCGGGTCAGCAGCGAAGACTTGGCCTGGTTGAGCGTGTCGACCAGTTGCCCGTTGGCCATCGCCACATCAATCAGCGGCTGGTTGTCGTCTTCGGTATCGGGATCAAACAGGTTGGATTTGGCATCGAGGTAGTGTGCAAGCTGATGATAGCAGCGCGCCAGACTATCCTGCAGGGGACGGATGGGGAAGAGAATGTGCCCGAACAGCGTGAGCAGGTTGTACCATAACGCGCCGACCAGCAGTAAAGCGGGCTGCTGATACCAGTTGTCGTAGAGCGAAATCCCGAGCATGGTGTAAATGGCGATCAGCAGCGCGCCGAAGGCAATTGTGGCATAGCGCTGTCCCAGCGCGCCCAGCAGAATAAATCCGCAGGTGGACAGCGCGAGTCCAATACCAAACAGCCACGGGTAGGGGAACAGCAGTTCGATGGAGACTGAGGCGATCAAAAAACAGCCCAGCGTGATGAGTAAATTCATCAAGCGTCCCGTCAGTCGATCGTCCAGATCCGCCAGCGCGGCGGCAACTACGCCGAGCGTAAGAGGAATCGTGGTGGTCGGAATATCCAGCCACCAGGGAACGACGGCAGCGCCCGCCAGCGCCAAAAAAATACGAATGTTGTAGAGCCAGTTACTGTTATAGATATACCGGCGCAGGGAGGCTGTTAGAGTCACGATCACGATAAGTCCGCCTGATTACTGAAAACGGCGTCGGGCATTGGCTTCCCGCGCGGCTCGAGCTTCTTCCACGGAGACCACGCGGCGACCAACCGGCCAGAGTGCAATGGCTGCAATTTTGAAGTTGGCGATGCCGACCGGAATGCCGATAACGGTTAGACACTGCGCAATCCCGCAGGTGATGTGTGAAAGACACAGCCACCAGCCGAAAAAAATCACCCAAAAGACATTCAACAGCGTGCCGCCTACATTCAGTAAAGGGTTTTTTTCGGCAGGGCGCAACTCGTCGACGTGTACGGCTTCATTACCGTAGGGCAGCAGCGATAGCTTGGTGATTTCCCAGCAGGAGCGGGTCAGGGGAAGCGTAAATATCAATAGGATGCTGACGCAGGTTGCCAGGAGCCAGGCTAACGTGGTGAAAAATCCGCCCAGGACAAAATTCAGAATGTTGAGCACGGTGCGCATAGTTTCTCCAGGACTGGTGTTTTGAATCAAACTCTATGATGAAGAAAGAATTATCACATTATTGGCAACGATATCCTAACCCGTTTTTATGGCTAGAGCGTGCGACGGCATAGCAGTTAAACTAGCGATTAAACGACAAGATCTCACAAGGTATGGCGCGGAGATTATGGAACTTAAATCAACCTCGATGGGCAAGCATCTGGCGCAGCACCCTTATAACCGGGTCAGATTGCTCAATGCCGGCGTCAACGTCAGCGGCGACAAACACGAATACCTGATCCCGTTCAATCAACTGCTGGCGATCCGCTGCAAAAAAGGGCTGATTTGGGGCGAACTGGAATTCGAACTGCCGGATCACAAGGTGGTGCGTCTTCACGGCACTGAATGGCAGGAGACTCAGCAGTTCTTTCACTATGTCATGAAAGCCTGGCAGGGGTGGAGCGACGAAATGAGCCAGGTCAGCGCCGAAGTGCTGACGCGCCAAATCGACGCGATTCACCGTCTGGAAACGCGTGACCGCTGGTTTGGGCGTAAAGAGCTGGCGCAGTTGCAGCAGGACATTCGCGAGGCGTTTTCCGCTCTGCCGTTGCCGTTGGAGAGACTGAGCGAATTCGACAACTGTCGGGATCACTATTTACGCTGCCTGCAGTGGCTGGAGGCGGGAGAGCCGCAACGTGAAAAAGCGAACCAGCACTGGACGGCACAGACGCTCGACGCGCAGCAGCACTTTTTCGCCAACGTAGAAAGTTCTCCTCTGAACCCTTCCCAATGTCAGGCCGTGGTCAATGGCGAGGATGCCGTACTGGTACTGGCTGGCGCGGGCAGCGGTAAAACGTCGGTGCTGGTGGCGCGGGCCGCGTGGCTGCTCTATCGCGGCGATGCGACGCCGGACCAGATTTTGCTGCTGGCCTTTGGTCGACAGGCGGCGGAAGAGATGAACGAGCGTATTGAGAGCCGCCTCAATACCCGCGACATCAAGGCTAAAACCTTCCATGCGCTGGCGCTGCATATCATTCAGAGCTGCAGTCGCAGTGTGCCCACCATCAGTAAACTGGAAACCGACACCGAGCATCGCCGTCACTTCCTGATCAAAGAGTGGCAGAAGCAGTGCAACGATAAGAAAGCGCAGGCCAAAGGGTGGCGGCAGTGGCTGACTGATGAACTTGAGTGGGATGTGCCCGAAGGCGACTTCTGGCGGGATAAATCGCTGTCCTCCCGACTGTCAGGTCGTCTTGAACGCTGGCTGGGGTTGATGCGTTCGCACGGCGGTACGCAGAGCGAAATGGTGGAGCTGGCGGATGATGATCGGCGTGCGGTATTTCAACAGCGCATCAGGCTGATGGCCCCTCTGTTGAAGGCCTGGAAAAAAGCGTTGAAAGAGGAAGGCGCGGTCGACTTCTCGGGCTTAATCCATCAGGCCGTTAATTTGCTGGATAAAGGGCGCTTCATCAGTCCGTGGAAGCATATTTTGGTCGATGAATTTCAGGATATCTCGCCCCAGCGAGCGCGGCTGTTGTCTGCGCTGCGGCGGCAAAATCGCGAAACCAGTCTGTTCGCGGTCGGAGATGACTGGCAGGCCATCTATCGTTTCAGCGGCGCGGAACTGGCGCTGACGACGGCGTTTGAGCACCATTTTGGCGTCGGGGCGCAGTGCGTGCTGGACACGACTTACCGCTTCAACCGACGTATTGGCGAGATCGCTAGCCAATTCATTCAGCAGAATCCAAGCCAGCTGAAAAAAGCGCTCAACAGTCTGCGCGACGGGAACAAAAAGTCGGTGGTGTTGCTGCCGGACGAGCAGTTGGAAGGCCTACTGGATAAAATGAGCGGATATGTGAAACCCGAAGAGCGCATTCTGGTGCTCGCGCGTTATCACCATCTGCGGCCCGAGGCGCTACAAAAGGCGGCGACCCGTTGGCCTAAACTGAATATCGACTTCATGACCATCCACGCCAGCAAAGGGCAGCAGGCTGACTTTGTGATCATCGTCGGGTTGCAGGCGGGCAAAGACGGTTTTCCCGCGCCGGGACGAGAGTCGATGCTGGAAGACGTACTGTTGCCGACGCCGGAAGATTTCCCCGATGCCGAAGAGCGGCGTCTGCTTTACGTGGCGCTGACCCGCGCGAAACATCAGGTCTGGTTGCTGTTCAGCAAAGATGAACCCTCGATCTTCGTCGAACAGCTGCATCGGTTAGGTGTGCCCAAGCAGCGCAAGGCGAGTTAGCGCATTCGAAACACTCGCCATCATCGAGCCTGATGTGACGGCAGGTGAGTCGATGAGGGGGTTTTGGGGATGAACGCGGGCCAGCCACGGCCCGCGTGATATTTATCTCAGGCGGGCCTGCAAGTAGCGCTGATAGTCGGGGATGGCGATGTCGACGGGCTGAGTGAACATATCGGAGTTCACCAGGAAATCGGCCGTCGAGCGGTTGGTGGCGACTGGGATATTCCAGACGGTGGCCAAACGCAGCAGCGCCTTCACATCCGGGTCGTGCGGTACGGCATTCAGCGGATCCCAGAAGAATATCATCATGTCGATCTTACTCTCCGCGATTAGCGCTCCAACCTGCTGATCGCCGCCCATTGGGCCACTCATCATGCTTTTAACCGGCAATCCGGTGTGGAGTTCAATCAGGTTACCGGTCGTTCCCGTCGCATAAAGGTGGTGTCCTGCGAGCTTGGGCTTGTTGGCGGCGATCCATTCCAGCAGCGACTCTTTGCAGTGATCGTGCGCGACCAGCGCAATGTGCTTATGCGCTTCGATTCTACGGGTGGTGAGCTTGAGCTCCATGATGACGTCCTTAGCACTGTGCGTTTGTCAGGTGACAAAATGAATGTTTAATGGAAAACAGAAAAAGGTGAATGCCTGCGTGGAGCGTTGGGATCGTTTTCAACGTCCTGGCGCGAAGGGCGATTATTGGCCGTTTTTGCTCGCGGCCCATTGAAGAAAACGCTGTCGGGTTTTCTGGTCGGCCTTTTGGAACCAATACTGCATCAGAATAAACGGGTCGGTCTTATCCGCAGCGGGCGTCAGCGGCTCGGCATTGCCCTCATTGGCAGGCTGTGTCACCGGCTGCGAGGGCGGCAGGGTGGTCAGCGACGGGACCGAAGCCGGGTGGGCTGCGCTATTGTAGTCGACCATTTTTTTCTCGATATCGCCGTTCAGATCGGCATCGGTCAGCGTTATCCGGTCGGTCGTCGCGGGAATGGGCTGATTCTTATCGCCCACCAGCTGATAATGCGCTTTTTGTTTGAACTGTTTACGTAACTTTGGCGTGGACAGATCCGGCAGGTGGATCGTTATCGCACCTTGATTGTGGGTATTAAATGTGGCGATCAGCCCGTTGCTGTGGAAAACGTCTTTCACGCCTTTACGCACATCGATCGTTTTGCTCACCCGGAACAGGAGTTGGTGGTCGCCTCCGTTCAATTCCAAACTGCCCGCGCCTTTTAACAGTGAGGCGGGAACCTTTCTGCCATCTACGACAATCAGCTCGACATCGGGGCCGAGTTTCAACGTCGTGGCCATCGCAGGCGTTGCGCTCATGGCCAGTGACAGGCAGATAAAGGCAAACTTGAATTTCATCATTTCCCCAGAATATACGGCAACGGCAACATTGTTTAATAAGGCGCAGCCTGTGTCAAAATTTCAGCCGCGAAACCTCGGGCAGTTTGTGTTTCGTTTAAAAAGACGGCGAAGAATAGCGCTTTGTTGACCCGGCGGAAAATGATATTTCATGAGACGCTCAGCCAACGCGCGGCATGAGATACACTGAAACCATCGTCTTTGATTAATGAGGGGTAGCATGATGTTAAACGATGTTGAGATTCAATCGGTGCTCAGCTCCGTCAAGACCATCGCACTCGTGGGTGCCAGCGAGAAAAGTACGCGGCCTAGCTATGGCGTCATGGCCTATTTGCTGGGGCAGGGATACGACGTCATTCCGGTGAGCCCCAAACTCGCCGGGCAGAAGCTGTTGGGACGAACGGCCTATGCCTCGCTGCAGGATATTCCCCGGCCGGTGGATATGGTGGATGTCTTTCGCCAGCCGGAGGCGGCGTTCGGGGTGGCGCAAGACGCCATTGCCATTGGCGCCAAGGTACTGTGGCTGCAGTTAGGCGTGATTAACGAAGAGGCCGCGGTGCTGGCGAGCGACGCTGGATTAAAAGTCATCATGGACCGCTGCCCGAAAATCGAAATCCCACGATTGGGACTGGAGAAATAGTCTGCCGGGCCTTATGACTTCGCGGCTAAGTGATAAGGCTGGCAGTGAGTGAGAAGATTAGTGCAGGAGTTGAGGGGCTCGACTTTTGATGCGGGCCGCTAGCTCATCCAACGGCGAGTCCGATTCCGTGCCGACATGCTCATCCTGCTGCAACTGCTCTTCCGCCAGATAGGTATGAACCGGCTGGCCTTCTTCATCTTCCATCACTACGTGGTACCACGGCGCCGTACGCTGCGCCTCGGCGGCGGCAAGCTCTTCCCAGGCGGGTTTTTCCAGCGAATACTCAGGATCGATGTCGACCACGACGCCGGTAAATCCCAGCAGCTTATGACGAATCTGCTGTCCGATGCCAAATTTACAGATAATCATATAACCTCCCGAGCGACGAATTTGACTTACTATAAATGGGTATGCCAACGGCGATTTCAAGCGCGGTGGGCAGGCGTTTTGTCTCTTTGCGGCATGCCTACTTCCGATAATGTTTGAGCATATGGCGAAGCGTGAATATGAAATTGAGGAATGTGAATGTCTCAGAAGGCGGTGAAAGTCTACGTTTACGGCGTAGTACAAGGGGTCGGATTTCGTTTTCATACGCAGGCGCAGGCCCAAATGTTAGGGCTGACCGGCTACGTCAGAAACTGTGACGACGGCAGCGTCGAGCTGGTGGCCTGCGGCGAATCAGAAGCGGTGGAAAAGATACTCGAATGGGTAAGGCAAGGCGGACCGAAATACGCTCGCGTCGATCGGGTGCTGACCGAGCCGCACGGCAATACCGATTACCGCGCGTTCGACATTCGCTATTGAATTCAGATGCACTTCACCGGTTTCGGCAATCCTGCGATTTTAGTGGCCTGTTTGGCGGGGCCTTTAGGGAATAAGCGATAAAGGTAGCGGCTATTTCCTTTTTCCTCGCCGTATTTCTGCGCCATGGCTTTGACCAGCATGCGGATCGCGGGTGAGGTGTTGAATTCCAGATAAAACGCCCGCACAAAGCGCAGCACTTCCCAATGCGCTTCCGTGAGTATGATTGCCTCTTGTTCCGCCAGCAGCGGCGCCATCTCTTCCTGCCAGTCCTGACTGTTTTTCAAATAACCCTGCGCGTCTGTCTCGATGACGCGGCCTTCAAACGTAAACATAACACCTCGGAATGACGTTAAAACGCGTCTAGTCTACCAAATTTTTGGTTCAGGGAAGGGGGGGCAGAAACAAAAAGCCCCACTGGAGTGGGGCTTTAACGAGATGGGTAAACACTCAGCGTTAATTGCTGCGGCTCATACCTAGCAAGCTCAACAGGCTGACGAATACGTTGTAGATGGAAACGTACAGGCTGACCGTGGCGCGGATGTAGTTGGTTTCACCACCGTGAATGATGTTGCTGGTTTCCCACAAAATAGCGCCGGCGGAGAACAGAATAAACATCACGCTGATCGCCATCTGCAGCGCGGGAATGTGCAGGAACAGGTTGGCGATAGTGGCGACCAGCAGCACGACGAAACCAGTGATCATCATTCCGGACAGGAACGACATGTCCTTACGCGTGGTCAGTACGTATGCGGAGCAGCAGAAGAACACCAGCGCGGTGCCGCCCAGGGCCAGCATGATGATGTCGCCTGCGCCGGACGCGATGAGCGTACTCAGCATCGGGCCCAGGGTATATCCCATAAAACCCGTCAGTGCGAAAACAGCCAGAATCCCCGCCGGGCTGTTTGCCAGTTTATAGGTCAGGAACATCAGACCATAGAATCCCGCCAGCATTAGCAGAAGACCGGGAGCAGGGAGGTTGAAGACGGTGCTGAGCGTTGCGGTGACGGCGGAAAATCCCAGCGTCAGCGACAAAAGGAAATAGGTATTGCGCAGCACTTTGTGAGTGCTAAGCAGCGACTGTTCACGTGATGTTGAGGTAACAATGCGATCCATAATGGCGACTCTCTCTTTAAGGGGTCTTTATTTCATGCCTAGAGTAGGTAGTCACGCTGTGTGATTAAAGGCATTTTACCCTTCTTTACTTGCATTCACGGGCGAATACAGAAGAAAGAGTGAGCGAAATGATGTTTTTGCACCCATTTAATCGCTATCAGCCTATTTTTAAGGCAATCGAACCGGTTGTCGCTTTACAATATCAGGCGGTCTGTTTATAGTTCGCCTCGTTGCGGAGGAGTGGCCGAGTGGTTGAAGGCACCGGTCTTGAAAACCGGCGACGGGAAACCGTTCTAGAGTTCGAATCTCTACTCCTCCGCCATCCATTTCAAGGGGTTGCTAAATAGCAGCCCCTTTTCTTTTTGCGTTATCCTACGCTATGCATCCCCCAAGTTTTGTTCCCCTTTCTTATCATGTCATTGCGCCGTGCTATTGAGCATGGATTAGCCCATCCGCTTCATTAACCGCGTAACCTTATACGGCGCCACTCCGTCAGATTGGTATTAAACAACGTAGCGCCGGAATGCACTGCCGTTTTGGCGTGTTATGAGTGGGGCAGGCGGACGGAGATGGGCAGGACGAAAGTGCCGAAGGTTTTATGCCATGTCGTGGCGACGTACGGTTGGGGCATCTCTTTCGACAGGCCGCCTGCGATTCTGGAATGCGGCTTAACCAAAACGTTTGAAATTGACGGACTGACTGAGCAGCACTTTCGCAATGACGTGAAATTCATCTTGCTCCCCATCCTCGATGTGCCAGGACTGATATTTGGGGTTGTCGGACAGGACCAGCAGCCGATGTTTCAGCATTTGCAGCCGTTTGACATACAGCATGTTGCCGAAGACAAACACATAGATCCCATCTCCGTCGAAGGTGTTGACGGACACATCGACAAAGATCATATCCCCCGGCTCGATGGTAGACGCCATGCTATCGCCTTTGACCGTCACCATTTTGATGGCGCTGGCGGGCTTGTTGCCAAACAGCATCCGTGCCTGCTCATGGGTGTACTCAATGGCTTTGACGGTTTCAATAAACTCTGATGACGACACGACGCCGTTCCCGGCGCTGACCTGAATAGCGAGCATATCGACGCGATAACGTTGGCACTCCGGACGTTTCAGCGGGGCTGCCGGAGACGTATTCGGACAAATTACGGTGCTTTTGTCGTCTTCCCGGGACATAAAAAACCAATGCTCAGGATAGCCGCTGACCTGTGACAGCTTTTGCAGATGGGAACCACGCGGCGCCGTTTTACCCGATACCCAGCCTTGTACAGCCTGAGGTGAAATCGTCAGTTTGCGGGCCAGAATAGACTGGTTCCAGCCCTTCTCTGTGAGGAGTTGCGCGATGCGTGATGCTGTTGTGAGACGCTTTTTTTCGTTCATTTCACCTATGCTACAAGTAAATATTTAAATTTTCATTTAAATTTAAACTTGTAATAAGGCAAAAATGTTGTAAGTTTTACTTGTCTATAACCAATATGGAGCCAATATGACAACTTTTATCTATGCACTAAAAATCAACGCCGCCAATCCGTTACAGGGTATTTGGCCGCGTACATCTGTGACGACAGGGGGCAGGGTTGCTTTACTCCGCGCCTTGCTGTCAGTAAACAACCGCATCCCACGCAGCGAATTAGCCAAGTTGACTGTGCTGGCAACATTAGAAAAGGTCTTCGTCCGTGTATGCCGGAGGTGGGTTATGAGTAAACGAGAGGGGTTCCACCATGTCCGAAGTCATTGAGCAACGTGTTTTCAGCAACGGTTTTCACCTTTCCAGTGAAGAACCGGGATTCATGAACGATATCCAAACGTTTATTTACGACGTGGATACCTCTCTCTGGCACGGTTACTACCTTTGGAACGGAGACTATGCCTGGGGCGGAAATGGCACGGAATGGCGACATTTCACCACGTCAGACTGGGTGAAATTCGAAGATCACGGGGTCGCCATCCCGAAATATAAAACGCCGCAGGGCGATATCGCTACCGGTTCGGTGGTCATCGATCTGGATAATCTTGCGGGTTATGGCGAGGGGGCCTGGCTAGCCTATGTCACCAGCTATATTGATGGGTTGCAGACCACTAACCTGTGGTACTCCAACGACAAGGGCTACACTTTCTCACCCTGCGAGTCCAATCCCGTCCAACCTAATAATCTCCGCCTGGACAATTACCGCGATCCTTTTGCGTTTATCCAAAATGGTTGGGTATATATCTATCTCGCTGAAGGCTACAAGGTCGGCATTTACCGTTCCCGTACCGGTAAAGCGCCGTTTACCTATGTCGACAGTATCGTCATCAAAGACATGGGATTGATTGAGTGTCCTACGTTGCTGGATATTCGCTGCGGCGATCTGGGATACAACAAATCCGTGCTGGTGTTCGGCGCTAACGGGGGCACGTTAGGGACGACAGGGACGTTTATGCACGTCGGGACGCTGGACTACGACACAATGGTGTTCGGCAATATCGAAACGCCAGCGCCGGTCGCTATCGACAATGGCCCTGATTTTTACGGCGCGCGCGCTGGGTATGATGAAACCAAAAGTCATGACCGATTGTATTGCCTGGGATGGGCTTCGAACTGGGGCTACTGGCAGGATAAAGATGCCCAGCCCATCATCGACAAAGCCAGCAACATCGGCATTGCGACGCTGATGCGCAAACTCAAACTGCGCTATGTGAATAGTGAATACTACATTGAAAACAAACCCGTATTCTCCTTCTCGGATGAGATCGTTTCAGAAATCACTGAAACGCTCGATAGCGGAGATACCGCGCTGCCATTAGTCATTGATGGCCGGGGCTATATCGGTTTTGACTTTCAGAGCAGCACCGCCAGCGAGATCAAAATCGAAGTGGGCGGTACAGATTGGAATTTTGTCGTGACTTATACCCCCGCGACTCGCGAGTGCAACATCCTTCGTCGATCGGGGAAAGCGGTAGGCATTATCGAATTTGAAAAACCGCATACCTTTACGCTAAGCAAAGATATTACATGGATGAATATGTTTATTGATTACGGCGTGATTGAGCTGTTTTTCAGTTCCGGTGAGTCCTGCACGTTTGTGACCTTCTCTTCGGCAGGAGATGCACAGGTCAATATCGTCAGTATGTAATGGCCATCCGGTCCGTTCTCCCTTGCGCGAAGCGGACCGATAGAGGGTGTTTGACGCTGTCGGTCCTGGAGACACGGCAGCGCTTATCAACCAGCTAGCGCGTTTCTTTCGACCCGCCATTGATTCCCCCACCTGTGTCTTTCTACGATATCGCCGCTAAATCTTGCTCAATCCACTGCAAAATCACTTCAACGATGTCGCGTTGCTCTTCAGGCGTCAGCGGTCGTTGTTTGGCAATACCGTGCCATTTGGACAAACATCCCCGACAGCAGGTAGCCGTGGCATGCTGGGCGACAAAGACCGGATGTCCACGCATGGGCGTCTGTTTTCCGTCATTGTTAGGCTGTGCGGGTGCCAGCCGTTGCGCGATGAAGTCGGCGGCATGTGAGGCGACCACGGTTTTGCCCTTGCTATAACAATAATCACGCTCTTTGGGGCCGAGATGGAAGCGCTGGCGAAAAGTGGAGCGTGAAAGGCGGAAAAATAAATCTTGATGGGCAGACATGGCGCAGTGCTCGTAAACGTAAGTGCTCGAAAACGCTGGAAGCTTAAAGGGTTTTGCACGGTAAGCAAACTATAACAACATAACTATCTGTATATTAGATATATTTTCATCAGGTCACTAATTCTCTCTTATCTCACAAAAGTTGCACATCGTCATTTATCTGAGCGAAAAACGGAGCTACGCTGAAGGTGTCAAAGTACACAGTCAAAGGGGGCTGTTATGTATAAGACCATTTTGGTGCCTGTCGATATCGATGAAGAAGAGCTGACCAAGAATGCCCTGTCTCAGGCCACTTTTCTGGCTAAATTATCCGGTGCGAAACTGCATCTGTTTCATGTTCTACCGGATGTCTCCGCTTATATTTCCGCCTATGCGTTTGGTTTGAAAGAGTTCGAAAACGAGGCGGTGGTTAAGGCGGATGAGAAGTTGCACGAGCTACTGAGCCAAATAGACCTCCCGGCGGAGCAGCTGGATCACAGTATTACCTTTGGTACGCCGCGTGATGAGGTCCTGGAGTTGGCCGAGGAGATCCACGCCGATCTGATCGTGGTCGGCTCTCGCCGTCCGAGTGTCAAAACCTACCTGCTAGGGTCCAACTCCTCGGCGATTGTGCGCCATGCCAAAACGTCAGTGCTGGTCGCGCGATAACGACGTGAAGACGCTGTGTGGTCTGGCGGCGTCCAACGCTTAACGAAGCTGGCTGTCTTTACTGCCGCGGCGGTTGTAGCCAGCATTGATGCTGCGCTGTTTGTCGATTTTCGCCTGACAGGCAACGCAGTAGCGCACGCCCGGCAGCGCGTTACGTCGGGCTTCCGGTATGGGGTCCCCGCACTCTTCGCAATACTCAGCGCTTTCGCCGCGATGTAATTGGCTACGCGCCTGAGCGATAGCATCATCGACGGTGGCGTCGATTTGCTCCTGAACGGAGCCGTCACTTGACCAACCACTTGCCATCATTGACCTCCTGCTTGCTGGATGACGCGGTGAACGTGTGTCGCGTATTTAACACGAATACGTTGCCTCCGCCTCGGTGCGAGTCGGTAATCATAAAATAGCTGAAAACAGCAGAATGTGTGGACTAAGGGACTATTCTCGTTGAGCGGGTGTCGTCACAGAAGATGTGTCCAGAGAATGCTCAACGCGAGTTTGCTGCTGAACTTCCTGGTGATAGAGAAAGGCGCCGACGGCGGAATAAGCAAAACGGCCTAACAGAATGATGAGACTGATCATGAGTACGGTACGGGCTATACGCGTACTACTTCGTCGCTGACGTAACATGATTCTTCGCCTGTGGGTAATCGTAGACATTACCGGGTGGATTCCTGATGAAAGCGGACATTCGCTGTTGTTTATTTAGGCACAAGCTGGCGGTGGGGTCAATGCGCCTGGGGCAAAAAATTAGCCCCAGGCGCAAATGTGAAAAATCTCACAATGTGAAGCAGGAGTAGGGCGCAGGCCGAACTGACCCGGCCTAATTTTGTGTCGGTGACTCTTTTTCCTCTTCAATCAACAACGTCCAGTCGCTGATGCCCTGCCAGTACTCCTGCTCTTTTTCCAGATCGAGCTGCACCAGCGTATTTTGACTGAAATAGCCGAATGGGAAAATCAGGGTCCAGGTGCGATCGTCCGTCGCCAGACGCAGCGTTTGTGGCGACGTCGTGGCCTGACGCTGGTTATTGAGCAGCGTCGCCAATCGCAGCAGCAGAATCATCGGCATGTACTGTTTCTTTTTGAACTGATTCAGGCGCGGCAGCTCGTCTGTTTTTATCGCTTTGCGGTGCCAGCGCACCAGTAGCGACAGCACCATCTGCTGTTCCTGATTAAATCCTGGCAGATTGGTGTTTTGCAGGATGTAAGCGGAGTGGCGGTGCATACCGCTGTGGTTGATGCCGAGTCCCACTTCATACAGCATGGCCGCCCATTTCAGAATGGCCTCCAGCTGTGGATTCACCAGCGAGGGGTTCTGTTCCTCCCACTGGGTGTAGAGCAGTTCCGCCGTTTCTCGGACGCGATGCGCCTGTGCGCGGTCGATGTTGTAGTGACTGGCCAGACTTTTCGCGGTACGGATGCGGATGTCCTGATGGCGGAAGCGCCCCTCCATTTCATACAGCACGCCTTCGCGCAATGCGCCGTCCGACAACCTCAGCGTATCGATAGCCAGCGTGTCGAAGACCCCGCAGAGGATGGCAAGGCCCGGAACCAGTACGTTCTGTCGCTCATCCGTCAGGCCCGGTAGACTGAGCGCTTTCACGCTTTTATGCTTCAGGATCTCATCGCGCAGCATCTCAAGCCGCTGCAGCGTAATCTGGCCGTCTTTCTCGCCCATCGCCAGCAGGATCTCGTTGGCCGCCTTAATGGTGCCGGATGCGCCCAGCGCATAGTCCCACCCGTAGATGCGGTATTGCCAGGCCAGGTTTTCCAACTGCTGCGCGGCGGCAAGCCGGGCGCGCTTGAAGTTGTTGGCGTTGATTTCGCCATCGGGGAAAAACAGTTGAGCGAAGCTGACGCAGCCCATCCGGCGGCTTTCCACCAGCTTAGGCTCAAAATCTTCGCCGATCACCAGCTCCGTCGAGCCGCCGCCGATATCGATCACCAGCTTGCGGCCTTTTTCCGGCTGCGTGTGCTCGACGCCCATAAAGATCAGTCGCGCTTCTTCATGCCCGGAAATAATGGAGATCGGGTAGGGGATGATTTTGGCGGCGCGCTGCAAAAACTCTTGCGCGTTGTGCGCTTCGCGCAGGGCGTGCGTGCCGACGATAGAGACATTGGCCGCCGGAAATCCCTGCAGGCGTTCGGCAAACAGCGCAAGGCAGTTCAGACCCCGTTCGATAGACTCCTCGCTCAGCCGGTTTTGGCTGTCGAGTCCGTCTACCATATGCACCCGTTGTTTCAGGCGGCTAAGCACTTGAAGCGCGCCATTGACCACGCGGGCGACCACCATATGAAAACTGTTGGAGCCCAGATCGATGGCGGCGAATTCCTGGGGTTTTTCAGCGATATTGTCGGTTAAAGGCATGGCTGTGGCCTACTCTTTGGGTTGCTCAAGGACCTTAAGATATTCATAGATCGCATTCTGGGCGCGGACTTTGCGCCGGTTGCCTCGGGTGACGTAGTGATTATTCAACTCCTTGTCCAGCACGCGGGCTTTGACTGTATCGCTGAATAGAATCTCCAGAATATCGAGGATTCGCGCCTTCAGCGTCTGATCCAGGACTTCCACTGCGACTTCGATACGGTAATCGATGTTGCGGGTCATCCAGTCGGCGGAGGAGAGAAACACCTTCTGATCGCCGCCGTTGTGGAAAACATACAGCCGATCGTGCTCCAGGTAGCGGTCCACGATGCTGGTGATGCGGATATTATCACTGATCCCCGGAATATCGGGAACGAGCGAGCACATCCCGCGGACCAACAGGTTCATTTTTACCCCGGCGCCGGAGGCGGCATACAACCGGTCGACCAAACCTTTGTCCACCAGATTGTTCACCTTCAGGGTGATTTTCGCTTCCAGCCCGTTCTGCGCGTTGGCAATCTCGCGGTCAATCAATTCATAAAGACGGCTGCGAGAGTTCTGCGGAGAGACGAGCAGGTGATCGAAACTCACCGGCCGGTAGGGGTTTTCGATAAAGTTGAAGACCCGGCGTACCTCGTTGGTAATGCGTTCGTCGGCGGTTAGCAGCGAATAGTCGGTATATAACCGTGCGGTTTTTTCGTTGAAGTTACCGGTCCCGATATGCGCATAGCGCACCACGTTGTCGCCTTCACGTCGCGAGATCAAAAACAGCTTGGCGTGAATTTTCAGACCGGGAATGGAAAAGATGACGTGAACGCCCGCTTCCGTCAGTCTTTTTGCCCAGTGAATATTGGCGGCCTCGTCGAAACGCGCCTGCAATTCCACCACCACCGTGACTTTTTTACCGTTGTGCGCGGCGTGGATCATGGAGTTGATGATGCGCGAATCCTTGGCGACGCGATAGATGTTGATTTTAATCGCCAGCACGCTGGGGTCGAAGGACGCCTGCCGGAGAATTTCCAGCACATGCTCAAAGGTATGGTACGGGTAGTACAGCAGCACATCGCGCTCGCGGATAGCGTCAAAGCCGTTGCGGAAGTGATTGAATCCCAGATGACGCAGACGTGGCAGCGGTTTGTTGACCAGATTGGCGCGGCCCACGTTCGGGAAGCCGATGAAGTCTTTGAAGTTGTGATAGCGTCCGCCGGGAATAACGGAGTCATAGGAGGTAATATCGAGTTTCTTGAGCAGGCACTCCACCATCGCATCCGGCATATCTCGCTGATAGACGAAGCGAACCGGTTTGGCCGTCAGCCGCTGTTTGAGGCTGGACGACATCAACTCCAACAGGCTGGACTCCATTTCCGTCACCAGATCGTACTCGGCATCACGCGTCATCTTCATGGAGTATGCGTTCAGCGCGTCGTAATCGAAGAATCCCCAGAAGATATCATCCAGACAGTAGCGCAGAATATTGTCGATCAGGATCATGGTCTTGCGACGGTGCGGTGCTTCCGGCGGCAGATCGACGAAGCGGGCGACCTTGTCGGACGGAATTTCCAGCAGCGCGTAGTCCGTCTTCTCGCCGCGAATGATTTCGATGGCCAGATAGGTGTAATCGTCTTTCAAAAACTGAATCAGATTGGTTTCAGGCAGCAGCAGAATCGGGGTGATATGCGGGCGCAAATAGTGTTTGAAGTAATCGCGCAGCCACGCCTGCTGATTGGGCGACACCTGTCGCTCGTTGACCAGGAAAATCTGGTTACGCGCCATCTCCAGCAGCAGCTCGTTATACAAATTGTCGAACAGCTGATCGGTTTTCAGCACGCGCATCTGAATTTTGCTGAGCAGATGACGCAGCCCGCTGGCGGAGCCTTGCTCTTCGTTAATCAGAATACGACGTTTGAGGTCGGCGAATCGTACCTTGTAGAACTCGTCCAAATTGCTGGAGTAGATGCCCAGAAAGCGCATACGTTCAATCAGCGGATTATTCTTGTCGGCGGCTTCTTGAAGTACGCGTTCATTGAAAGATAACCAACTCAACTCTTTGTCTATGTAGAGTTTGTCCTGACTCATTCTCACTCCGTTAAATGATTTTACTGAAGTGTTTCTACTATCCATTACCATTATGGCGCGTGAATGACGGGCATGGCGAGTCTTCACATGGACTTTTTCTCATCCTGGTCAACGAGAGACAGCGAGATTTTGCGTGCGCTGGACTGTGCAAAAACGCTATCGGCGTGACGGGGCGAGGAGACGCTGACGGGACAGCGTGCGGCGCGAAACGCCGCACGCCGGGGCTTACTGACACAGGCTGTAGATAATGGCGGTCATCGCAATCAGTCCCGTCAGCGTCACGAAGAGATTGCTGAGCTGGCCGCTATAGCGCCGCATCGCAGGGACGCGATGGATCGCATACATCGGCATTAAAAACAGCAGGCAGGCGATGATCGGGCCGCCCAGCGTTTCAATCATCCCCAAAATGCTGGGATTCCACGTGGCCACTGCCCAAGTGGTCAGCAGCATAAAAACAGTGGTGATGCGGTTCAGCGTACGAGGTGCCAGCGTTTTGCCGCGTCGCCGCAGCGTTTTCACCACCAGTCCGTTGAATCCTTCGCCCGCGCCCAGGTAGTGACCCAGGAACGACTTGGAGATGGCGACGGTCGCGATCAGCGGCGCCGCATAGCCGATAAGCGCGCTGTCAAAGTGGTTCGCCAGATAAGACAAAATCGAAATATTTTGCGTTTTCGCCGCCATCAGCTCTTCCGGCGACAGCGCCAGTACGCAGCTGAACACGAAGAACATGACGGTCAATACCATCATCACATGGCTGTAGGACAGGATACGCGCGCACTTCTTCTCCGCCGCATCGCCGTACTCCTTACGCTTGGCCACGGCGAACGAAGAGATAATCGGCGAGTGGTTAAACGAAAACACCATCACCGGGATCGCCAGCCACAGCGTCGCGGGCAGGCTGCTGCCATTCACGGTGCCGGATAGCGACAACGTCTGGAATACCGACAGATTCCAATGCGGCACCAGATAGCAGGCCAGCAGCAACAGCACGGTCAAGAATGGATAGACCAGTACACTCATCGCTTTCACGATGGTGGCTTCCCCAAAACGCACGATGAACATCAGGCACAAGATCAGCGCCAGCGCGAGCAGCGCGCGCGGGGGCGACGGCAGGTGCAGCTGATGGGTGATGAAGCTATCGACGGTATTGGTGATCGCCACGCTGTAGACCAGCAGAATGGGATATATCGCGAAAAAATACAGCAGGGTAATGAGATGACCGGCCCGGGAGCCGAAATGCTCCTCCACGACCTCGGTGATGTCTTCCGCATCGCCTTTGCCAGAAAGGACGAAACGGCACAGCGCGCGATGCGAATAGTGCGTCATCGGAAACGCGATAATCGCCATGATGATGAGCGGCAACAAACCGCCTATACCGGCGTTAATGGGCAAAAACAGCACCCCGGCGCCGATGGCCGTGCCATACAGTCCCAACATCCAGACGGTATCGCTTTTACGCCAAGTGGAGGCGGTGTCAAAGACCGCGCTGCTTTCCTGAATTGAGCTCATACAACTCTCTCCTGAGCGAGTCATGCATATAAAACAGACGTCCGGCTCACAACGTGGGGCCGGGCGAAGTGTGCGAGGGTAGTCACATCAGGACCGCTATTGTCGAGTGATGCTGACATTCTTCTCGCAGGCGGACGGCGACGCAGCGGATAGGACAACACGTGACGGCGATAAGCCGGGAAAAACACCGATGAACAGAGGAGAAATCTTCATTGCGGGAAATACATCCTTAAATACCAGTTTCCGTGAGCGCCACGGTGAAAACACGCGGTCATCGCATTCAGTCACAATCTGATGGCCTGAATGACGGCGCTATTATCCCGCGAAATAAATCACGGGTGCAAACCCGGTCGCCTGCCACGCACCCCTGACGAGGCGACAGGCAAGCACGGTGTTAAAACGTGGCGTCGGCGCGCGGATCTCCGGGGACATCCGCGCAGTCTGAGATCAGGCAGATAGCTTTTGTTGCGCCCACGTAAGCCCGGACTGATACTCCGAAGGCAGCATCGGCGTCAGCGCCTGTAGCGTTTCGCGGAGGAGCGCGGCGTCCGGATCGCTGAGATTCAGATGCCCGACCTTCCGGCCCGGACGCACGGCTTTCTCATACCAGTGCAGATGCGTCAGCGGCAGCGTCAGCCAGTCGGCATTCACGTCAGTGCCGATAAGATTGACCATCACCGACGGCGTGCTGACGACGGGCGCGGGCATCGGCAAATCGAGGATTGCACGCAAATGCAGTTCGAACTGACTGATAGACGCGCCGTTCTGGGTCCAGTGGCCGCTGTTATGCACGCGCGGCGCGAGCTCGTTGATCAGCAGTTGGTCGCCGACGATAAAGCACTCCATCGCCATCACGCCGACATAGCCCAGATGATGCAAAATGGCGGACAGCATCTTTTCAGCCTGCCGTTGCAAGGCAGATGTAGGATGGGGCAACGCGACGCTGGTGCGCAGAATGCCGTCCTGATGCAGATTGTGGGTCAGCGGATAAAACACGCACTCGCCCAGTGCGTTGCGCGCGCCGATCAGCGACACTTCGCCGGAAAAGTTAATTCCCTGCTCGACGATGCACTCGCCGTAGCAGTCCACGGGCAGCGTTGCCTCATCACCGGGGCGCAGACGCCACTGGCCGCGGCCGTCGTAGCCGCCGACGCGGCGTTTGACGATGGCCAGTTCGCCCAACCGACTGAAGATGTCGGGCCAGGCGTCGGCGCTGCTTAGCAACTGCCACGGCGCCGTCGCTAGCTGCAGCTCGTCCAACAGCTGTTTCTGCGTATAACGATCGGCCAGACGCGGGAAAATATCGCGATTGATAAATGTAGGCTGCGTCGCCAGCTGGCGGGTGAGGGCGGTTTCCGGCCAGCGTTCGATTTCTGCGGTGATGACGCTGTGCTGGTAGGGGATAGACTCGGGCTCGGCATCCAGTCCCACCGGATAGACCGCGATGCCCAGCGGTTCGCCAGCCTGACGCAGCATGCGTCCCAGTTGACCGTTACCTAATACACAGACCGGTTTCATGCTTCCTCCCGCGGATCGGCGTGCTGGAGCACATCGTCGGTTTGGCGCTGACGCCAATCCGTCAAACGCGTCGCCAGCTCGCGGTCATGCAACGCCAGAATCTGTGCGGCGAGCAGGGCGGCATTGGCCGCGCCGGCTTTGCCTATCGCCAGCGTCCCCACCGGAATGCCGCGCGGCATCTGCACGATGGAGTACAGGCTGTCCACCCCGCTCAGCGCTGCGCTCTGGACCGGAACGCCCAGCACCGGCACCAGCGTTTTGGCGGCCAGCATACCAGGCAGGTGCGCAGCGCCACCGGCTCCGGCAATGATGACGTCAAAGCCGTTATCCGCCGCCGCTTCGGCAAAACGGAACAGTTTATCCGGCGTGCGGTGCGCGGACACGATTTCAACGTGGAAAGGGAGATTCAGCGTGGTGAGGATTTCTGCTGCGAACTGCATGGTGGCCCAGTCACTCTTTGAACCCATCACGATGGCGATTTTCGCCGGGGCAGCGTTGGATGACATGCCTGTAGTGCTCCTGTGAATGTGCCTGACGCCGGTCAGAGCACAGGGTGATAGACACATCGCCGCCGAGTCGGCGCTCCGGCGACGAGGGCGTAGAGCATACCATGACCCCAGAGGGAGGAAAACGGTTGCGTCGTGATGAACGTCGGGGTTTAGCGCAAAAAACGGGTGGAAAACAGGACTTAAAGCGGGAATGCGTGGAGTGAAATACCGTCGGGCGTGACTTTGATGACCGATCCTTCCTCATGCCAGGCGCCGAGCACGGCCCGTTGAGCGGTCTCGCCATCGACAGTCAACGTATGGATCGCTGGTCGATGCGTATGACCGTGGATCATGGTCTTGACCTGGAAGTGACGCAGCCGGTCTATGACCTGCTGAGGATTGACGTCCATGATCTCAAGCGATTTGATCTGGTTGGCCTGCTGGCTGGCGGAGCGCATGCGCGCGGCGATACGTAGCCGGAGTCGCAGGGGCAGCCACAGAAAAAGACGTTGAATCAGCGGGTTGTGAACGCGGCGGCGAAAACGCTGGTAGGCGGCGTCGTCGGTGCACAGCGTGTCACCGTGCAGCACCAGATACTCGCGACCGTATAGCGCAATTCGGTTTTCCTCCGGCAGCAGCGTCATGCCGCTCTGGCGGGCGAAGCGCTTGCCGATCAGGAAATCCCGGTTGCCGTGGACGAAGTAGCAGGGCACGCCCTGATGATGCAGCGTCAGCAGCGCGGCGGCGACGGTGTGATGCAGCGGCTGCGGATCGTCATCGCCAATCCAGGCGTCGAACAGGTCGCCCAGGATGTACAGCGCGTCGGCCTGAGCCGCTTCTTCGCGTAAAAAACGCAGAAAACCGGCGGTAATAGCCGGTTCCTGTTCGCTCAGATGCAAATCGCCAATAAACAGCGTCGCCATGCAGAGAAAATTACTCGCTGACCGTAACGCTGGTCACAACGACATCTTCCTTTGGCACATCCTGGTGCATGCCGCTACGGCCGGTGGCGACCGCTTTAATTTTGTCGACCACATCCATGCCTTCTACGACTTCGGCGAAGACGCAGTAACCCCAGCCATCAGGGCGCTCAGAGCGGAAGTTCAGGAAGTCGTTGTCCACCAGGTTGATGAAGAACTGAGCGGTGGCGGAGTGCGGATCGTTGGTGCGAGCCATCGCCAGCGTGCCGCGGGTATTTTTCAGGCCGTTGTTGGCTTCGTTTTTGATCGGCGCTTCGGTGATTTTCTGTTCCATACCCGGAGCAAAACCGCCGCCCTGGATCATAAAACCATTGATCACGCGGTGAAAAATGGTGTTGCTGTAGAAACCGCTACGGCAGTATTTCAGAAAGTTTTCAACGGTAGCAGGCGCTTTGTCCGCGAAAGTGTTGATGACGATATCGCCATGGTTGGTATGAAACGTAATCATAATAATGATTCCTACTTAGCCATAGTACATAAAATAAAGGAGAGGTTTACAGAGGCGGTGAACCACCAAGAGCGCTCTTATAACATAAGTGAATGTCTGAGTCAGCAAAGGCCGCCTGGCGCCAACGCCCAGCGTCGAGGGCGAAACGCATTGGCCAGCGGCGAGACGCACCTTATTGCCTCTTCCTTGTGGAACGATTCGGAACCGGATATCGAGGTCATGCAATCGTCGTCGCCACAGGGGGAAGAAACGATTTTTCAAACGTGACGCGGCAATCGGTAAAACGCCCCGGATTACGTGATAATCATTCTCCTTAATCAGGTGACCACAAGGGAGGTGCATGATGCTTAACGGGTTCAATTCGCTCTTTGACAGGCCGGATTTCGGTAAGCTGGTACTGCGCGTTTCATTCGGTGCCATGATGCTGTTCCACGGCGTGCATAAGCTGATCGCCGGTATTGGCGGCATTCAGTCGATGGTGATGGCGCATGGGCTGCCCGGCATCGTCGGTTATGGCGTCTATGTGGGCGAGGTGATCGCCCCGGTGTTGATGATATTGGGTATTCTGACCCGGCCGTCCGCGTTCATTTTCACGCTCACGATGTTGGCCGCTTATCTGCTGACGGATCTGACCGCGGCCCTCACGCTGGACAAGACCGGCGCGTGGGGCATTGAGAACATGGCGGTATACTTTTTCGCCGGCCTGGCCATCCTGCTGCTCGGCGGCGGTCGTTACTCGCTGGCGTCTAACCCCCGCTGGCGGTAGCGCGACATCTTTTCCGACGCCAGGCGCCTTCGGGAACGCCGCGCCTGAAACGATAAAGCCGCGCAGCATACCAAGAGAGCACACGTTAACCCCTTCGTGTGAAGGGGTATTTTCCCACCTTACTCTTGCCCGAACCGCCGGTTGGGCGTTTGTTTTTTCTGTTAAAAATCTTTTTCTCAGGATGAAATAACTTCCACCGCCTGATGGTACCGATCTTGCAATAGGTCAGGGTTCGGGGTTCAATACGCTGCCTGGGCCCGAAACGCTGGCCACTCATACTTTGATACGCGTAACGCAAACAGTGATGCTCATATCCTGCGAACACCATGGAATGCCCCGATGCTAAAGATTTTTAATACCCTGACTCGTCAAAAAGAGGAATTCAAACCCATTCACGCTGACAAAGTCGGTATGTATGTGTGCGGGATAACCGTCTACGACCTGTGTCACATTGGTCACGGGCGGACTTTCGTGGCGTTCGATGTGGTCACGCGTTATCTGCGTTACCTCGGCTACGAAGTGAAGTATGTCCGCAATATTACGGACATTGATGACAAAATCATTCAGCGTGCGGCGAAAAACGGCGAAACCATTGAGCAACTGACTGACCGCATGATTGCCGAGATGCATGACGATTTCAGAGCCTTGAATATTCTACCGCCGGACGTCGAGCCGCGCGCCACTCGGCATATCGGTGAAATCATTGCGCTGGTGCAGCAGTTGATGGAACGTGACCACGCCTATGTGGCGAAAAACGGCGATGTGATGTTCGCGGTCGACACCGATGCGGATTACGGCATCCTGTCCCGTCAGGATTTGGAGCAACTGCAGGCGGGCGCTCGGGTTGAAATCGCAGACGTTAAACGCAACCCGATGGATTTTGTCTTGTGGAAGATGTCCAAGCCCGGCGAGCCGAGTTGGCCGTCGCCGTGGGGTAACGGTCGTCCCGGCTGGCATATTGAATGCTCCGCCATGAACTGTAAGCAGCTGGGCGAGCACTTCGACATTCACGGCGGCGGTTCGGATCTGATGTTCCCGCACCATGAAAACGAAATTGCGCAGTCCACCTGCGCTCACGGCGGCGAATACGTCAACTTCTGGATGCACTCCGGCATGGTGATGGTCGACCGGGAAAAGATGTCCAAATCCCTGAACAACTTCTTCACCGTCCGCGATGTGTTGGCGCACTACGACGCTGAAACTATTCGCTACTTTTTGATGTCCGGCCACTACCGCAGCCAGTTGAACTACAGCGAGGAGAACCTCAAGCAGGCCCGCGCCTCGCTGGAGCGCTTATACACCGCGTTGCGCGGCATGGACGCATCGGCGGCGGCCAGCGGCGGCGAAACCTTCGAAGCCCGTTTCCGCGAGGCGATGGACGACGACTTCAATACCCCGGAAGCTTACTCCGTGCTGTTTGATATGGCGCGCGAAGTCAACCGGATGAAGGCGGAAGATCCTGCGGCGGCGAACGGTCTGGCCGCCGCGCTGCGACAGCTGGCGAAAGTGCTGGGCCTGCTGGAGCAAGAGCCGGAGCTATTCCTTCAGAGCGGCGCTCAGGCGGATGATGACGAAGTGGCGGAAATCGAAGCGTTGATCAAACAGCGCAACGATGCGCGTCAGAGTAAAGACTGGGGAATGGCGGATGCCGCGCGCGACCGCCTCAACGAAATGGGGATCGTGCTGGAAGACGGTCCACAGGGGACAATTTGGCGTCGTAAGTAAGCCATCGTTCCTCCCTTCGCGGCGGAGCGCTTCGTTTCGCCGCCTCTCACGCTCATCCACAGGCCGGAAGCTGATTCGCTCCCGGCCTGTTTTCATTGATTCTCCCCGATGTTGACTTTCTTCCTTCCTGAACCCGAATCCTGGATATCTCGCACGCAGGCGAGGATAGGCGCATTGCAATGGCGCGTCATGGCAGAAGGATAATGTGACAGTGAGAGGGGAAGAGGAGAGGAGCCCACATCTCCGCAAGGGGGATGTGGGGGAAATACGCGATGCCGCGGCGATCTCAGTCGGGCGAGTTACGCCTGAACGGTGACCGCCTGGTCTGCGAAACGCACGACCTGACCGGCGACGATTTTGCAGCGCTTACGCGTTTCAATCTGGTCGTTGACGCTCACGTCGCCGTTGGCGATGAGCTGCTTGGCGGAAGCCCCGCTGTCGCTCCAGCCCAGGAGTTTCAGCAGGTCGCACAGTTCAACGTGCGGATGTTGGTTCAGGTGAAAAATTTCCATAATGTCTGTTATGCCTTTGCGGGTGTGTCGTGATATTCCTCGCAGGCCTGCAAGGTATTTTGAATCAGGGTAGCAACGGTCATTGGACCGACGCCGCCGGGGACCGGCGTAATGAAGGACGCGCGTTCGCTCGCGCCGGCAAAATCGATATCGCCGACCACTTTACCGTCGTCCAGTCGATTAATGCCGACATCAATGACGACCGCGCCGGGTTTGATCCAGTCGCCCGGAATAAAGCCCGGTTTGCCGACGGCAACGACCAGCAAATCGGCGTTCTCAACGTGCTGACGCAAATTCTTCGTGAAACGGTGCGTCACGGTAGTGGTGCAACCGGCCAGCAGCAGTTCCAGACTCATCGGCCGACCAACAATGTTTGACGCGCCGATGACAACGGCATTCAGGCCGAACATGTCGATGTTGTACTGCTCCAGCAGCGTGATGATCCCACGTGGCGTGCAGGAACGCAGCAGCGGCGCACGCTGGCAGAGGCGGCCGACGTTGTAAGGGTGGAAGCCATCCACGTCTTTGTCGGGCGCGATGCGTTCAATGACGCTGGTGTTGTCGATGCCCTGCGGCAGCGGTAGCTGCACCAGAATACCGTCGATGGTCTCATCGGCATTCAGTCGGTCAATCAGCGCCAGCAGCTCGCTTTCGGAGGTGGTGGAGGGCAGATCGTAAGAGCGGGAAATAAAACCGACTTCCTCACAGACCCGGCGCTTGCTGCCGACATAAATCTGAGAAGCAGGATCGTCCCCTACCAGGATAACCGCCAGACCCGGCGCTCGCTTACCGGCGGCCAGACGCTCTTGGACACGTGCAGCAACGTCGCTCTTTACCTGCTGCGCAATCGTTTTACCATCAATAAGTTTCGCAACCATCTACAGAAAATCCATCTTTTCACAAACGGGGGATGGCGCGTATTTTGTCAGAAGCGGCGCGTGCTGTCAGGCGTTGTATCGACATTAATTGCTGACGCTCAATCGTTTCCGTCCGTCACCGGCCTCGACAGAACCATTGACCTGTGCCGGATAGCAGGGAAAAACGCGGTGGCGACGAGCGAGTGGAAGTCATGCTGCCGCGTCGTGATGTCACGGTGCCTGATGTCCGACGGAGTGAACGCATTTCATCGCCGCAGGTGCTAACGTGGAGTGAGGTCGTCAGTAACGCCGCAGGGAGAGCGTCTGCAAGGTGTCTGACGCAACTCATGGTTTACGCTAAAAATAGGCAGGAAAACACATGACACAACAGGTTATTTTCCCCGCGAATATCGTGCGCGGGGCGGACGCTAGCCGTGAGCTGGGGGACATCTGCGCCGGGTTGGGCACGCGCGTACTGGTCGTCGGCGGTCATCAGGCATTGGCGGCGACGGAAGACAAGATCCGCGCTCAGCTGGCGCAGGCGGGCCTCACGTTAAGCGCCGTCGAGTGGTTCGGCGGGCATTGTAGCGTCAAGCAGGTCGAACGACTGTGCGCCTGCGTGGCGGAAACCGACAGCGACGTTTTGCTGTCCGTGGGCGGCGGGAAGTCGCTGGACACCGGTAAGCTGGTGGCGCATCAGGCGGGGATCCCCATCGTGACGCTGCCGACCATCGCCGGCACCTGCGCGGCGGTCACGCCGCTGTCCGTTATCTACGAAGAGGACGGGCATTTTGTCGATGTGCGTCATCTGCCGTCCGCGCCGAATGCGGTCATCATCGACAGCACGCTGTTAGCCCAGGCGCCGCTGCGTTGGCTCGCCGCAGGGTTGGGAGATACGCTCGCGAAGTGGTATGAGTTCCGGGCCATCGATACCGGGCACAATCACAGCGGTCTGGCCGCCTCTTCCCGCGCCCACAGCGCGATCTGTTTCCAACTGATCGAACGTTATGGCGCCGAAGCCTGTCGCGCGGTGGCGGAAGGGCGCGCCAACGCGGCGCTGGATCAGGTGCTGGATGCGATATTCTTGTTCGCCGGGCTGACCTCGATCATGGCCAGCGGCGCGCATGCCGCCGCGGCCCATGCCTTATTTGAAGGCTTTACCGTCTGTGACAAGACTCGCGACTTCGGCCACGGCCTGCTGGTGGGGTTCGGCAATTTGTGCCTGCTGGCTTTGGAGTCACGCAGCGACGAAGAACTGCTGGATGCCTTGTCGCTGGCGCACGCCTGCGCCGTGCCGCTGACGCTGGCGGATATCAGCCCCGGTCTGACCGATGACGAATTGCAGGCCATAGTGCTGGCTGCCGTCAACACGTCGGATATGGACGCGATGCCGTTTGCGGTGACGGACACGATGCTGCGGGAGGCGATTCGTCGCGTCGAGTCGTTGGCTGCCCGCATCGCCCGTTAAAACGGCTGCGGGGACCTGAGGCGGCGTGGGGTGTTACGCCGCTGGAGATAACAGAAGACGTAGCAGCTGCCAGGCGATAAACAGCATGTACACGCCGATAACGCTGTCCAATACGCGCCAGGTGCTGCTCTTGTTAAACAGCCGCGCGCAGGCGGAGGAGAGGTAGCCAATGGCGTAAAACCAGATCCCCGACGCCAGCAGCGCGCCAAATAGATAAAACGTCTTGTGCTCCTGGCTCAGCCCGGACGATATGCCGCCGATGATGGCGATGGTATCCAGATACACGGAAGGATTAAGAAGACTGACCGCCAGACAGGCGGTCACGGCCGAACGACGGCTGGCACCGGCATTGCCGGTCGCGCCAAGGCGCAGACTCTGGTTGCCGCGCCAGGCGCTGCGAAGCGCGCCGAAGCCGTAGTGAATCAAAAACAGCACGCCCGCCAGCGTCAGCAATTTCAGCGCCAACGGATAGGAACTGAGCAACTCGCTGACGCCAAACACGCCCGCGCTCATGAATATAATGTCGAATATGAAGCAGAGGGTGCAGACTAAAAAGACATGTTCCCGACGCACGCCCTGACGCAATACGAATGAATTCTGTGCGCCGATAGACATTAATAATCCGGCGCTGGTCATCAATCCGGTCATAAATACGGTCGTAGACATAATCTTGAATTCGCTCTGGTTGGATAATGGAAAAATAATTAACGCGCGACGGGGTGATAACCAGGTGTACCTAATAAATCGCCTGTAACGTAATCACTACCAAATAGAAAACATGCTTATTTCCTGTTTGAAGACGTATTCCGCTGGTTTCCGACAAATGAATAATGGGTTGGCGGAAAACATATCTATTCGGCACCCTATTTAAAATAGGGATAATTCGATGTCGCTATCATCCGGTTTGGCAGCTCATTAGGCCAATTAATAATATTGATTGTCGATTAGCAAAAGCGATAAGTGCCGTAGCTACGGGCGGAATGTGAGATTGCTTTTAAACGTACCCCATCATGCGAAATTGATTATTTAGTTGATAAAAATCAATGGATTGATTTGTTTTTTTCGCGGTTTAGCTCCGAGCGTTCTGGTATTACTCCAGACGAACAATGACGTCATTGCGCGAAGGATTGAGCCATGCCGTCCGCCAGCAGGCAGGTTCGAAAGACGGCCATTATCAATCCTGAGGGGACTTCGTCACTTCTCGCTAAAAATAACCGCAACGAGACGACATATTTTTAAACGTGTTGGAAGGAGCGTTCATGTGCGCTGAACTTCAGTACGTGAAATATCTATTTAGCCTCTCCGGCGAGATTCTGTATTGCCATGGATGTTATTTGACATGATCCTTCATCGTCATCCTGTTTTACCCAATCTGCCATTAACGGATTTATTCCATCGTAATCATTATTAGCGTGTGTTCATTTTTTTCTGAAGGTCTCTATATATGGTTTATCTCTGTAGTATTAGCTGCGGTTCCATCTCGATATTATCTTCCGCTTCATTCTTAGACGTAAAAAATAAGCGCGCATGAGCGGTGATCACTCCCCGTGGTATTTGATAAAAATAGGAGGCAGCAAAGCCCGTATTCTGGTTTGCGTCACTGACGCGCGTGCGGTTATCCGTGGATGGTGCCCATGTGCCTTAAAAAGGTGCGCGTCGATCATGCTGTTGCACCGCTGCTTAATGCCGATTCCCAGAATACCCTCCTATCAATAAAACCTATTCCACCGTAATGACCTGTGGTTTGCGGCTAAAGCAGCTCGGGCAAAGCGGTTTCTCATTATTAGAAAGCTTATATCTAAAATCAGTAAGGTTAAGCCGCCGGGATTGGCTCCACTCTTGCAACTTCCTGTCGGAACGTAGGTGAGATTGTGGCGATTTAATTCTTTCATGAAGTGTCTCGAATGGAGAATCCTATGGCTTGTTCACTGACAAGACAGATCAAACGCGGTGTTTTGTCTGCACTCCTCCTCGGCTGCGCGGCATCCAGCTATGCAGGAAAACAGAATGACACGTTGGTTTATGCCTCCGACAACGAGGTGGAAAACGTCAGCCCTTATCATAACAACCTTCGTGAAGGCGTGATTCTGGCCCATCTGGTCTGGGATACCCTGATTTATCGCGATCCCAAAACCGGCGAATATAAACCCGAACTGGCCTCCAGCTGGACCTGGGAATCGCCCACCGCCCTGCTGATTCATCTGCGTAAAGGGATCACTTTCCATAACGGCGATCCGTTCACGGCGGAAGACGTGGCCTATACCTTTAACCACATCGCCGGTCCGGGGACGTCATCCGTCATGCCGCAAAGCGTGGACTGGATCGAAACCACCGAAAAGGTGGATGACTACACCGTCCGGCTAAAGCTGAAAAAACCGTTCCCCGCTGCGCTGGAATATCTCTCCGGCCCGACGCCTATCTACCCGTCAGCCTATTACCAGAAGGTGAAACTGGCTGGCTTCAGCAAAGCGCCTATCGGCACCGGCCCCTACAAAATCACCAAAGTCACCCCGGCTCAGGGGGTGAGCATGGAAAAGAATGCCCGCTACTTTGCGGATAGCCCGCAGGGTCAACCGAAAATCGGCAAGTTGCAATTTGTTGTTATTCGCGACCCGGAAACCCGGTTGGCGCAGCTGATGACCGGTCAGGTGGACTGGATCTGGCGCGTGCCCGCCGATCAGATCACCTCGCTGGAAACCATGCCGAACCTCACGGTGAAAAGCGGCGAAACCATGCGTATTGGCTTTATGGCACTGAACACCCACGCCAGCGGACCGGGCGGCGAACCGTTCAAGGATCTGCGCGTGCGTCAGGCGGTGAACTACGCCATCAATCGGGAAGGCATCGTCAACAATCTGGTGCGCGGCGGCAGTCAGCCAGTCTATTCCGCCTGCTTCCGCACCCAAACCGCCTGCGATACCAGCAAGGTTATTAAATACGACTACAACCCGGAGAAGGCGAAGCAGCTGCTGGCGGAAGCCGGTTATCCCAACGGTTTCGACACCGATATATGGGCCTACCGCGAGCGTGACTACGCCGAGGCGATCATCGGCGATCTGCGCAAAGTCGGCATCCGCGCGCGTCTTCACTACGTCCAGTACACCGTGCTGGCGGCGGATCTGATCTCCGGTAAAGCGCCGATGGCGATCCGCACCTGGGGATCGTTCTCCATCAACGACGCCGCGGCGTTCACCACACCGTATTTCGGCGGCAAAGGCGATGATATCTGGAAGGACAGCGAGGTCACAGCCATGCTGTCGAAAGCGGATGAAACGCTCGACCCCAAACAGCGCAGCGCCCTGTACGCCGATGCGCTGGGGCGAATTTCGTCGCAGGCCTATCTGGCGCCGATGTTCTCCTACTCCACGAATTATGCCTTTACCTCCGATCTGAATTTCGATGATTGGCCGGACGAGCTGCCGCGCTTCGCCATGGCCAGCTGGAAATAAGAGGTCAAACCCGCCGGAAGGAGCGCGACCCCTTCCGGCGACCGGCCCGCAGGAGGAGTGACTGATGCTTATCTATATTTTGCGACGGCTGCTGGTGGCCCTGGCCGTGTTGTTTACGGTGGCCGTCGTCAGCTTTTCGCTACTGCACCTTTCGGGCGATCTGGCGGCCGCTATTGCGGGTCCAGACGCCTCCGCCGAGGTCATTGAGGGAATTCGACGACAGTATGGGCTGGACCAACCGTTACTGGCGCAGTTTGGTCAGTGGATGTGGGCGGCGCTGCATCTGGATTTCGGCCGCTCGTTCTATTTCGAAAATACGGTGATGGAACTGGTGGGTCAGCGCATGCCGATCACCCTGAAGCTTGGCGGCGTCTCGCTGCTGTTGGCGCTGGTGGTGGCGATCCCGCTGGGCGTACTGGCGGCGGTTTTTCGCGATACCTGGGTGGACCGAGGCTCCATGTTCATCGCCGTCATCGGGCAGGCGATGCCTAACTTCTGGTTTGCGCTGATCCTGATTCTGCTGTTCGCCGTCGGGCTGAAATGGCTGCCGGTGGCGGGCAACAGCAGCTGGCAAAACTTCGTCCTGCCCGCCGTCGCGCTGGGCTACTACGCCATGCCGTCGCTGATGCGCCTGACGCGTTCCGGCATGCTGGACGTGCTGGGCGCAGACTATATCCGCACCGCTCGGGCCAAAGGACTCAGTGCGTTTCGGGTGATCGTCAAGCATGGCCTGCGCAACGCCATCATCCCGGTAGTGGCGCTGGCGACGGTGGAGCTGGGTTTCATGCTGGGCGGCTCCGTGGTGATCGAATCCGTGTTCGCGTTGCAGGGGCTGGGCCAGCTGGCCTGGGACTCTATCTCGCGTAACGACTTCCCGGTGGTACAGGCCATCGTGCTGATTATCGCCGTGTTTTACATCGTATTGAGCTTTCTGGCGGACGTGCTGAATGCCGCGCTGGACCCCCGACTGCGGACGCAATAAGGAGCTGTCATGAAACCATCCTCACCGCTTTCCTCCGCCGTTGTCGCGTCGACGCCGTCCGAGGCGGCCCTGCTGCCCGAACCGGGCCCGGCACGGCGTTGGCTGCGGCGGATCATGGGCCATCACAGTATGGCGATGGGCGTCGTTATCCTCGCCATCATCATCGTGGCCGCGCTGCTGGCGCCGCTGATCAGCCCGCACGATCCCTATGCACAGGACATCAGTCAGCGTTTGATCCCGCCGGTCTGGCATGACAGGGGCGGTTGGGACCATCTGCTCGGCACCGACAAACTGGGGCGTGATTATCTGAGTCGCCTGTTGTACGGCGCGCAGGTGTCGCTGCTGATTGGGTTGGTGTCCGTGTTTGTCGCCGGTTTGATTGGGATCACGCTGGGCGTGACGGCGGGCTATTTCGGCGGACGTGTCGATGCGGTGGTCAGCTATATCCTGACCGTGCGGCTCTCCATGCCGGTGATCCTGGTGGCGCTGGCGATGGCGTCGATGGTGGGCGGCTCCGTCAAAGTCGTGATCATGTTGCTGGGACTGCTGCTGTGGGACCGTTTCCTGATTGTCTCCCGCTCGGTGACGCGCCAGCTGCGGGAGGCGGAATTTGTGGCGGCGGCGAAAACGCTGGGCGCGTCGTCGCTGTTCATCATGCTGCGCGAGATCCTGCCTAACCTGCTGGGTCCGCTGACGGTGGTCGCGACGTTGGAGATCGCCCACGCCATTCTGCTGGAGGCCACGCTGTCGTTTCTGGGGCTGGGCGTACAGCCGCCGATGCCGTCGTGGGGGCTGATGGTCGCCGAAGGCAAGGCGTACATGTTCTTTCAGCCGTGGGTCATCCTGATACCGGGCGTCATGCTGGCGGTACTGGTTCTGGGCATCAATCTGGTCGGGGATGGTCTGCGCGACATCACCGCGCTGGACGGACGGGGTTAAGGAGTCGGCGATGAATGATGACATTTTGCTGGATGTGAAGAACCTGCGGGTCGATTTACCGACGCCGCGCGGTATGTTGCATGCGGTGCGCGGCATCGACTTCTCCGTGCGACGGGGCGAGATGCTGTGTCTGGTCGGTGAGTCGGGCTGCGGCAAATCCATGACGTCGCTGGCGCTGATGGATCTGCTGCCGCGCAAAGCCATTCGCACGGCGGACCATATGCGCTTCAAAGGTCACGATCTGCAAACGATGACGTCCCGGCAGCGGGCCGCGATGCGGGGCGACGAGATGGCGATGATTTTTCAGGAGCCGATGACGTCGCTCAATCCCTCTTTCACGCTTGGCAACCAACTGTGTGAAACGCTGCTGGCGCACCGTAAGGTCTCGATGTCGACGGCGCGAGACCGCGCGGTATGGCTGATGGAGCGCGTGGGGATTCCGATGGCGGCGGACCGGCTGAATCAGTATCCCCATCAGCTGTCCGGCGGCCTGCGCCAGCGCATCATGATCGCGATGGCGCTGATGTGCGAGCCGGAGCTAATCATCGCGGATGAACCCACCACGGCGCTGGACGTCACCATTCAGGCGCAAATTCTGCGAATGCTGCGCGAGCTGCAACAGGAGTTCGGCACCGCAGTGATCTTCATTACCCACGATCTGGGCGTGGTGGCCCGCATCGCCGATCGCGTGTCGGTGATGTATGCCGGGCAGATCGTCGAAACCGCGCCCGTGATGCCGCTGTTCCATCAACCGCAGCACCCTTATACGCGCGGGTTGCTCGACTGTATTCCGGTGCAAGGGAAGACGATGCCGGGGCAGCCGCTTCGCGCTATTCCCGGCGTGGTGCCGAGTCTGGTTGGGCCGCAGCAGGGGTGCGCCTTCTTTAATCGCTGTTCGCGCTGTACCGACGCCTGCCGCCGGGACATTCCCTATATCGATGTGACCGACGGGCATGCGGTGCGGTGCGTTCAGGCCGAAAAAACCGTGGAGGCGATATGACGAGGCAAGCAGGGGAAGGGCTGCGCGCGCCATCGCCGCCGCATATTCCCGGCAACGAGGATCTGGCGCTGGAACTGTGCGTGCTGAGCCGGGTTTTTCGCCTGAATCGCGGCCTGTTCGCCAAACCCGGAGAAATTCGTGCCGTGAACGACGTCTCGCTGCGCATCCGGCGGGGAGAAACGCTGGGGCTGGTGGGCGAGTCGGGCTGCGGCAAAAGCACGTTGGCGAAGATGCTGCTGGGACTGTTGCCGCCGACCTCCGGCAACGTGTTGATCGAAGGGCGCGAAATCGATGCGAGCAATCGGAAAGCCTTGGCGTCGCGCATCCAGCCGATCTTTCAGGACCCGTATTCGTCGCTGAATCCGCGCCGCACGGTGGCGGATATCGTGGAGGTGGCGCTGCGGCTGCACAACATCGGGACGCCGGAAGAGCGCCGGACGCGGGTGAAAGAGATGCTGGACGTCGTGGGAATGCCTGCCCGGACACATCAACAATATCCCGGTCAGCTGTCCGGCGGTCAGCGCCAGCGCGTGGCGATCGCCCGTGCGCTGATCATGCGACCCGCCATTCTGATCTGCGACGAGCCGACTTCCGCGTTGGACGTTTCGGTGCAGGCGCAAATCCTTAATTTACTGCTGTCGTTAAAGCAGGAGTTCGGGCTGACCTACCTGTTCATCAGCCACAACCTGTCTGTCGTGGAGCATCTGGTCGACCATGTGGCCGTGATGCAAAAAGGCACGATTGTGGAACAGGGAACGCGTGAACAGATCTTCCGTTCGCCGCAGCACCCCTATACCAAAACGCTGCTGGCGTCGGTGCTGACGCCGGAGCCGGGATTGGACATTCCGGATATCAGCCAGTTCGGCGAATAAGGCCAACGACACGACGCGCGACCGTCTGGGAGCCGGGCCGGGGCCTTGCTCTCCGGGCCGCTGCGTGCCGAATTATTATCATCGAAAGAGAGGACGGACAGATTATGACGCGTGAAGACACGATCCGAGCAGCGGAAGAGTACTTCGACAGCGGCGCATTCAGCGAGACGCTGGCGCGCCGGGTAGCCTATCGGACGGAGAGTCAGGACGAGGGAACCGGGGGGGTGTTGATGGCCTATCTGACGGAAGAGATGGTGCCGCGTTTACAGGCTATCGGCTTCGACTGCCGAATTGTGGACAACCCGATCGCGGGAAAAAGTCCCTTTCTGCTGGCGCGGCGGATGGAAGTGGATGCGCCCTTGACGGTGCTGACCTACGGTCACGGCGACGTGGTGCGAGGCTATGACGATCAGTGGCGCAGCGGGTTGTCGCCGTGGCGTCTGGTGCAGGACGGTAACCGCTGGTACGGTCGCGGCACGGCGGATAACAAGGGTCAGCACACCATTAATCTGGCGGCGTTGGAGCAGGTGTTGAAGGGCCGTGACGACCGACTGGGCTACAACATCAAGCTGATTCTGGAGATGGGGGAAGAGGCCGGATCGCCGGGGCTGAACGACGTCTGCGCGCAGTACCGCGACTGGCTGGCGGCCGATCTGTTCATTGCCTCTGACGGCCCGCGTATCTCCGCCGGCCGCCCCACGCTGTTTCTGGGATCGCGCGGTGTGTTCAACTTCGAGCTAAAGCTGACGCCGCGAGAGGGGGGGCACCACTCCGGCAACTGGGGCGGCCTGTTGAGCAATCCGGGCATCCGTCTGGCGCACGCCATCGCCTGTCTGGTCGATGCGCGCGGACGGATTCTGGTGCCGGGGCTGCGTCCTCCGGCGGTGTCGGACAGCCTGCGTCGGATTCTGGCGGATATCGATCTGGGTGGCGGCCCGACCGATCCCGAGGTCGACCCTCTGTGGGGCGAGCCGGGTCTGACTTCGGCAGAGAAAGTGTATGGCTGGAATACGCTGGACGTACTGGCGTATGTCACCGGCAACCCCGACAAACCAGCGCATGCGATCCCGCCGTCCGCCTCGGCGCATTGCCATATGCGCTATGTGGTAGGCAGCGATGTGGAGCACTTCGCGCAGCATCTGCGGCAGCATCTGGACGCCAATGGGTTTGCGGACGTGGAGATCGTCAATGCCGTGAGCTGCTATCAGGCCACGCGGCTCGATCCGAACGATCTGTGGGTGGCGTGGGGCGCGGCCTCGATCGCACGAACCTCCGGCAAAGCGCCCGCCATCTTGCCTAACTTCGGCGGCGGACTGCCGAACGCCTGTTTTTCGGAAACGCTCGGTCTGCCGACGCTGTGGGTGCCGCACTCCTATCCGGCCTGTTCGCAGCATGCGCCCAACGAGCACATTCTGGCGGACATGACGCTGGAGGCGCTGCGGATCATGACCGGGCTGTTTTGGGACTTGGCCGAACAAGGCGCGGATCGGCTGCACTCACGCCAGCAGGCGGCGAGTCCGTCAAACATCGTCTAATTCAAAGGCTGTTCATTGCCTTGAGGATTGTTCGCGCCTGCTCCGGGCATACGCCGGAGCGGGCGCGATCCGCTGAGGGCAAAAATTGTCGTACACTTTGGCCAATCGTCGAAATCAACGGAGCGAGCGATGCACAACAACGAAATCCGTTACTTTATGGCCGTGGCGAGCACCGGTTCGCTGAGCGCCGCCAGCCAACAGCTGTTCGTCGCGGTTTCCGCCATCAGCCGCCAGATCCAGCAGTTGGAACAGCGGTTGGGCGCGCCGCTGTTCGAGCGCCATCCTCGCGGCATGGTGCTGAACGCGGCAGGCCAAATTCTGGAGCATCACGTGCGGCGCAGTATGGCGGACATGGAGCTGGCGGTCGCCGAAATCGAGGGGCTGAAATCGGTTCGGCAAACCACCCTCCGGGTCGTGTGCACCGACGGTATCGCCTTTAATTTGATGCCGACGCTGCTGGCGAAATTTCGTCTGACGCACCCTTCGATCAACTTCGTGCTGACGGTGGGCTCCACGCGGCAGGTACCGGACTTGGTGCGCAACGGCGAATGCGATGTGGCGCTAAAGTTCAGCCTGTCGCTGGAGCACGGCGTTGAAATCGTCGCCTCGTATCCCGCGCCGGTGCTGGTGATTATGCAGGACACGCATCCGCTGGCGCGCGAGGGACTCAAGTTGGCCGACCTGAACGGCTATCCGGTCGCGCTGCCGGATCAGGCGGCTACCATTCGCCAGCTGTTTGATCTCTCCTGCCGCATGAACGGCGTCTTCATCGACCCGATACTGACCTGCAATCACTTCTCCACCCTCTATGACTTCGTGCTGAATACGCCGGATGCGGTTGCGATTTGCAGTCATTTTTCAGTGCTGTATCGCGCGCGGCGAGATGGATTGCAGATGCGTGCCATTGACGGCGAACCGTTCAGTCAGCGGACCATGCAGATTCAGACGGATGTCGCCAAACCGCGCACGGCGGCGCTGAACGCCTTCTGCGATTTTCTGAAGCAGGAGCTGACCGAGCAGGATGCGCTGATCCGCCGGGAGTACGCGATCTCCGCGCGTTAGTGGATTCAGAGAGGGCGTCCTCCCCCAATAAACCCCACAGGCGCAGCGGGAGGACTCCGGGAATTGCGGCCAAAAAATTACCTGTGAATTTTATTTCTTTTGGATGTCATTTGTCGGGTCTTTTTTGGATTAATTGGCGTTATTTGTAAAATTTTTTATAAAAAAATCCCATTTCTTTGCAATTTTAATCACTCCGCATTCGGGTAATATCTGACCCAAGGGTAAGCCTGTTTTTCGTGGCATCGTGACCCACCCGTGACTGCTATTTCCCTCTTTATCTGCCGGAGCCTGATGATGAATTTAGAAAAATTCCCGCGTTATCCGTTAACTTTTGGTCCGTCACCGATTACGCCGATGAAACGACTCAGCGAGTACCTGGGCGGCGACGTTGAAATCTATGCCAAACGCGAAGATTGCAATAGCGGTTTGGCCTTCGGCGGTAATAAAACGCGTAAGCTGGAGTATCTAATCCCTGAAGCGCTGGAGCAGGGCTGCGACACGCTGGTGTCCATCGGCGGTATTCAGTCGAACCAGACGCGCCAGGTGGCCGCGGTCGCTGCGCATCTGGGGATGAAATGCATTCTGGTGCAGGAAAACTGGGTGAATTACGCCGACGCCGTCTATGACCGCGTGGGGAATATCGAGCTGTCGCGCATTATGGGGGCGGATGTACGTCTGGATGCCGCGGGATTCGATATCGGCATCCGTCAAAGCTGGAAAGATGCGATGGACGAGGCGGCGCAGAACGGCGGTAAACCGTTCCCGATCCCTGCCGGTTGTTCTGAACATCCTTACGGCGGCCTCGGTTTTGTCGGCTTCGCAGAAGAAGTCCGTCAGCAGGAAAAAGAGCTGGGATTCAAATTTGATTATATCGTCGTGTGCTCGGTCACCGGGAGTACGCAGGCGGGGATGGTGGTAGGCTTTGCCGCCGACGGCCGCGCGCGCAACGTTATCGGGATCGACGCCTCCGCCAAGCCGGAGCAGACCAAGGCGCAGATCCTGCGTATCGCGCAGCAGACGGCCGATCTGGTCGAACTGGGTCAGCCGATTACCGAAGACGATGTGGTGCTGGATACCCGCTACGGCGGCCCGGAATACGGTCTGCCCAATGAAGGCACGCTGGAGGCGATCCGCCTGTGCGGTCGCTTAGAAGGCGTATTGACTGACCCGGTGTACGAAGGCAAATCGATGCAGGGGATGATCGATAAAGTTCGCCGCGGCGAATTTCCGAAAGGTTCCAAAGTGCTATATGCCCATCTGGGCGGCGCGCCGGCGCTGAGCGCCTACAGCTATATCTTCCGCAACGGCTGAAGATGAAGCGATCCATTGGCGCAACGATATCAGCCCGCAATAAGCGGGCTTTTCTATGCCGGGTCGCGCGGGAGGGGGAGTAGGGCGTTTGCCAAACGCATATTTAGAACGGTAGCTGAGTAGTGGACAACACTTCGCGCAGGCCGATGAACGATCGAATCTGACGGACGCCCGGCAGGAACAAAAGCTGTTCGGCGTGCAGACGGTTAAAACTCTGATTGTCCTTGGTGCGGATCATCAGCATATAGTCGAACTCGCCGGTCACTACATGGCACTCCATGCAGCCGCTGATCTGTTGCACCGAGGTTTCGAAATCCTTGAACGCGCCGGGGGTCGACCTGTCCAGCACGACGCCGATGATGACGACCATGCCCGCATTCAACGCCTCAGGGTCGAGCAGTGCGACATAACCTTTAATCAGTCCCAACTGTTTCAGCCGTTCCACGCGCCGCAGGGTGGCGGGGGGACTGAGATTCACGTTCTCGGCCAGCGCCACGTTGGAGATGGACGAGTCGGCTTGCAGCAGCCGCAGAATGGTCACATCGAAGCGATCCAGCTCGTAGGTCTTGGTCTTGTTGTCCGCAGCGGCGGGCGACGCATCAGATTTGAATTTCATGAGTTCCTCACAAAAGCCGTTGAAGCAGCACTGACGCATGATTGCGCCAGTTCCGTTCTTTTCGGTGAATCACTTCGCCCTATGGCGCTTGGTCCTATTTAAAACCCTAAAAAAAGCCTCGGACAAGCAATATCGTTAAATCGAATGGATAACGGGGAGGAGAAAACGCGGAAAGGGAACGTAAAAAGGCTCCCCGGCGAACCGGAGAGCCGTCACGCGATGAGGCGGGATTGCGTCAGCGCGTCGTTAACGAGGGATTAGAACTTTTCCCAGTTGCCTTCAGCCGGCGCGTTCGTGCCCAGTTTTCTGTGCGCGATAGCCGGTGCGGCCTGAGCGGGTTTGCTGGAGGCCGAGGGTTTTTTTCGAGACTCGGATTCAGCCAGCTGGAAAATGGAGACCACTTCCGTCAGGCGACGCGCCTGATCTTCCAGCGACGACGACGCGGTTGTGGACTCTTCCACCAACGCGGCGTTCTGCTGCGTCACGCTGTCCATTTCGATAACGGCCTGACCCACCTGGGTAATACCCTTGCTCTGCTCGTTAGAGGCGGAAGCAATTTCACCCATGATGTCGGTGACGTTGGTGATGGCTTTAACAATGTTACCCATCGCGTCGCCCGCCTGCGTAACCTGCTCGGAGCCGATTTTCACGTTGCTGACGGATTCGTCGATCAGCCCTTCGATCTCTTTGGCGGCTTCGGCGCTGCGCTGCGCCAGACTGCGAACTTCGCTGGCGACGACGGCAAAGCCACGACCCTGTTCACCGGCACGGGCGGCTTCCACTGCGGCGTTCAGCGCCAGAATGTTGGTCTGGAAGGCGATGCTGTTGATGACGTTGATGATATCAGCGATTTTCTGCGAGCTGCCGCTGATGCTGTTCATCGTTTTAATCACGTCATTGACGACGCTTCCGCCTTCATTGGCCGTCTTGGAGGCATTCTGAGCCAGTACGCTGGCCTGGTTGGCGTTTTCTGCGTTCTGCTTCACCACGGCGCTCAGCTCTTCCATGCTGGCTGCGGTTTGCTCCAGCGCAGAGGCCTGCTCTTCGGTACGTGACGACAGGTCGGTGTTGCCCGCGGCAATTTCACCTGAGCTGCGGTAGATTTCGTCTGCACTCAGGCGAATGTCGGAAACCGTGTTGACCCAGTTACCCTGCATCTGCTGCATGAACGGGATCAGGCTGCCGACGCAGTTTTTACCTAAGTCTGCGATTTTGGTGTGCAACTGACCGATGGCCAGAACCTGCAAGTGCTGTTTGATCTGATCAAGCGGGCGCACCACGAATTTGGCCAGGTAGCGATCGGTCAGCAGTACGATGATCAGGCCGACGGTCAGTGCCGCCATCAGAATGTATTCACACCATTTCACCCAGTCGCCGATACGGCCTTGAGCTTCGCCCTTCAGCGTGCTGATAACGGTGTTGTATTGCGTAATGCTGTTGGTGAACTGAGTGCGCAGCGGGGTATAAGTTTGCAGCGAAATCTCCTTGTAGGCATCAAGGCGATCGGCTTCCAGTGCGTCGTACATCGGTACGACAGCTTCACTAAATAGGCGGTAGGAGGTGCTATAAATGTCATCGATAGTTGCCGTATTAATGTTGGCGTGATCGGTCACCTTAAATTGCGCCAGACCGGCTTTCAGCCGCCCGATTTCTGCAGCGGCCTGCTGCATCTCTGAATTGAACCCGGCGGGGTTATTATTCTGTTTGTGTGCCACGGCCCGGTTCAGGATGTTCTGAACGCGGTAATACTCTCCGCTGGCGGCATTGATAATATCGCCGTTGTCTTGCTGGACGTTGGTCAGTTTAATTTCTGAGGTCAATTGACCCAGAGAGTAAAGTGCGAAGGCGGAGACGCCTCCCCATAATAAGGAAAACACGATAAGGATAAGAACCATCATGGTTCTGATTTTGATATCACGAATAAAATTCATAGTCGTAGCCCTGGTAAATTGGGGTTTTAGTTCTTGAATAATCAGAACTATGTTTTACGCATCCATTCATTGGGACGCTTGTAGGGAAACATGCGAGCCAGTTTTTAATCCATCAACGTTTCATTTCTTCGAAGCTGTTATCGGCAAACAGGTAATGGACTTCATCGCTTTTTTGCGAAAAGAAGGTAATTAAATGTCAGTGCGCGTTTCAGAATTTAATATATTTCTGGAGTGATGATGATCAGAGAAACCATTATTTCTTCTTTAATAGAGTAGAGCTTTTAATCTAATAGGTGAAAGCGTCGTGCTGATGTTTTCATTACCGTTCGGCACAGTAAATGGCAGAATTTTATTAAATGTAAAAAATTAGCCGAAGATAGCGTGGGGTAAATGTTTCTGGTGTGAGTGGTTTTTTATATGTGCATGATAACAATGATTATTTTTTCTCTCGTTTTAACGGGGCTTTTGTGGGGCGCTAAACCTCAATAATTAATAAACCACGGTAATGTTTAGGGCTAAACCAAATTTAAACAATTTAGATGCAGGCTAATTATCAACCTGTCTTGGTCTGATTCGAAAATGAACAGGGCGGATCAGTTATCCATGGTCAGTGAAAAACAGGCAGAAAAAATGAATTTTTATGGCCGATTTTTGCGACCCTTTAATAGCGACAAGACGCTCCTCTCTTTTTTATGTGTCATGGCGTTTTGATATAAAGACAGCGCACTCTGTGGGGGAAGCTTTTGAATGAATATCACTCCTATTCGCCTAAAAACGTATAATGGGAATATCAATACATTTATTGATGATTGCAAACGCCGTAGGAGAATATCGATAAATAGAAGAAAGGCTGTCAGAGTAAAGTAGACGTTGACCCTTTATTATTTTTCGTCTCCTTTTTCCTCGTGATAACCAGAACATTGGAAATAAAGTTCAGCGCAATGAGTGAATATTACTCCCTGCATTCATTTTTTAAAATGAAATTCGTCATCGTTATTTCCAGATAGAAAAGACTCGCGCTTATCGTATCTCAAATGATCGTGACCTTCAGGCTGTCTCTGCACGGATATTTTGAATGAAGAGGGACCTGTATCTCACGCGTTCGGTCAATGATTCGCATCCTGATATAAGCTGCGACAAGGTTGAATCTCATTAAAAAGCGTGCAATTTACGAATAATCAAACCGGGGACGATCGTGACAGAGACGGATTTTTTTCTAGGTCATCCCCGCAGGGAGAACATTCGTAGAAAGAATGAACAGCAAAAAATGAAGCGTCAGCGTTTATACGATGCTGGCGCCGCACAAGACGGCGAATAGATGTCCTATGTTCCGGGAGGGGGCGTGGAGTGAGTGATGTGATTTTTCCGTCTATCTATCTGTTTTTAATGATTAAAATGTCGATGTGGTTTGCGGTGATGTTTGACTGATGAAGTCAGGAATTCGCCTGACAGAAAGAGCTGCATAAATAATCATCCATAGAAAAAATAACCATCATGGATGAATGGGAATATTTGATGCGTGGGATGTGCGAATAAAAAAACGACAGTTGTATTAGAGAGAATACGTTGAGGAAATAAATGGCGTGTTATTTATTCGTTGATAAAGACCTTACTATTTATAATGTTTTTACATTAAACGTTTTTATTTAAACAGAGTGATAACATAACTGCAAATACTAAATAATTAAGACATTAAAAAAAAGTATTATGACATTAAAAAAACCACATAATAAAAGAATAATAATCGTAGGCAACTAAAACACGAACAATAAAAAAGCAGCCTGCCATTTCCGAATTTAAGAATTTGATAAAAATTTGTGAAAATTAGGTGGTAATTTAATGACAAACATTAACGATAGATTATTGCAGCCGTTCACGTTGCCTAATGGCGTTACCCTGGAAAACCGGGTCGTGATGGCGCCAATGACAACCTGCACTGGCTTTTTTGATGGTTCCGTCACCAGAGAACTGATCGAATACTATCAGGTACGTTCCGGCAAAATCGGCGCGCTGATTGTGGAATGCTGCTTCATTGACGACCGCGGACGAGCTTTTCCCGGCGCGATTGGTATTGACGACGACAACAAAATCGAAGGGTTGTCCAAAGTCGCCAGCGCGGTCAAAGAGCAGGGTTCTAAAGCTATCCTGCAGATCTACCACGGCGGCCGTATGGTCGACCCGAAACTCATCGGCGGTGAATCGCCGGTCGGGCCGAGCGCCGTTGCTGCGCCTCGTCCCGGCGCGCCGACGCCGATCGAACTGACGGCGGATGAAGTCGAAGAGATGGTCGCCAAATTTGGTCGCGCTATTCACCGCGCCATTCAGGCTGGCTTCGACGGCGTGGAAATCCACGGCGCCAACACCTATCTGATTCAGCAATTCTATTCCCCGCACTCCAACCGCCGTGAAGACAAATGGGGCGGCAGCCGCGACAACCGTACACGCTTCCCGATGGCCGTGCTGGATATCGCACACCAGATGAAAGACAAATATGCCGATCCGTCTTTCATCATCGGTTACCGTTTCTCGCCAGAAGAGCTGGAAGAGCCGGGTATCCGTTTTGACGATACGCTATACCTGCTGGAAAAATTGGCCGAACGCGGTCTGGACTACGTTCACTTCTCCATGGGCCATACGCTGCGTCCTTCCATCGTTGACACGGAATCTGCAACTCCGCTGATCGAAAAATATGTCGCTATGCGTTCCGACACGCTGGCGCAGGTCCCGGTTGTGGGCGTGGGCGGCATCGTTAACAAAGCGGATGCCGACGTCGCGCTGGAGCACGGTTACGATCTGGTGGCTGTGGGTAAAGGCTGCATTGCCTATCCGGACTGGATGGACCGCATCACCGCGCAGGAGCATATCGATCTCTATATCGACAGCACCAAGCGTGAAGAGCTGACCATTCCGGAACCGCTGTGGCGCTTCTCGCTGGTGGAGAGCATGATCCGCGACATGAGCCTGAACGCTAAAAAGTTCAAGGTCGGCGTGTACCAGGAGAAGGTGCAGGATAACGATAAAGAACTCATCGTTAACGTCAGCCTGGAAAAAGACCACATCAAAGATATCGCGCTGGACGATACCGCGGGATGGGATGACGAGCTGATCAGCAGCTTTGAAATCATCAGAACGCGTATTCTTGATGCCAATAGCTCGCACGTCGACGCGGTGACCGGCGCTACAGAGCAAAGTGAAGCCATCAAGAAAGCCGTCACCAAGGCGATGACGAAGTCGTTTAAAGAAGCGATTATCGAAGAGGGTGGCAACCCGGACGAAGTTCAGCAGTACGACGTCGTGGTCGTCGGCAGCGGCGGCGCGGGTCTGGCGACAGCCATTCAGGCTGCCGATGATGGCGCTAAAGTGCTGATCGTTGAAAAAATGCCGGTGATTGGCGGGAATACGATCAAAGCGTCTGCGGGGATGAATGCCGCGGAAACGCGTTTCCAGAAAATCAAAGGCATTGTCGACGATAAAGAGCTGTTCTACAAAGAAACGCTGAAAAGCGGCCAGAACAAGAACAACCCCGAACTGGTTAAATACTTCGTTGAACACGCGCACGAAGCCATCGACTGGCTGGCCGATCGCAACATCGAGCTGAGCGACCTGACGACCACGGGTGGGATGAGTGTCGACCGTACTCACCGTCCGGCCAGCGGCGCGGCAGTGGGCGGCTACCTGATCAGCGGACTGGTGAAAAACCTTAACCAGCGCAACATCGACGTGATGCTCGAAACGTCCGTTACCGAAATTTTGCAGGAAGACGGCAAGGTTTCCGGCGTTCGCACCATCAATGACGAAAACGAAGAGCGTGTTATCCCGACGAAAACCGTCATCATGGCGACCGGCGGATTCAGCGCCAACCAGGATCTGGTCGTGAAATACCGTCCGGACCTGAAAGGCTTCGTGACGACCAACCATAAAGGCGCAACGGGTAGCGGGATCACGCTGCTGGAAGCGCTGGGCGCGGATACCGTCGACATGGGCGAAATTCAGATCCACCCGACGGTGGAGCAGAAAACGTCGTACCTGATCTCTGAATCTATTCGCGGCGGCGGTGCCATTCTGGTTTCCCAAAATGGTCAGCGTTTCTTTAATGAATTGGAAACGCGTGACAAGGTGTCTGCGAGCATCATCAATCTGCCGGAAAAATACGCCTATATCGTCTTTGATGATCACGTTAAAGAGAAAAACATGGCGGTCGGCGAATATGTGGCTCAGGGCTTCGTCGAAGTCGAAGACTCTATCGCGGCGTTGGCAGACCGGTTGCAAATGGAACCCGCCGAGCTGACGAAAACCATCGAACGCTTCAACACGTTCGTTGAAAAACAGCACGATGACGACTTCGGCAGAACGACCGCGTTGCGTAACCCGATCAACAAAGGACCGTTCTACGCCATCAAGATCGCCCCAGGCGTTCACCATACGATGGGCGGGGTGGTCGTTAATACCGCGGCCGAGGTGCTGGATAACAATAAAGACGTTATTCAGGGTGCCTACGCGGCGGGTGAAGTGGTCGGCGGCATTCACGGCGCCAACCGTATCGGGGGTAACGCCGTAGCTGATATCATCATCTTCGGTATTCAGGCCGGTAAACAAGCTGCGGCCTATGCGAAACGGTAACGTCGAGTCATCGGGTTCGTAGTCCACAGGCGGGGCAAAGTTGTCAACTTTGCCCCGCCTGCGTTTTAATGGCATCCATCATTAGCGATGTTTTTTCCCTCCAACCGCGACGGTGCTTTTATGACGACGTCTGAAGACAACTCCTTTTCCTATGCCGCCACATTGATGGGAACGCGAATTTCCTTAACGCTCTTTGAGCTGAATGAGGAATTGGTCGTTCAGGCCTTTAAGCGGATCAAACGGCTGGAAGATTTGCTCACGGTCAATCGCTACCCGTCGGAAGTGATGAACATCAACCACGCGGCGGGTCGGCATCCGGTGGCGGTCAGCCCCATTGTCTATCAGCTGATCAAACGCGCCTTGCAGGTGAGCCTGCTGGACAACAGTCATTTCAATTTCACCATCGGTCCTCTCGTCAAGCTGTGGAAAATTGGTTTCAGTGGCCATACGGTGCCTGACGCGGCGGACATTCAGCAGCGGCTCGCTCTGACGGATCCGCGCCATGTGATCCTGAACGATGAAGATCGCTCCGTGTTCCTCCTGCAGGAAGGCATGGAGATCGATCTCGGCGCTATCGCCAAAGGGTATATCGCCGACGTGATCAAAGGCTTTCTGCGGCAAAACGGCGTTGAAAATGCACTATTGAATCTGGGGGGCAACGTGCAGGCGATGGGGCGGTCGTTAAACGATCCTCAGGGGCGCTGGAGTATCGGCCTTAAAAAACCGTTCGCTGAGCAGGGGGAGTTGATCGGTGCAATTCACGTGATCGATAAATCCGTGGTGACCTCAGGCACTTACGAGCGCTACTTCACCCTCAATGGCGAGCGGTATCACCACATTCTGGACCCGACGTCGGGCTATCCGCTGAATAACGCATTGGACAGCGTCACCATCGTGTCGGATGAATCCATCGACGGCGATATCTATACCACCTTGATGTACGGTATGGGAGTGAAGGCGGGGATCGCCTATCTGCGAGACTATCCTGGTATTTGCACCATTTTCGTGACGAAAGATCGGCAGATCATTCTGTCGCCAAATCCCAATTACGAGTTTGAACTGCTCGATAGCGGTTATACGGTCGTCGGATAAAAAGGCGGCTGCCGTCGCGGTGATCGCCTATGCCGAAATTCGAGTGGTTGTATTTCGCCATGACCGCGCCCGAAAGGTGTTTTTCGATTCACCGGCTGGATCGTTTCCGTTGTCGTCAGAGAAAAAAGAGGATTGAGCGGATGTGCGTTAACGAGACATCGGTATCGGTTTAATGACGGCAAAAAACCGAGAACGCTTTCTGATGCTGAGAAACAAAAAAAATCCCGGTTTTCATCTCTGAATGTCGGGATCTCGGGGAGGCGGACAGGGCGTTAGAAGTCGTAGCTCATGGAGACCTTGAGCGTACGCGGTTCGCCTTCAAAGACGTACACGCCATAGTCCTCGACGCCAGACCAGTACTTCTCATTGGTCACGTTGTTCAACGCGACGCGCCAGACCATTTCGTTCTGATCCTGATTGACGCGCGTCCGGTAGCGCAGACCCACGTCCAGCGTGGTGTAGCTATCGAGCTTTTTGGTGTTCGCCGCATCGGCATATTGTGAACCGGAGTGATTCAGCTGCGCCGTCGCGGTCAGACCGTCCACCGGTTTGATGTCATATTCCGCGCCCACTACGCCGTAAAAACGAGGAACCCCGATGGCGTCATTGCCGTTGTTAGCGCCGTTAGCGGTTTTGGTTAACTCAGGATCCAGCCAGACCGTACTGGCGTTCAGCCGTACGCCCAACACCGGTTCGCCAAAGACGCTCAGCTCCAGACCGCGGTTACGTTGCTCGCCGTCTACGCTATAGCGGTTGCTGGCGCTATCGAGGATGGCCGACGGTTTTTTAATTTCAAACAGCGACATTGAACCGCCCACGCGACCCATATCGATCTTGACGCCCACTTCATTTTGCTTCGAATGGATAATACCGGTGCTTTGTCCCGCATTGGCCGCCGTATCGGGCGCGATGCTGCCGGGTTGCAGGCCTTCTGTATGGTTTGCATACAGCGACAGCTGCTCCCACGGCTTGTAGACGACGCCATAGGTCGGCATCCAGCGGCTTTCGGTAAAGCGAGAGTCCGCGTCTTCCTCGCCGGTGGCGTTACTGTAGTTACGCACCACCACTTTTTGGTGACGTCCGGCGACGGTGAACAGTAGTTGGTCATTCAACACGCCGAGCGTATCGCTCAGCAACACGCCCTGCATACGTGAGCGGCTCGTGGTGAGCGGATCGGCGTAGTGTCCGCCCCACAAGGCGTTGTCCGGCATAGCGACGTCGCTGTTGTGATAAATGTTGGTGGTCGGGTTGGCGAACGACATGCCCCAGGCGGTGCGCGTGCGCTGAGTTTGCGCGGAGTAGCCCACATTAACGCGATGCGACACGAAGCCGGTGTCGAATTGGCCGCGCAGCCCGGCCATGCCGCTGAAGTCATCGATGATGTTATTGGTGTCGAGGCGAGACGCGGTCGCATCGCCATTGTCGCTGGTCAAGGTGGGCGAAGAGTAGGTGCCCATTTCATTGGCATGCTGTCCGCCCAGAGCGGCGTAAGTTGTCCAGCTATCATTCAGATCAAACTCGGCGCGAGCCATTCCGAACTTGTTGGAGATATCGCTGTAAGCCCACTTTTGTGAGTAGTTGCGGGTATTGCTCGGGACGGCGGGGATGTCGTTCAGGCCGCTGATATTGATGCCTGTTTCGCTGCCGTGGAACGTTTTTTTCTGGTAGCCCAAATCCAACGACGTTCGGAAGCGGTCGCCGCGATAATCCAGCCCCAAAGAGGCCAACGTGGTACGACGTTTATCGTCATCCACGGCCGCTTCCCCTTCGCGGTGAACCACATTCATGCGGACGCCGAATTGATTGTCATCGCCGAAACGACGACCCAAATCCAGACTGCCGCCCACCTGAGATGAGGAGGTGTAATCGACGCCTACGCGAGTGGTCGGCGTGTCTTCCGCGCGTTTGGGTTCCAGATTGATCATGCCGCCGACGGCGCTGGTGGCCGCTCCGTTCACCAGTGAATTGGCGCCTTTGAAGACTTCTATGCGGTCGAGCATCTGAGTATCGACCACCTGACGCGGCACCACGCCCGCAAGACCGCCCATGGTCATATCATCGCCGTCCAGCTTAAAGCCGCGAATCCGATACGTTTCCGCCACGTTGCCGTAACCCTGAACCGCCTGCACGCCCGCATCGCTGTGGAGCAGCTCGGCAACGGTTTTCGCCTGCTTGTCCTGCACCATTTTGGCGGTGTAGCCCACCACGTTAAACGGCACATCCATGGCCTTCTGTTCACCGAGCATCCCCAGACGCCCACCGTTCGCGACCTGACCCTCCAGATAGGCGGGGACCAGCGCATCGCCGCCGGGCCGGAAGTTCTCCGCCTCGCTCGCCTGCACTACGATCGTATCTTTTGAATCGGTGTTGGCATTGGTGTCAGTCTGGGTCGGTGTCGTTGCTGCGGTAGCAGTCTGAGCAAGAGAGCCTACCGCCAGAGCCAGCAAGGTTTTACGTAATGGCGTGGATGTGTTTTTGACGTTATACATAGTTCGCTTAACTATAGAGAAAGGTGGAAATGGCAAATCCCGTTTCCGGGGCGATTTTTATTGATTCAACATCGCAGGCCGGGTTGCGATGACCTGAATGTGGGTACGATTCAGTTCTCTAAATTCGAAACCGTGCGGAATATCCGGCTGATCTCTAGTCTGCCTTCGATAGCTCCCTTAGCTCCCTTGATGATTTCATGTACGACAGAAGCGCATGTCCGGTATGACCCTGTTAGGCGGCCGAGATCTGGGGGCAAAGCAAGGCGGATGTCTTTGTGCTTTCCCTTCCGGCGCTAGCGCGTCTAATTGGCAACGTTAACCACTCACTTTTCCTGATCCATGTCGTGCTCATTGGCTTGAAAAAATCTCGAAAAGGGTGACTCGCACTTGCGTCGACTGCCGCGCCAGCGTTATGAAGCACCCTCTCATGCAGGTCTAAACCGCTTCTGTTTGCCGAGCCACGCTTGGCTGAATCGCTGTCAGCGCAAGACAGAGCACAAAAAATCGTAATTAAAAATAAGAACTATACGCATCCGTGTTACGCAATCAAGGGATTTGTGGAAACTAGGGGGAAGCGGTGGAGGGAGAGGCTGCTGTGGAAATAAGCTGTGGGGAAAGAGAGATGAGTATCCATACGTCCACAGTGCTATTGGTATTACAGTAGGAGGCTACTAACCACAAAAAGATATCGTTATGCTCACAATAATCCGTGAACTCCTGATATTGCGTATCCTCTTGGAACCACATTAGGTGTGAAAACACTCGGATTGTCTACATGATAAACACTTTCTTCTTGCTAATTATTCTTTGAATACCCTTTTTCACATGTCTTAACATTACCTTGATCATCCCTGCTACTGATGCCAGAATTTGCCCCACTAATTTACAAAATATTACCGGTTGCTATGCTCAAAATCTTTGCGCGGTACATGTCCGTCGGTGTTTTGAATACGCTGTTGCATTGGGCTGTTTTTAGCGCTCTTTATATGTCAGGTCAAAAGCAATCTCTATCAAACTTCACCGCTTTTTGCGTCGCTGTGACCTTCTCATTCTTTGTCAACGCCCGTTGGACCTTCACTGCTGAGGCCACGCCAGCCAGGTATATGTTGTACGTGGTGTTCATGGGGGCGCTTGCTGCGCTTATTGGGTGGTTGGCCGATGTGGTGAGATTGAATCCAATGGGTACGCTCATTGTGTTCTCAGCTATTAGCCTGATATGTGGTTTTATCTATTCACGTTATGTGGTTTTCAAGGTTAGAAAATGAAAATATCTCTGGTAGTGCCCGTTTATAACGAGGAAGAGGCTACTCCCATTTTTTATGAAACGGTCAGAGGGTTTACTCCTTTTAAGAACTTGCAGGTAGAAATTGTCTTTGTTAACGACGGTAGCTCTGATAGCACTGAAACAGTGATTCGAAATCTTGCCAAGCAAGATCCGCTGGTGACCTGTATTTCATTTACCCGTAACTTCGGTAAAGAGCCTGCGTTATTTGCTGGACTAGAAGCCTCAACAGGGGACGCCGTTATTCCTATCGATGTCGATCTGCAAGACCCTATCGATATCATCCCTGCAATGATTGAAAAATGGCAAGCTGGAGCAGATGCCGTATTGGCCAAGCGTTCGGATAGAAGTTGCGACGGTCGATTAAAAAGAAATACTGCCGCTCTGTTTTACAAGCTTCACAATCGGATCAGTCACCCAAAAATTGAAGAAAATGTCGGTGATTATCGTCTGATGTCGAGAGAGGTTGTGGAGAACATTAAACTGCTGCCTGAGCGAAATCTTTTTATGAAAGGCGTCCTCAGCTGGGTCGGCGGCCGAGTGGAAGTCGTTGAATACACTCGAGCTGAGCGTGTGGCAGGGAAAACAAAGTTTAATGGCTGGAAGCTTTGGAATCTGGCTTTAGAAGGGATTACTTCTTTTTCCACGTTTCCGCTGAGAATGTGGACTTATATAGGTTTCTTTGTTGCGGGGTTGTCATTTTTATACGGGATCTGGATGATCATTGATAAAATTATTTGGGGTAATGCTGTTGCAGGTTATCCATCCATACTCGTGTCAATTCTTTTCTTAGGTGGTGTGCAGCTTATCGGCATTGGTGTGCTAGGTGAGTATGTAGGCAGAATTTACTCTGAGGTTAAGAACCGTCCTCGTTACGTAGTAAAAAAGTAGTGATAATTACTATCCTATCTGGTGACCCTGACCCAAAATCCTGCGCCATTCAGAAACAGAATTCCGGCATGATAAACACTCCCTGAACGGAGGTGGTGCCGATGAAAAGATCACGATTCTGAAGAGCAGATTGTTTTTGCCCTCAAGCAGGCTGAGCTGGGGACCTCTGTACCGGACGTCTGCCGCTAGCTGGGTATCTCTGACGCCACTTTTTATGCCTGGCGCAAGAAATACGGCGGGATTTCTCCTTCGGAACTCAAACACATGCGGCAGCTGGAAGAAGAGAACCTCAGGCTGAAGAAGCTAGTGGCTAACCTGAGCCTCGATAAGGCCATGCTACAGGACGTGCTGACAAAAAAGATCTGACGCTGGCACGTCTGCGCGAATGGGTCAGGGATTTGCAAGCCCGTTACGGAGCCAGCGAGAGGCAGGTTTGCTTTGCGCTACGCGTCAGTCGCAGCTCATTCCGCTATCGTTCTGTGGCCGCAGACGACAGCGCGCTGCGCTTACGCATTCGGGAGATCACCGAAACCCGGGTGCATTACGGTTACCGCCGGGTACACGTGATGCTCAGGCGGGAAGGCTGGCGTGATAACCAAAAACGGATCTACCGGCTATACAGCGAACAGGGACTATCGCTGCGATTCAAACGTCCACGCCGCCATGAATTCGCCCAGCGGCGTTAACCGCAGCCTCAGGGGCTTGTAGTCCCTCCGGTTTTTAGTACCACCGCCAATGAGGATCTCCGGCCAGTTTTTGCCTCGCATAGATAACGGGTGGCACATCACCCAGTGAGCTATGTGGACGTTCTGGACTGCCCCCACCTTCTGACAAGAGTTTCTTAGCTTCAGAACGTTTGATCCTTGCTTCAGCGAGTGTGAGCAATGGATATGTGCCGAAGGTAACTCGTTTTTCTTTACCTACTATCCTATATTTTAGCCTCCAACTCTTTGTTCCATTTGGAAAAATCTCAAGATACATCCCACCACCATCGGCAAGCTTGTATGATTTTTCCTTAGGCTTAGCAGAGTCAATTTGTCGTGCTGTCAGCTTCATATGGGGGCATCCAGTTGATTGAACCTAGCAATGCCCCTTATCCTGCCCCCAATCAGAATAAGAACGCAATAGGTGACCTTGGACCAAGCTGGACCACAGAGAAGTGTTATATTCTGATTTGAAAGGAAAAAGTAGACTAGAAAGGATGTTAATAGAAGAAAAGATGGTACGCCCTACAGGATTCGAACCTGTGACCTACGGCTTAGAAGGCCGTTGCTCTATCCAACTGAGCTAAGGGCGCCTTGGGAAGAGAGATTGCGATGTGCCGCAACCAATAACAAGTGGGCTGGATTATACCCACCCCCCTCGGTGAGTCAACGACTTGGCGGCCGATTTCGGCCAGACGGCGATTCCCTGTACAGCCTGGCGCCGTGATCGCTTTCTGCGAGCTCACCGCGAGATTTTTCGAGCCTCATCGCAAAAAGCCCTTTTTCGTTTCATCGTGAACCTTAGCTAGCGCGATAAGATGCGCAATTACGGTCTCCTCTGATTGGAACTTTGCCCTACTTTTGTACTATTGGATTACACTTTAGCCAGTCTGGTGTGGGTGTATGGATATCCGCCGTCTCTGATGAACCTGGGAACCTTTCGCTATATGCCAACTTTATTTTCCGTATTGATGCGTGTTTTTTTGTGTGCGGTTTTGGTCTTGCCGATGGGATATGGCGTGGCGGCGGAGACGGCATCTCAATCTGCACAGGCAAATGGCGAGTCTGACGTCAATGTTGATGCTGAATTGGTCCAACTGCAGAAACAGTTGGACAGCATCAAGCAGCAGGTCTCGGGGGTGAACAACGACAGCAAGTTCGGCGACCTGAACGATCAGACTCAGCAATTGATCAGTAAAGCGGACGAACTCTCGGCGATTGTGACACCGCTTCGTTCACAAATGCAGTCGCAGCTTAATGTGCTGGGACCAGAACCCGATTCCGGATCTGCGCTCAATGAAACCAATGAGGTGACGCATAAACGCAACAGCCTCAATCAGAAAAAAGCCAATCTGGATTCTCAGTTAGAACAAATACAGGCGCTGCACGCCAGCGCGGCCAATCTCTCGACGCAAATTGTCAACCTGCGACGCAACGCCTTAAAAACCCAGTTGGCGCTCGACTCGGGCAGCCTTTTTGGCGCCCGATTCTGGTCGCCGATTGTGAACCCACAGCCGGAGGACGTAAGCCGCCTATCCTCGTTTTCTGAGCAGGTGGCAAGTGCCTTCAACGGCGCGTGGAGCGCAGATTGGCGTTGGGGGTCGGCGATATTTCTGCTGGTTGCGCTGGCGCTGGTGACGTTGGGCGGCAAGTATCTGGAAAAATATCTAGCTTGGTTGGGGATTCATAAGCTGCCGGAAGGGCGGTTGCGACGGAGCTTTCTGGCGACAGCGACCGTCATGTCTACCGTGCTGACGATCGGGATTGCCGCTAATCTGGTCGACTATACCTTTACGCGTCATGATATCGCCTCTGATCGTGTTGCCTCTTTTATGGATACGTTGGTACGCCTGACGGTGTTCTGCTCAATGATTGCCGGATTGGGGAGAGCATTCCTGTCCAATCAGCGGCCCTCATGGCGTCTTCCCGCGATTTCCAATCCGGTCGCGAAGGCGATGACGCCGTTTCCGGTGATTGCGGCGTTAATCATTCTGATATTCGGGATCATCGAACAGGTGACCATTACGATGGGCACTACGGTCGCGGTCACGATTGTGGTCAATGGACTGGCGACGCTCTTCCTGGCATTGACGACGGGTATGGTCGCGCTGAGAAGCAATCAGATACGGCGTCAGATGGTGGCAACTGGTGAGCAACCGGAAGCGCGTTCCACGCTTTCAGGGATCATTCATCTGGCGGTTCTGCTGACGACCTTTGCCGTGTTGGTTTCTCTGGTCATCGGTTATATCTCTCTGGCGCGTTTTTTGATCTACGAACTGGTATGGATAGCGATTGTATTCTCCTGCCTCTACCTCTTTTCCACGCTGGTGTCCGATACGTGTGAAAGTTTGTTTTCACCGAATAACCTCAGCGGTCAGCGCATCAAAAGCTCCCTTAATCTCGATGATCGTCATCTTTCGCAGGCCACGGCATTACTCTCTGCCGCAGGTAAAGTCTTCCTGATTTTAATGGCCGCCGTTGCCTTGCTGAATGGGACGTTTGGCACCACAACGCCGCTGGAGCTGATGCAAAAAGCGCTGGACATCTGGGGTGGAAAAGGGCTGGAAAACCTGCGCATCGTTCCTGCAAGATTAGTGGACGCGCTGATTTTTCTCGCGATTGCCCTGTACGCCATGCGTTCTTCACGGCGTTGGCTGGAAAATGATTTTCTGCCGAAAACCACGCTGGATCGTGGAATTCGGGCGTCGATGGTTACCATGTTCAGCAACGTCGGCTATATCATCATCATCCTGCTGACGCTGGCTACCCTCGGCATTCAGTGGAACAAGTTGGCGTGGATCGTCAGCGCGCTGTCGGTGGGGATCGGCTTCGGTTTGCAGGAGATAGTGAAAAACTTTATCTCAGGGGTGATTTTGCTGACGGAGCGTCCGGTTAAAGTAGGCGATCTGGTTAATATCAGCGGCGTCGAAGGGGATATCCGGCGCATCAATGTCCGCGCGACGGAAATTCAGCTCAGCGACCTGTCGACGGTCATTGTGCCCAACTCGCAGTTTATCTCGCAGAACGTGCGCAATATTACGATGGGCAATGCGCTCGGCGTCGCGACGCTGGCGTTGTCTTTCCCGCTGGACACCGACCCCGATGAGGCCCGGACGATTCTGTTGGACTCCTATACCGAGCACGAAGGGATTTTGACGAGTCCCGCGCCTTCCGTCACATTCAGTCAATTAAGCGCAAACGGCATGGTGCTCAGCGTGACAGGGTACGTCAACAGTCCTCGTCTGGTGGCGAGTGTGAAAAGCGACCTGCTATTCGAAATAATCAAACGGCTGCGTGCTGCAAGCATTCCGCTGGCGGTGCCTCAACGCATGGTGCTGGAGAATGCGCAGAATACATCAACCGTCGTCCCGCCTCTTCTGGGCGATGATGTGCCGCGAACCTAAAGGGACTTGCGGGCTAAGGATCCGTTAAGGAAGGGGGCACAGATACGTGCGGTTGGATGTGTCGATGAAATGAAAAAAAGCTGGCGGGCTTCCCCTAAACAGGAGGCAGTGTGCTGATGTGCTGATGTGCTGATGTGCTGATGTGCTGATGTGCTGATGTGCTGATGTGCTGATGTGCTGATGTGCTGATGTGCTGATGTGCTGATGTGCTGATGTGCTGATGTGCTGATGTGCTGATGTGCTGATGTGTTGATGTAACAGCTTTCCAACTGGATGGCGGTAGGTCATGACAGACAGTTTGGAAAGGGTAAGCCGACAGACGCTACGTCATAGGGTCATATGTCGTGTCTCTGTCGGCTTCGAGAGGCTATCTCAAACGCTCTGCGTTTAGCGTGTTTGCTGCTTAACCATGTCGATATAGATGTCACGCAGACGACGTGTAATCGGGCCTGGTTTGCCGTCGCCAATGGTGCGGTCATCAAGCGTGACCACCGGCAGAACGAAGGTGGTGGCGGAGCTGATAAACACCTCTTTAGCGTGATAGGCTTCTTCCGGCGTGAAAAGTCTTTCTTCCAACTGGATGCCATCCTGCTCCGCCAACTGCAAGATAGCCTTGCGGGTGATGCCGTGCAGGATGTCGTTGCTGAGAGGGCGGGTCACCACCGTATTATCGTGCAGCACGATATAGCAGTTGCAAGAACTCCCTTCCGTCACAAAGCCATTCTCCACCATAAAGGCATCTTCGGCGTTGTGCGCATGGGCAAATTCTTTCGCGAGACAGGCCGCCAGCAGACTTACGGTTTTGATGTCGCGGCGATGCCAACGAATATCCGGGCAGGTCACCACTCTTAGCCCGCGCTCTGCTACCGGGTTTTCCAACACCGGTCGAGCCTGAGTAAAGAGAACCAGCGTCGATTTCACGTCGGCGCCGGGAAAGTGAAAATCACGATCTCCCGCGTTACCGCGCGTCAATTGCAGGTAGATAGCGCCTTCCTGCATCTGGTTTTTTTCGATTAACGCCTGATGAATATTTTTGAGCTCTTCAACGCTGACCGGCAGCGTCAGCGATAGCTCTCGACAAGAGCGCTGGAGCCGGGTCATATGACCATCGAACTCGGCCAGTTTGCCGTTGACTACGGCGGTCACTTCATAGACGGCATCCGCGAACAGAAAACCGCGGTCGAACACGGAAACAGACGCTTCCTGCTCCTGCACATAGCGGCCGTCAACATAAACAAGACGTTGCATTACAACACTCCTCTAACTCGTCATTTAGCGCAGCATATGCGTTAGCCCCATAGTGCCGCGGTAGGTGGTGCGATGAGGCTGCCATCATATTGCAGACCATGATCTCGATCCCGTTGTAACAACAGGGGGCCGTCCAGATCGACCACCTGAGCGCCTTGCGCCACAAAAGTAGCCGGTGCCATCGACAGCGACGTACCGACCATACAGCCGACCATAATCTGCAAGCCTGCTTTTTTGGCTTCGTCGCGCAGGCGTATGGCCTCGGTCAGACCGCCTGTTTTATCCAGCTTGATATTAATCATGTCGTAATAGCCCGCGATGGCGGTCAGCGAATCGCAGTCATGGCACGACTCGTCGGCGCAGATGGGAATGGGATGCGGCAACACCTCAAGTTCGCTGTCTTGCCCGGCGGGGAGTGGCTGCTCAATCATCGTTACGCCCAGCGCCGCCAGCTCGGGCACCAGTTTCAGATACAGTTCGGCGTTCCAGCCCTCGTTGGCGTCAACAATCAGGCGCGCAGCGGGTGCGCCTTCACGCACGGCGGCTACTCTCGCCAAGTCGTCTTGGTCCGCCAGCTTGAGCTTCAGCAAGGGTCTTGTTGACTGCCGCTGTGCGGCTTTACGCATGTTATCTGGCGTATCTAACGACAAGGTGTAGGCGGTTTCGAGCACCTCGGGCGCCGATAGCGGCAGCCTCTGCCAAATTCGCTGTCCGGACTGTTTACATTCCAAATCCCAAAAGGCGCAGTCGACGGCGTTACGCGCCGCGCCCGAGGGTAGACGCTGTTGGAGTGCCATGCGATCCAGCCCGTTGCGGAGATCGTCTTCCAGCGATCGGATCTGCGCGATCACGCTATCAATGGACTCACCATAACGCGCATAGGGAACGCACTCGCCATAGCCTGTCGCACCGCCTGCGCTCAGCGCGACGACGACGACATCAGCCTGCGTTTTGCTGCCGCGCGATATGGTGAAGGTGCCTTGCAGCGGCCAGCTTTCATGGGAAACGTGAAGTGTTGTCATAGGTCTGCCAACTGGTCAACGATGCGTCCAACGCCCTGACGGAAGGGATCGACCACCGGCAGGCCGAACTTGCGTTCCGTCTCGGAAAGAAATTTTTGCGCCGCGGCTTCATCGAGCGCCGACGTATTGACGGAGATACCGACGAAGCGCGCATTGGGATTGGTCAGATGCGCCATGGAGAGGTTCAGCGCCATGCAGGCGGCGAGATCGGGGATCGGATAGTCGACGCCGCGCATGGTCTTACGCGTCGGTTCATGACACAGCACCAGCGCATCTGGCTGAGCGCCGTGGATGATGCCGGTGGTTACGCCCGCAAAGGACGGATGAAACAGCGATCCTTGACCTTCGATCACATCCCAATGGTCCGCGTCATTGGCCGGGGCGAGCACTTCGACGGCACCGGCGGTAAAGTCGGACACCACGGCGTCGATGCTGACGCCTGAGCCGCTAATCAGAATACCGGTCTGCCCGGTCGCTCGAAAGGTCGCCTTCTCACCGCGCGCAAGCAGCTCTTTTTCAATCGCCAAGGCGGTATACATCTTGCCGCAGGAGCAGTCGGTGCCGACCGGAAGCAGTCGTTTGCCGGTACGTTTGCGACCATTGGCGACAGGAAAGGTTTGGGTTGGATGGCGAACATCGAAGAGTTGACGTCCCAATTTGGCCGCCAGCGCGCTGAGTTCGGGCACGTCGGCAAGACGGTTGTGCAGCCCGGCGGCCAGATCCATGCCGCTTTCCAGCGCTTCGCTTAATACGGTTATCCACGCGTCAGAAATAATCCCGCCCCGGTTGGCGACGCCAATCACCAGCGTTTGTGCTCCGGCGGCGCGGGCCGTCGCGATATCCATATCCGGCAGTTGGCAGTCTGCGTGACAGCCTTCCATGCGATATTGACCTACACAATATTCGGGATGCCATTGCTTGATGCCGATGGCCACTTTGGCGGCCAGCTGATCGTGCGCATCACCCAGAAATAACAAATAAGGCTTTTTGATATCCATCATGCATCCTCGAATTAAATTTAGGTGTAACTCATTAATAATGCGTCAGGCTTTTTAAGGGCGAGAAGGTGTGTCCGTTTCCTCGATAATAACGATAGATATATTGTTGTCAATGTGGGTGGTCATTCAGTTTTTATATCTACATAATCAGCGTTTTCATGGTTTTAAATTTCAATATATATTCCTGTTTTGAAGTTTAATATCGATAATTTTTTATATTTGGAATTGTCGTTTTTTTAATAAAAAAATCAGGCGGTATTTTTATTATTTATTTTTTAGTTTATTGATTTTTAATGATTTTATATTTTTATGTCCGTTTGCTCTCTTTTGGTGAGAATGATTTATAACGGGGCCCCAAAATAATGCAATATGGCCTCCCATTCGGTCGGTTGGACGTCAGTTTTTCAAGTCGCTGCGAGCGCTTTATTTTAATGCCTTTCTAAAAATGCTTCGGAAATAAATACCGCTAAAATGACGCGGCGAGTCTGCCCGGCTTGTTCCATGCGAGGACGAGAGCTCCGTCATACGTCGTTTCGCATATGGGTGAGTAAGGCGTTAAATTTTTACGCCGAGCTTATCGACAGCGCCTGGAATCTGGGATAGCTTGAAAGCTGACCCGTTCGCGGGTCGATACGTCGCTCGGACGGTCCGGGCGCTTACGTGACTACGAGGTATCTATGGCTGATAGCAACTCCCCGCGCCGTTTTTCGCGCATCGATCGTCTTCCCCCTTATGTCTTCAACATCACCGCTGAATTGAAAATGGCTGCGCGTCGTCGCGGCGAAGACATCATCGATTTCAGTATGGGCAACCCGGATGGCCCCACGCCGCCGCATATCGTTGAAAAGCTCTGTACGGTCGCCCAGCGTGAAGATACGCATGGCTATTCGACGTCCCGCGGCATTCCGCGTCTGCGCAGAGCGATCTCACGCTGGTACGCCGATCGCTATCAGGTCGATATCGACCCGGACAGCGAAGCTATCGTCACCATCGGCTCCAAAGAGGGGCTGGCGCACCTGATGCTGGCGACATTGGATCACGGCGACACGGTATTGGTGCCGAACCCCAGCTATCCCATTCATATTTACGGCGCGGTGATCGCCGGCGCGCAGGTTCGCTCGGTGCCGCTGGTGGACGGCGTTGACTTCTTCAACGAGCTGGAACGCGCTATCCGCGAAAGTATTCCTAAACCCAAGATGATGATTCTGGGGTTCCCTTCCAACCCGACGGCACAGTGCGTCGAACTGGACTTCTTTGAGCGAGTCGTCGCGCTGGCGAAGCAATATGACGTACTGGTGGTACACGATCTGGCCTATGCCGATATCGTTTACGACGGCTGGCAGGCGCCTTCCATCATGCAGGTGCCCGGCGCCAAGGATATCGCGGTAGAGTTTTTTACCCTGTCTAAAAGCTATAACATGGCTGGATGGCGGATCGGCTTTATGGTGGGCAATCCTGAGCTGGTCAATGCGCTAGCCAGAATTAAAAGCTATCACGATTACGGTACCTTTACGCCGCTGCAGGTTGCCGCGATTGCGGCGTTGGAAGGCGATCAACAGTGCGTGCGCGATATCGCGGAGCAGTATCGTCAGCGCCGTAACGTGCTGGTGCGCGGGCTTCATGAAGCGGGCTGGATGGTCGACGAACCGAAAGCGTCGATGTACGTGTGGGCGAAAATCCCGGATGCATACGCGCACTTAGGCTCGCTGGAATTTGCTAAACGACTGCTGGCGGAAGCCAAAGTGTGCGTATCGCCGGGAATTGGTTTCGGCGACTACGGCGACACCCACGTTCGTTTCGCGCTCATCGAGAATCAGGATCGTATTCGTCAGGCGGTCAGGGGCATCAAGTCCATGTTCCGCGCGGATGGTATTCTGCCTGCGTCGCAAAAAAAACACGGTCATAGCGCCTAGCATTTAGCCTCATCGGAAAAGCCGGGCTTTCGTCGTTCACCTTATCGCCAGACGACGAGAGTTCGGCTTTCCCCACGGATGTTTCATCAAAAGGACGAATCAAGTCATGCGTTTCTCTTCGCTTCACATCATCGGTTTTACCTTCTGCTGCCTGATTATGGCCGGTTGCCAGTCGTCTTCCTCATCCCGCTCTGCAAACGCGAGAGCCACCCAGGATGAGCAAATCAATCAGCTTGCGTCGTTGGTGGCGGCCGGAAAATATCTGCGTACACAGTGCAATCGCAGCGACTTGCCGGATGACAATACGCTGATGCGCGGCGCGCTGCGTCAGGGGGAAAAGAAGGGGTGGGATGTCAGCGGATTTCAAATGCTCCCGCCGTTGAGCGACACCCTGTATGAAGGCTTATTGAAAGACGGGACGCCGAAAGATCAGCAGTGTTCTGCGTTTAATTTGTCCGTTTCTCCGTTCCTCAGCGCGATTCGCGGTTAAGGTAACGACGATTTTTGCTCAGAAGATTCTGGTTTTCCACCCGGCCAATCCTCCAACGCATCGAGAATAAAAGGGTCGCCGTTCACGCTGAATACGGTGACATCTTGCTGTATCTGCTCGATCACCACGCCGCTAAATGGGCTCTCGCCTTCGTGATAACGTTGGTTGTTTAGCGTGATGCTGCGCCGCTCAGGTTCCGACGTAAACACGTGCGCACTGTAGGTAAAAGCGGGGAGCTTGCCGTTATCGGCGGAAGAGGCAGACGGTGTGGCAGCGGTGCTGGCAGGCAATGTTGCCGCGTGTTGGGGGGGCGTCACGACGCTGTGAGAGGGCGGGTAGGCTACCTGCCGAAACTCCTGCCAGCGCTGATGTCCTAGCCATCCCAGAGCGAACAGCAGCAGGGCGTAAAGGCCTAGCAGATAGCCGGGAATGACATAGCCCCGCGAAATCGGATGCGATGGGGTTACTTCCGGTGCGCCGTCCACATTTTTTCCTTAAATATCATTCAATTGATTCCATTCTGACCCGCTTTGGGTGTGCCGAACGCCAGATTTGCGCGAAGGTTCGCATTTTGACGTGAATACACTGATATCGCGAGGGGGGACGCTAAGAGGGGCGTTCCTTAATTCGGCCGTCCGTGGCATCATATACCCGTTTTTTTCTCGGGGGAATGGATAGCCTGAGGGGTGACGACAGGGCCGAAATGGCTTTGATGGATGGGCAGGGCATCGTTGCCAGGGCATAGGGATAATGTTTCTCATGGATAAAGTAAAATTGCCATCGTTAACGCCACGGACGCTCAGGCGGGGCCTGCTGGCGCTGTTTCTGCTGTTGACCGTTTTGCAGATGGCGTCGTTGTTTCAACACCGTGATCCGGCCCCGCAGCCTGTCGTCGCGCGATCGGCGACACTTCCGCCACCTTCCTCTTCCGCGCTCCCGACCGACTTCTCTCTATTTGGCGTTGCGCCCGAAAAAGCCGATGCTCCCGATCTGGACGCCGAACGCCCCGATGCGCTACCGCTGTCTTCCCTGCATCTGGCGCTGACGGGCGTATTGCTCAGTCAGGACGCCGCGCATTCCATCGCTATCTTCAGCAAAGATAACCAACAGTTTAGCTGTAGCCCTAACGAATCTCTGCCCTACGACGACGCCAAACTGGTGGCGATCCACGCCGACAGCGTGGTTCTGCTCTATCAGGGGCGTCACGAGGTTCTCAGGTTGTACGAACAGCCCGGCGGTGAAGAGACCCAGACCGACACGGCCGCTTTGCAGCAGCTCCAGCCGCGGCCCTCATCGCCGATTAGCGACTACCTTGAGCTCTCGCCGCTGATCAATGACAACAAATTGAGCGGATACCGTATCTCGCCGGGTCGGCATCCCGACGTCTTTTACCGGGTCGGGTTGCAGGATCGCGATGTAATTATCGCCCTGAACGGGCTGGATCTGCGCGATGAAGCGCAGGCGAAAACCGCCATGGAGCGGATACCGGAAATTCATACATTCACCCTGACCGTCGAACGGGAAGGGCAACAACAAGATATCTACATGGAAATTGGGGGCGAAGAGTAACGTGCTGAGCAAAGGAGTGATCAAACGATGGGAACGAGCGGCAATCGGTTCGCTGCTGTTGGCGTCGTGCTGGTGCTGGAGCGCTGAATTCTCGGCCAGTTTTAAAGGCACCGACATTCAGGAATTCATCAACACCGTCAGTAAAAACCTCAATAAAACCGTCATTATCGACCCCAGCGTGCGCGGCACCATTACCGTCCGCAGCTACGACATGATGAACGAACAGCAGTATTACCAGTTCTTTCTGAGCGTGCTGGACGTCTATGGTTTTTCCGTCGTTGCGCAGGACAACGGGGTACTGAAAGTCGTGCGGGCCAAAGATGCGAAAACCGCCGCCATCCCGCTGGCCAGCGATGAGCAACCGGGCCACGGCGATGAAATTGTGACGCGGGTTGTCGCGCTGAATAATGTCGCCGCGCGCGACCTCGCACCGCTGTTACGTCAACTGAACGATAGCGCCGGGGCAGGGAGCGTGGTGCATTACGAACCGTCCAATACGCTGCTGATGACGGGCCGCGCGGCGGTGGTGAAGCACATGCTTGAGATCGTCGCTCGGGTGGAGAAAATCGGCGGTCGGGATATGACCACGGTTCCGCTCAACTTCGCCTCGGCGGACGATATGGTCAAGCTGGTGAACAACCTCAATAAAACCGATGAGAAAAACGCGTTGCCGAGCAGCGTGTTGGCGAATGTGGTCGCGGATAGCCGGACCAATTCGGTCATCGTCAGCGGCGAAGAAAAGTCGCGTCAGCGCGCGGTACAGATGATTCGCCAGCTCGACCGCAAGCAGGTCGTGCAGGGCGGCACCAAGGTCATCTACCTTAAATACGCCAAGGCGGTGGAGCTGCTGGAAGTGCTGGCGGGAAGCGGCACCAGCGGCAGCCGTAATAGTTCAAGCACGCCCAGCACGTCGCACAGTACCCAGAACAGCGGCAGTTCATCCTCGTCGTCGTCGTCCTCCTCCAATAGCGAGGACAGCGCTTCGTCTAACGGCAGTAGTAGCCTCGGTTTTGGCTCGGCGTTCAGCTCTAGCGGCAGCTCCGGCGGCAAGACCATCATGATTCAGGGGAAAGAGGTCACCATCCGCGCGCACGATCAGACCAACGCGCTGATTATCACCGCGCCGCCCGACATCATGAGCGATTTGGAACAGGTCATCGATCAGCTGGATATCCGTCGTCCTCAGGTGCTGGTGGAGGCGATCATCGCCGAAGTGCAGGATGCGGACGGATTGAATCTTGGCATCCAGTGGGCCAATAAACGGGCGGGCATGACGCAGTTCACCAGTACGGGGATGCCGATTTCAACGGCGATGGTCGGCTCCGATCAGTATCGCGCCGACGGCACGCTGACCAGTAGTTATTCCAGCGTGCTCAGCAGCTTCAGCGGGATTGCCGCCGGGTTTTATCAGGGCAACTGGTCGATGCTGCTGACGGCGTTGTCCAGCAACTCGAAAAACGACGTGCTGGCGACGCCCAGCATCGTCACGCTGGATAACATGGAAGCCACCTTCAACGTCGGTCAGGAAGTGCCGGTACTGTCAGGCTCTCAAACCACCTCGGCGGACAACATTTTTACCACCGTGGAGCGTAAGACCGTCGGCATCAAGCTGAAGGTCAAACCGCAGATCAACGAAGGGGACTCTGTGCTGCTGCAGATCGCGCAGGAGGTGTCCAGCGTGGCGGATTCCTCGTCGAGCAGCACCAGCAGTCTGGGCGCAACATTCAACACCCGTACCGTCAACAACGCCGTGCTGGTCGGAAGCGGCGAAACCGTGGTGGTCGGCGGTCTGCTCGACAAGACCACACTGGAAACGGACAGCAAGGTGCCGTTCCTGGGGGACATCCCGGTGATCGGCAATTTGTTCCGCTCCAAAAGCCGTCAGGTGACCAAGCGTAACCTGATGCTGTTTCTGCGTCCGACCATTATTCGTGACGGCATGCAGTATCAGACGGCGACGATAAACAAATATCGCGCCTTCAACGATGAACAGCAGCAACAGCGTGGCGCCACGCGCGCCAGCGGCGCGGTGCTGGATAACGACACGCTACATCTGCCTGCGGGCGGCGACACAATGGTATTCCGTCAGGTGCAGGCGGCCATCTCGTCGTTCTATGCTCGGGAGGGGCGATGAGCGTGCGGGACGTGGCGGCGCCAGGACTTCATCCGGTCCTGCCGTTCGCCTATGCCCGCAGCCATAAAATACTGCTGTTGCAGGAAGGTGGCGGTCAGGCAGTGGCACAGGTCTTCTGCGTGGCCGAAACGCAGCCCGACGCTTTTTTAGAAGCCCGACGCGTGGCGGGCGTTTCGTTAAGTGTGAGTCGCCTCAGCGAAGCGGAATTTGAGCGGGCGTTGGTGCAGCACTACCAGCGTGACTCGGCCGCCGCACAGCAGCTGATGGAAGACATCGGCAACGATATCGACTTCTACACGCTGGCCGAAGAGCTGCCGGACAGCGACGATCTGCTGGATGCGGACGACGACGCCCCGATCATCCGTCTGATCAACGCCATGCTGACGGAGGCGATCAAGTATAAAGCTTCCGACATCCATATCGAAACCTACGAGCGTAACCTGCTGATCCGCTTCCGGATTGACGGCGTGCTGCGGGAAATCCTGCGTCCTCCGCGTCAGCTGGCCCCTCTGTTGGTCTCCCGCATCAAAGTCATGGCGAAGCTGGATATCGCTGAAAAACGCGTGCCTCAGGATGGGCGCATGGTACTGCGTATCGGCGGTCGCGCCATCGACGTGCGTGTTTCAACGTTGCCCTCCAACTACGGTGAACGCGTGGTGCTGCGCTTGCTGGACAAAGACAGCGTGAGGCTGGATCTGGCCGCGTTGGGCATGAGCGCCGCGCATCAGCGTGAGATAGACGAACTGATCCACCGGCCGCACGGCATCATTCTGGTCACCGGGCCGACCGGCTCGGGCAAAAGCACCACGTTGTATGCGGCGCTGAGTCGCCTCAACGCCACCGAACGCAACATCATGACGGTGGAAGATCCTATCGAGTATGAGCTGGATGGCATTGCCCAGACGCAGGTAAACACCAAGGTCGGCATGACGTTCGCGCGCGGGCTGCGCGCCATCCTTCGTCAGGACCCGGACGTCGTGCTGGTGGGGGAGATCCGCGATGGCGAGACGGCGCAGATCGCCGTACAAGCCTCGCTGACCGGGCATCTGGTCCTGTCGACGCTGCATACCAACAGCGCGCTCGGCGCGCTTTCCCGCCTGACGGACATGGGCGTGGAGCCGTTTCTGTTATCGACCTCCCTGCTTGGCGTGTTGGCGCAGCGGTTGGTGCGCACCCTGTGTCAGGACTGCCGCCAGCCCTACTCGGTTAGCGCGGAACAGGCGACGCTGATGGGCGTCGCGCCCGGCACCCGGCTGTATCGCGCCGGGGGCTGTCCAGCCTGCAATGAAACGGGCTATCGCGGGCGTACCTCGATCCACGAACTGCTGCCGATCGACGACGATATTCGAACGGCCATTCACCAGCGGGAAGGTGAGCAGCAAATTGCTCAACGGCTCGGCGAACGCTGGGGATCGCTGCGGCAGAGCGGCTTGCAGCAGGTCATCGCGGGCAACACCACCTGGGATGAGGTGGTGCGTGTGACAAGGGCGGAATGAGATGGCGCTGTTTCACTATCAGGCGCTGAACGCGCAGGGAAAACGCAGCCGCGGTGTTCAGGAGGCTGACTCGGCGCGTCAGGCCCGACAGCTGTTGCGAGAGAAAGGCCTGGTGGCGCTGACGCTGGAACCACAGCGCGACGGGGGCCATGCTCGCGACGCCGGGTTCATAACGTTATGGCGATCTCAACGCATCGGGGCCAGCGATATGGCCCTGTTGACGCGACAGCTGGCGACGCTGGTCGCCGCTGCGCTGCCGCTGGAAGAAGCGCTGGCCGCGGTGGCGGAGCAGAGCGAAAAAGCCGGCCTGCGTACGCTGATGGCGGCCGTGCGGGCCAAAGTCGTCGAAGGACATTCGCTGGCGGAGGCGCTTGGCAGCTTTCCCGGCAGCTTCGAACGGTTGTACTGCGCGATGGTCGCGGCGGGCGAAGCCTCCGGCCATCTGGATATCGTCCTCAATCGGCTGGCGGACTACACCGAGCAGCGCCAGCAGATGCGCAGTCGTATTCAACAGGCGATGATCTATCCCTGCGTCCTGACGCTGGTCGCCATCGCGGTGGTGTGCATCTTGCTCTCCGCCGTGGTGCCTAAAGTCGTGGACCAGTTCGTCCATATGAAACAGGCGCTGCCTTTTTCCACGCGGCTACTGATGGGGATCAGCGATGGGGTACGTCTCGGCGGACCGTGGATGCTGCTGCTGTTGGCGCTGGTGATGCTGGTTGGCCGCTGGCTGCTGCGGCAGGACAAATATCGGCTGTCTTTCCATCGATTTCTCCTGCGGCTGCCGGTAATCGGGCGCGTATTGCGCGGGCTCAATACCGCGCGCTATGCCCGCACGCTCAGCATCCTCAACGCCAGCGCCGTGCCGCTGTTACAGGCAATGCGCATCAGCGGCGACGTGCTGAGCAATGACGATGCCCGCCAACGGCTCATGCAGGCGACGGAAGCGGTGCGCGAAGGCGTCAGCCTGCATCAGGCCTTACAACAGACATCGCTGTTTCCCCCCATGATGCGGCACATGATCGCCAGCGGCGAACGCAGCGGCGATCTCGACGCCATGCTGGCGCGCGCGGCGGACAATCAGGATCGCGAATTCAGCGCTCAGGTCACGTTGGCGCTGGGCCTTTTTGAACCGCTACTGGTCGTCACGATGGCGGGGGTTGTGCTTTTCATCGTGCTGGCCATTCTCCAGCCGATTCTGCAATTGAACACTCTCATGAGTATGTAATTTCGAATAACGTCAAAGGAAACAACAAAATGGAACAACGTCAGCGGGGCTTTACCCTGTTAGAAATCATGGTGGTGATCGTTATTCTCGGCGTACTGGCCAGCCTGGTGGTGCCTAATCTGATGGGCAACAAAGAAAAGGCCGATCGACAGAAAGCCGTCAGCGATATCGTGGCGCTGGAGAGTGCGCTTGATATGTACAAACTGGACAACAGCCGCTATCCCACCACGGAGCAAGGCCTGTCAGCGCTGGTGAAAAAGCCGAACACGCAGCCAGAACCTCGCAACTACGCGCAGGATGGTTATATTCGTCGTCTGCCGCAAGACCCTTGGGGCGCGGACTATCAGCTTCTTAGCCCCGGTAACCACGGCCGCATCGACGTCTTCTCCTACGGTCCGGACGGTATGCCGGACAGTGAAGACGATATCGGCAACTGGAATATCGGCAACGGGGCGCATAGCGAGAATCCGTGATGCGTCAGCGCGGTTTCACTCTGCTGGAAATGATGCTGGTTGTGCTGTTGGCCGGCGTCTCGGCCACGCTGGTGATGATGGCGTTTCCGCAGCAAAAACCGAGGGATGCGCAGTGGCAGATGGCGCGCTTTCGGGCGCAGCTGGAGCGCGCGGTGGCCGACAGCCAGCAGAACGATCGCGTACTGGGGTTCTATATCGCGCCGCGCAGCTGGCAGCTGGCGGTGCTGGAGCCGACGGACGCCTCCGTGCCGGAAGCCTATCAGTGGCGCTCTGACTCTTCGCTCATCACGCTGCCTGCCGATATTCGGCTGGCTTTTACCGCGCAGTGGAAGGACGGCGAAGTTGATCCGGGCGTAACCTCAACACAGGCGACCCCAACCCTGCTGATCCTGCCGGGAGGCGAAATCACGCCATTCCGCCTCGAATTTCAGCAAAGCGAGAAGGACAGCGCCTGGCTGGAGGTCGACCCCAACGGGGCGATCCTCAGCGCGTCCCCAGAGGGCAACGCGCGATGAAGCAACGGGGCATGACGCTGCTGGAAGTGCTGGTCGCGCTAGTGGTGTTCGCACTGGCGGGACTCGCGATATTGAGGACCACCGCGCAGCAGGCCAGCACGTTAGGGCGGTTGGAAGAGAAAACCTTCGCCGTTTGGATCGCTGAAAATCAGCTGACGGCGCTGCGGCTGGAAAAACAGTGGCCGTCGACCTCATGGACCGACGGCAGCGTGATGTTCGCGGAATCGACGTGGTATTGGCGTTATCGGGGCATCGATAGCGGCAATGACAACGTACGCGCGGTGGAGGTTGAGGTGCGTCACGGCAGCCATGACGTCACGCCAGCGGCGATATTACGCAGCGATATACCGCAGGCGGGAGAGGACGACGGTGATGCGAATTAACGCCTCGCGCGGGTTCACGCTGCTGGAGATGATGCTGGCGCTGGTGGTCTTTGCCGCCCTGAGTCTCAGCGTTTCCTCTGTGCTAAATGGGGTAATGCGTCAGGACGAACTGTCGACGCGTAAAAGCGCCCGACTCGACGAGTTACAGCGCACTTTTACGCTGATGGAGCGCGATTTCACCCAAATCACGCCGCGACGCAGCGAAGCCGCCGAACCTGGGTTATTCGCCCAGCGTTATGGCATGGAAAGCGAAGACGGCGCCGCCAGCTTCGTGCGCAGCGGCTGGCTTAATCCACTCGGTATTCTGCCCCGTTCCGAGCTACAGCGAGTCGGGTATCGTCTGCGCCATGGCACGCTGGAGCGTCTGTTTTTCGACGCTCCACAGCCCTTACCGAAGCAGGAGATGGCGATCCGCCCGCTGCTGACACAGGTCAACGGTTTTACGCTGAGCTTCTTCTCCGAGGGCGGTTGGCAGGATCATTGGGACGATCCCGATCGGCTGCCGGAAGGAATTTCCGTCACGGTCAATCTGCGCGACTACGGGGATATCACACGCCTGTTCCTGCTGCCGCAGCAAGAAGATCCGGAGGCGAAAGAGAACGACCAGGAGCTGGAAGAGATCGGGAGTGGTCAGTCTGACGAGAGCGATTCCGACGAGGCTTCGTCCTCCTCCGGCGACAGCGCAGCGGAGGACAGCCAGTGAAACGACAACGGGGAATGGCGTTGTTGGTCGTGCTGCTGATGCTGGCGCTGATGGTTATTGTGGCGACTTCGGTGGCGGAGCATACCGGTACGGCGTATCAGCGCACCGATAGCCTGTTGACCCGAACGCAGGCTCGGTGGACCGCGCTGGGCGCGGAGGCGTTGATGGGCAGCGTGCTCCTGCGTGATGGGCAAGACTCGCCGAAAATCACCTTCATCGGGCAGCCGTGGTCGCGCGTCGACAGACAGATACTGGACGACGGTCGGGAAATGGTCGGCCAGATTTATGATGGCTCGACCTGCCTAAATTTAAATGCCTTGCAACCGCGCCCTAAAAACACCCTCGCGACAGGCCCGATTTCGACGGCTAAGGCTTCTGAAAAGACGCCTTATGCCGCGCAGGTCTTCAGGCAGTTAATGGTGGTTTTAGGCGAGAAAGGCGAGCGGGCCGATGCGGTCACCGCCGCCGTTCGCGACTGGCTGGACGAAGACCACGAGCCGCGAGCGAACGGGGCCGAAGACGACGCCTACTCGCGTTATCAGCCGGCGAATCAGCCGATGGCGGACGTGTCGGAGCTGCGGGCGATCAACGGGGTGGATTCGGACCTCTACCGCCGATTGTTGCCCTACGTGTGCGTACTGCCGGTGGATACGTTCTCGATCAATATCAACACATTGACGCAACAACAGGCGCCGCTGTTATCCGCCATGCTGATGGGCAAATTTAGCCCGGAGGAGGCCGCGCGCGTAGTGGCGCTGCGTCCGGCTAAAGGCTGGCAGAATGTCGATGCCTTTGTAGGGCTGCCGCAGTTGCCGGAATCCGGCAAAAGCAATATCCGGCAGGCGTTGGCGGTCAAAAGCGACTGGTTTTTCGGCGACGTCCGCATTCAGGGAGACGCGGGCGCGTTGTATCAGCGCAGTCTGTTTCATCGCCATAAGCGGCGCATCGATGTCATACAACGGCAGTACGGGGGATACAGGACGATGGACCGATGAGTAACATGACGCCAGCGGGCGAGATCCGAGACCTGACCCTGCGCCTCGGCGCAGAGGATAACCAACAGGTCGAGTGGTTGATCGCCTCCTCTTCGCCTTTTCACCTTTTGACGGAGGGCGTCGGGACGTGGGAAGAATTGCAGGCTGAACTGACGCGCTATCCGGCAAGTTCCGTTCGCGTCCTGACGCCCGCCACAGAGATGGCGTTTCACACCGTCACGCTGCCGCGCCGCACGCAGCGCCATTGGCGGCAGGCCATTCCATTTATGCTGGAAGAGCAATTGGCGTCGGATATCGAACAGCTGCATTTCGCGGTGGTCGCCCGGCAGGCAGATCGCTTCACGGTGGCGGTGATGCAAAAAACGCTGATGGCGCGCTGGGTGGCGCAGAGCCAGTCCATAGGCGTCCCTATCCACGTTATTCTGCCGGACGTATTGGCGTTGCCGTTGGCGGAAGAGGGCTGGAGCGCCGTGTTTCACCAACGGACGTGGCTGTTCAGAACGGCGGTTGGCGCGGGGATGGCGGCGGAAGAAGAGTGGTATCGCACGCTGCTGGAGAGCGCCGACGTTTGCCCCGCCATTCATAGCTACAGTCCCCTACCGACAGGCGTGCAAAACTGGCGGGCGTTGCCGGAGACATCGCTAATGACACTGGCGGCGAATGCCCCCGTCACGCCGGGCATGGATCTTCGTCAGGGCGATTTCGCCGTCGGCGAGCCGTGGCGTGAGGCCGTCGCCCCCTGGCGCGGCGTGATTGCCGCCGCCGCGCTCTACCTGTTGGCGCTGACGGGCAGCAGCCTGTGGGATCACTATCAGCTTTATCGGCAGGCTACTGTCTGGCAGGAAGAAAGCGTCCGGGTCTACCGGGCGCTATTCCCTGACGATGAACACGTCGTTAATCCGCGCGCGCAAATGCAGCAGCACCTCCGGGCCGCAGGAAGCGGCAACCCGGCGGCGTCGCTGGCGGCGCATGTGGGGCGTTTGCAACAGCTGGTGGCTCAGCATGATGGATTGCAATTGATGACGCTGGGTTACGATCGTCGGCGGGGCGAGCTGCGGTTGCAGCTACGCGCGGCCTCATTTGTCCAAATGGAACAGTTTCGTCAGCAGGCATCCGCCTACTACGACATCCCGCCGGGAGAAATGAAGCAACAGCAGGATCACACGGAAGGTCAATTGGTGCTAAGGAGCAAGCTATGAATTTGATGTTATTGCAGCAGCGCTGGCTGGGGATGCAGCCGCGAGAGCGCCTGTTATTGGGGATAGCCGCCGGACTGGTGTTGGTCTGGCTGATTTACAGTCTGCTTTGGCAGCCTTGGCATCAGCAGGGGCTGCGTTGGCGTCAGGCCGCCGAGCGTGAACGACAGGCGGTGACATGGATGCGCCAGCAGGAATCCAGACTGCCGCCGCCTGGCTCGCAGCCTCGCGAAGTCGAAGGGCGGGATATCAATCTGACGGAGCTGATCCCCCAGAGCGCCGCCCACAGCGGGATTACCATTCAGCGGCTGCAACCACAGGATGAACGCATCATGCTGACGCTGTCCCCCTGCGATTTCGCCACCCTGATGCGCTGGCTCGCGGAGTTGGAACAGAAAAACGGCGTTGTGACGCAGGAGCTGGAAGTGGCCGCGCAGACAGACCACTCGGGCATTGTCGCCATCAACAAGCTGTCGCTGGAGCGGTTGCCTTAACGCTCCCTTTCCCAGAAAAAAGGAATCATGCTCATGGAGTTGGCTGCGTTTGCCGGGACATTTCCGCTGGTATGGCTGGCGGCGCTGGTGCTGCTGGGTCTCATTGTCGGTAGTTTTTTGAATGTGGTGATCCATCGCTTGCCCCTCATGCTGGCGCGACGCTGGCGGCAAGAAGCCTGCCGAACTCTGGGCATGGACGAGCCGAGGTCTGGCGAGCGTTACGATCTCTGCTGGCCGCCGTCTTCCTGTCCGCGCTGTCGTCAGCGGCTGCGCGTCAGAGATAACATACCGCTGCTGAGCTGGCTGTGGCTGCGCGGACGTTCGCACTGCTGCGATCGGCCGATTTCCTGGCGTTATCCGCTGACGGAGCTGATGAGTGGTCTCCTGTTCCTGCTAGCGGGTCTGCTGTGGCCGCCCGGAGAAGCGCTGTTGGGCGGTCTGGTGCTTTTCAGCGTCCTGCTGACGTTAGCTCTGGTGGATATCCATACCCGCCTGTTGCCGGATGTGCTGACGCTGCCGCTATTGTGGGTGGGTCTGCTGTTCAATGTTGACGGGACGTTCGTGCCGCTCTCACAGGCGGTGGTAGGCGCGGTAGCGGGATATGTGTCTTTGTGGCTGATCTACTGGGCGTTTCGCTGGTTTTCCGGCAAAGAAGCGCTCGGTTACGGAGACTTCAAACTGCTGGCGGCGTTGGGGGCATGGCTGGGATGGGCCGTCTTGCCGAATCTGGTGTTGATCGCTTCGCTGGCGGGACTGATGCTGACGCTGTTATGGCGATTGATCCGTGGCGGTAGTTTACAGGCCCCACTGGCCTTCGGCCCTTGGCTGGCGCTGGCTGGTGCGATTGGTCTGGTTTTGAACGCGCTAGGATAAGGGGGACGTCGGCCCCAAAGTGGGGCGGGTCCTTATCAGGCCAAGGGACGATCCATCAGCCTATCGAGGGTGCTGCAAGGGAGGTGTTTTACCCGGTAGAGACAGTGGGATTCGATCACGTGGCCGAATCAGTTCACCATCATCATAAATGTTCCAATCCATAGAACCAAAATAAACGAAACCGCAATAAAGAAGTACTTCACTGATTATTCTCTCCAGCAACCACCGTGTCGCGATGATGATTGCATCGTTATGATGATTGTATCGCTATGATGCGCATGACTTATCCATTATGCAGAGAAACGGTCGCCTGATGAGTCAGGTCGAAACGCTCTCTGGTCGGAGATGACGGCACGGCTCTGGGGCCGCATTTTACCGGCGCCCAATCTACGCTGGGTATGGGGAGGAATTCAAGAGGTATCCCCGGCAGAATGCGGAAATCGAGTGCGATCGCACGGATCTTTGCCACTTGGTCATCGACGCGTTTATTCTGTGTGCGGGTCGACGAGATAACGGATATAGGAAAACCGATGCAAACTCCTTCTATTTTTTCGCAATTATGCGCACAGCTCGATCAAGGACAGGCGCGCTATCGGGTGGTCGAACACGCCAGCGCCGGGCGCTCGGAAGAGGTCGCCGCTCAGCGGGGGACGGCGTTGGGGCAGGGCGCTAAAGCGCTGGTATGCCACGTGAAGGGTAACGGTTTACGCCAGCATGTTCTGGCGGTACTGCCCGCCGATTGTCAGGCGGATTTGCAGCGACTGGCTCAGGGACTTGGCGGAACGCGCGCTTCGCTGGCCAGTCCGGCGGAAGTGGAGATATTGACGCGCTGCGTATTCGGCGCGATCCCGCCGTTCAGCTTCCATCCCGATCTGCTGCTGGTGGCCGATCCGCTCCTGTTTTCCCGTTTTGATGAACTGGCGTTCAACGCAGGATCTCTGGAACGTTCGCTGATACTGAACACGCAGGATTATCGGCGCATCGCCCAGCCGCGCGAGCTGGAATTTATCCGGTTATCGCCCTCGGCGTCGGGTGAAATGGCTGCACATTAGCCTCCGTCAGATCGCGCAATGCCCTGTGACGGAGCGCAAAATTTGATGCAGAGAACCCCGATACAAATGCAAATCACCGTGCTAGGCTGTTAACTTAAGCTATATTGTTATCAATTTGTAAAATGTGGAGCCTTCCTCGCGCGCCGGGCAACGACAGCGCGTCAATATGGGGGCGCAGGGCTTGCCCTGCGCCGATGTCGCTCCATTCAGGCAGTCAACGAACAGGGAGAAAGCAGTCTGATGCAGACGACAGAGTTGGACCTGCGGCTGGCGGAAATCGACCAGCGTATAAAGATGGTGCTGGTGCCGGGATTACGTGACAGTGGCGACGAACACTGGCAAAGCTATTGGCATCAGCGTTTTCCGTTTTGGCGCCGCGTCAGCCAGAAAGAGTGGTTTCCGGCCGACCTCGATCGCTGGGCGTTGGCGATCCGCCGCGAGCTGGCGGAGTGCGAGCAACCGGCGCTGCTGATCGGGCACAGTTTCGGCGCGTTGGCCTCGTGCTACGTGGTGCAGGAAGCCATGGAGGGGATTGCGGGCGTGATGTTGGTTGCGCCGGCGGAGCCAATGCGTTTTGAGATTGAAGAGCGTATTCGCGCCGAACGGCTTAACGTCCCCGCGCTGGCTTTCGCCACGCACAACGATCCGCTGATGACCTATGAGCGCGCCAAGCACTGGTCGGCAGCCTGGGGCTGCGAGCTGGTCGATGTGGGCGAGGGCGGCCATATCAATGCTGAATCCGGCTTCGGAACCTGGGAATACGGCCTGCAACGGCTGGCGGATTTTGCAGAGAGCCTCATTCCACTCGAAGCCTGAACTACGTCCCCAACACCGCCGTAGAGAGCCGTGCGATGCAGCACAGCTTATCCTGCGGCGTAAAGACCTCGATTTGCCAGACCTGATTTTTCCGCCCCAGATGCAGCGGCTGGCAAACGCCGCGCACCTCGCCCTGACTGACCGGACGCAGGTGGCTGGCGTTAATCTCTACCCCGACCACGCATTCCCCTTGCTGACTGCACAGATAGCCCGCCATCGATCCCAACGACTCCGCCAGCGCGACCGAGGCACCGCCATGCAGCAGTCCGAACGGTTGACGCGTACGATCGTCCACGGGCATCGTGGCCTCGAGATCGTGTTCTCCCAACCGGGTGAAAACCATGCCCAGGTGCGCCAGCAGGTTCCGTTCCGTCATCTGATTGAGCTGCGCCAGCGTGACGTCTCGCGTCCAGATCATGAGGTTGCTTCCTTCCTGTTGCAGAGGACGACCGCCGCTATCGCGACGACCGTCCTCGGGGACTTAGGCGCCAAGCGTCGCGCCGCCGTCGATGACGATATCCTGCAGCGTGATGTGGCCCGCTTTCGACGAAGCCATAAATAGCACAGCGTCGGCGATCTCTTCAGGCCGGGCGATCTTACCCAGCGGTATCCCAAGCTTGTACTGTTCCGGGAATCCCTCGATGGTGCGCTGTTCGGCATTCGGCGCGTGCCACAGACTGCGCTGCATTGGGGTATCCGTCGAGCCGGGGGAAATCAGGTTGCAACGCACGCCGTAGGGCGCCAGTTCCAGCCCGACCGTCAGGCACAGGCTGCGCAGGGCCGCTTTTGACGCGCAATAGGCCGCCATACCGACGCGCGGCACGTGCGCGGCGTTGGAGCCGATGGACACAATGGCTCCGGAGCGCTGGCGCTGGAACTGCGGCAGCGTGGCCTGAAACAGATTGAAAGCGCCGCCCGCATTGACGCCGATGCAGTCAAGCCAGTCTTGCTGGCTGAGCGTTTCCGTCGCGCCCATGCGCAGGATACCCGCGCCGTTCACCAATACATCCAGCTGCGGCGTATGCGCCAGCAGTTCGCCGCAGCTGTCGGCGACGGCGGCGGCATCGCTGATGTCCAATGTGCGCCGCAGGAACGGCGCGTCGGCCTCATCGAATGCGACGTCGAAACCCGTGACGTCAGCGCCCGCCTGTGCGAAACGGCAGGCAGTGACATAGCCGATGCCGCGCCCGGCGCCGGTCACCCAAACCTGCTTACCGCGAAATTCCGCCTCCAGACTCATGCTTCCTCCCGCTGCGGTTCGGTCAGCAGGCGTAGCCAGTGCGCAATGGTGGGGTTTTTGACCAGCGCGACAAAGTCCAGATCGTAGCCCGCCTGACGCCAGCGCGCGACCAGCGACATAATGCGTACGGAATCCAACCCATAATCCAGCAGGTTCTCATCGTCTTCCAAATCGTCACTGTCTTCATCCAGCAGCGGCAGCAGCTCCGCGCGCAGCTGTTCCCGGCTGTATCCGGTGGCCGTCGCGATCTCGGTCAGCAGCTGGCTGACGGTGGCGACGCGTCCACTGCGTCCGGCGGCGTAGCGCAGCGCCATCATGTGCTCTTCCTGCGAAAAGTCGGCCAGCGCATCGGCCGCCATGAACGGCTGGATGTCGCGCATGAACGCATCGGTGGCGGTCGTGAGGCAGCCGATGTGGGCATAGACGCCGCAGATGATCAGCTGGTCGCGGCCCGCTTTCTTCATCTGCTGTTCCAGATCGGAACGCACAAACGCGCTATAGCGCCATTTCACCAACACCGTATCGCCGGTTTCCGGCGTTAGCTCAGGGATGATTTTTTGTTGTTCAGGATGCTGGTTGATGCCCGGTCCCCACATGTCGTTGAGCAGCGCGCGATCGCTGTCGCTCTGCTGTTGGGGCTGAGCTGTGTAAAACACCGGGATGCCTTGCTGGCGACAGACCTGCTTCAGCCGCGCGATGTTTTGTACCACTCGGGCGGTCAGAGGGCTGTCTTCGCCCCAAAAGTTCAGAAAATACTGCTGCATATCGTGGATCAGCAGCGCCGCCCGCTGAGGATCCAGCGTCCAGCTGACCTTGTTGGCGGGCAGTTGCTCGGCGGTGGGGAGCGGATAGGCGTTCAGTTTGGGGATACTCATGAATCATTCTCCTGCTGAGAAGGGGCGAAGCGCTGCTGCGCCATCTGGCGCAGACGTTTTTTATCCACTTTTCCGACCGGGGTTTCCGGGAGGGAGGACAGCGTTGCCACCCGGTCGGGCAATTTGTAATCGGCAATGCCCTGTTCGCGCAGATGGCGGCGAAGCTCGACGGGCTTGATCGTCTGACGGGTCACGACGAAAGCGCAGCTTTTTTCGCCCATCAGCTCATCCGGCACGGCGACGAGCGCGGCGTTGATGACCTTGGGATGACGCAGCAGCAGGTTTTCGATCTCCTCGGCGGCGATTTTTTCTCCGCCGCGGTTGATCAGGTCATTCTCCCGGCCGACGACCTGCAGATAGCCGTCGGCGTGCTGGATAATGCGATCGCCTGAGCAATAGAAACCCTGTGCGTCGAAGGCCTGACGATTTTGCTCGGGGCTGCGGTAATAACCGCGAAAGGTATAGGGGCCGCGCGTCATCAGTTTTCCCGCCTGACCGGGCGGTAGCGGATTGCCGTCGGCGTCGGCGACCCAGACCTCGTCGTCGGGGCTGATGGGACATCCCTGCGTGGCGTAGCGGCGCGCGTCGTCATCGTCCAGTCGCGTGTAGTTCACCAGTCCCTCGGCCATGCCGAACACCTGCTGCAACGGGCAGCCCAATTCTGCCGGGATACGCCGCGCCAGCGACTCGCTCAGTCTCGCGCCGCCGACCTGCAAGAGTTGCAGGCTGCTCAGCGCGTTGCGTTCCCCGGGCGCGGAGGCGGCCTCAAGCCATAGGATCACGGCGGGCGGTACCAGCGCGGCGACGGTGGCCTGATGTCGATGGATCAATGGAAAGCAACCGCTGGCGCTGGGATCGGCGGCGAGGATGACGCAGCCGCCTGCGTAGAATGCGCCCAGCGCCCCCGGCGAGCTGAGCGAATAGTTATGCGCTGCCGGCAGCGCACACAGGTAGCGGGTTGCGGCGGTGAAGCCGCAGATGTCCACGCTGGCGCGCACGCTGTAGTAATAGTCGTTATGGGTGCGGGGGATCAGTTTCGGCGTACCGGTGCTGCCGCCCGAAAGCTGGAAGAAGGCGACCTGATCCGGCGGCGTTGGCGTCGGCGCGGGGATGTCGATGTCATGATTCATCAGCGCGGACAGGCCGTTATCGCCCTCATCGCCCAGCAAGATGACCTGTTGCAGCGAGGGGCAGCGCTCACGCAGTTGTCCCACGAAACGGTCATCGGAGAAGAGGGGATGACGCCGATCCGCAATCAACAGCTTCGGCTCAATCTGGTCGGCATAGGAGTTAAGTTCGCTGCGTTGGTGGCTGGGCAGCGCGTTGACGGGGACGATCCCGGCGCGCAGCAGCGCGAAATAGACGATGTAAAATTCGGCGATGTTTCCCAGTTGCACCAGCGCGGTATTGCCGCAGCGCATGCCGCGTTGACGCAAGGCGGCCGAAAGCCGGGACGCCAGCCGGTCCAGCTGGCGATAGCTGAACTGGCGTTCACCGCAGATCACGGCGACGGCGTCGCTGTCTTTGTGGCGGGTCAGAATGTCGTCCAGCGGCGCATCGGTCCAGTAACCACAGGCTCGGTAGCGTTGTTCGAGCGCCGGCGGCCAGCGGTTGAATTCGATGATCATGCGGCGCACTCCCTGTCTTGCTGTAGCCCGAAAGCGCGCAGCATGGTGCTGAGTTTGACGCCGGTTTCCAGCCACTCGGACTGCGGTTGAGAGTCCGGCACAATGCCTGCGCCTGCAAACAGCCGCACCCGATTGTCCTGCACTTCGCCGCAGCGGATGGTCACCGCCCATTCGCCGTTGCCCTGTGCGTCGCACCAGCCGACGATGCCGCCGAAACGCTGGCGATCGAACGGTTCCAACTGGTTGATGCGGTCCAGCGCCGGTTGGAACGGCGTTCCGCACAGCGCGGGGGTGGGGTGCAACAGACAGGCCATCGACAGCGCGTTTTCTCGCGGGTCGATCACCTCTGCCTGCAAGTGGGTGGCCAGATGCCAGAGTACCGGCGTGCTGATGAGCGTCGGCTCTGGGGGCAGCGTCAACGAGCGGCAACGCGGCAGCAGCGTGCGCTGCATCTCTTCAATCACCAACTGATGTTCATAGCGGTCTTTGACGGAATTTTGCAGCGCCTGCTGTAGCCGGTGATCTTCGCCTGCGTCGGTGCTGCGGCGGCTGGAGCCTGCCAGCGGCTGTGAGGCGATCGTCATTCCCTGTTTACGTAGCAGCAGCTCTGGGCTGGCCCCCACCAGACAGCCCTGCGCCAGCGGCAGGTGGAAGTTGTAGCTCCACGGATTTTGCTGATTCAACTGCAATAGCAGCGAGAGCGTATCCAGCGGCTGCTCGGTTTCGATATCCAGCAGGCGCGAAAGCACGATCTTATTCAGTTCGCCACGTTTTGTGGCATCGATACCGGCGCTGACCATCCGCATGAACGTCTCCCGCTCCGGAATTTGTTGCTGACGGAGAATACGGGGAAAGGCGTCCGCCATTGGGCGTTCCAGCAACGTCTCACGCTTAATCCAGCGGTACGACGTGGGAATTTGCAGGTTGACCGGCTGGCGTTTGTCGAAGGGGATCGCGCCGACCAGCAGCGGATTGTCGAGACCGTCGCTCTGCGCCTGCTCAAACAGCTGGCGTACCTGATGCTGGAAAGCGCCCTTCAGGTCGTCGCCGTCATCGGCCGGGTGGGTTAACGTGGCGTAACAGCCGCGGGCATGCAGGCTGGCGGCTGGCGACAGGAATAGCATGTCGTCTCGGCGTAGGTCGCCGATATCCGACGCGCAAGACTTGGCAGATAGCGTAGACACTGTCCGTTCCTTATGGTTGATTCACAAAAACGAAAGCACGCCCGGGGCGTCTTTCGTCGGGATTATGCTGTGGTAATCCCATGTCCATTTTTTCGACTCCTTTCGCCGGGACGCGTTTTTCGCCGTATCGACTGCGCGGCGCATGCGGAAGCCAGTGCGAACTGGCTGCGCCAATAACGTCCCTCGCGATGGGTTTTCAAAGCAATAAAGCAAAAATGGGCGGACGCGTGATGCCGTCCGCCAGCGTGCTATCGGCGATGGTGCATGGCCATCGTCGTTACCAGCTGTAACTCACCGTGGCGACGATGCTGCGTCCCGAGCCGTAGAAGCAGGCGGACGTATTGCTGCATGACGCGACGAAGTGTTTGTCAGCCAGATTGTTGACATTAAGCTGCACGGCCGCGCCTTTCAGGCTGGCGGCGGCTTCGCCCAGTTCGTAACGCGCCATGGCATCGAACAGGGTGTAGTGAGGCACTTTGAAGCTTTCGGCGTTGTCGCCATAGCTGGTGCCGACGTAGCGTACGCCGGTGCCCAGCGTCAGACCTTTCAGCGCGTTATCCAGGAAGCGGTAAGTTCCCCAGGCGGACGCGGTGTGGCGTGGAATCGACGCGGGCGACTTGCCTACCTGCGACGCGGTATTGCTCTCGCGGGTTTCCGCATCGGTAAAGGTGTACGCGCCCATCAGGCTGATTTCCGGGGTCAGTTGGGTATGCGCTTCCGCTTCCACCCCCTTCGATTTCACCTTGCCGATCTGCTCGTTGTACCCGGTGATGCTGTTGTAGGAGGTGATGTTCTTCTGAGTGATGTCGAACAGCGACAGCGTCAGTAACGTATTGCCGCCGGGCATCTGATATTTCACCCCGACTTCGGACTGCTCGCCGGTGGTCGGCTTGAACGGATCGCTACCCGGCGCGCCGCTGCTCAGGTTCGGCTCGAAGGAGGTGCTGTAGCTGATGTAAGGGGAAATACCGTTATCGAAGGCATAGAGCAGCGCCGCGCGGCCGGTGAACTTGTTGTCGTTCTGCTGAGTGGTGGTGGACTCGGCGCGGTCCGTCGTGCGCACTTCGCTCCAGTCGTTACGCCCGGACAGCAGCAGATTCCAGCGCTCCCACTCCATCTGGTCTTGCAGATAGACCCCCACCTGATCGAGCTTTTTCACCGTACTGGTCATCAGACTCAGTTCGCTGTCGCTGACCAGCCACGAACCGCCGTAGGCCGGGTTAGCCCAGTCGAAATCGTATTGATCGCCGCCGTTGCGCCAGTAGTTGTAATCCTGTTTCTGCCACTTGTAGTCCAGACCGCCGATCAGGGTATGCGCGACGTCGCCGGTCGCAAATTTGGCCTTCAGCTGGTTATCCAGTCCCAGTTCGTCGGTATTGGTGTACTCCTTCTGCTGACGGCGGGAGATCGTGGTATCCGTCGTCGTTCCGCCGACGGTGTACACCAGATACTTGTACTTCTCTTTCAGTTTGGAGTAGCGGAAGTTCTGCTGGAACGAGATCGTGTCGTTGAACGAGTGGTCGAAGATATAACCGAGCGACCCCAGTTCGCGTTTCGATTCGTGATAATGAGGATCGCTGACGTTCAGGTCGTAAGGGATATAGCCGGACACTGTTTCGAACGCCGTGCCGTAGGCAGGCAGGAAGTTACGGAAGCCTGCTTCCGGATCGTTCTGATAGGCCGTCAGCAGCGTAAAGCTGGTATCGGGATTCGGCAGCCAGGTGAGGGCTGGCGCGACGGCGATGCGCTCCTGCTTGGAGTCTTTAACGAATTCGTGCTGGGTGCTGCCGATGCCGTTCAGGCGGTAAAGCAATGTCTTGTCGTCGTTCAGCGCGCCGCCGAAGTCGAACGCCGCTTCGCCCAGATGCTGATTGCCCGCGCTGAACTGAATCTTGCGGATCTCTTCCGCCGTCGGACGTTTGCTGGTCATGCTGATCAGGCCGCCGGGATTCACCTGTCCATACAGCACGGACGCCGGGCCGTGCACCAGCTCGACGCGTTCAAGCAGCCACGGATCGAGTTTGCCGAGCGAGGAACCCTGACCGCTCAGACCGAAGCTCAGGCCATCCAGGAATTTCGGCGCGTAGCGAAATCCGCGGGCGATCACTTCGTCGTTACGGTTAGAGGAGCCGCGGTAGTTGGTGACGACGCCGCTGGTGTAGTTCAGCGCGTCAGCCACGGAGCCCACGGCCTGCTGGTCCATCTGGTCGCGGGTCACGACGGAAATCGTCTGCGGCGTTTTGACCAACGGCGTCTCCGTCTTGGTGCCGGATGCGCTGGCCTTGGCGACGATGCCGCGCAGCGGCGCCGTGACGCTTTCTCCCGGCGTTGCCGTCACGACAATGGTGTCGTTTTTATCGGCCGAGGAGGGCGTTTCCACCGCCTGCGTCAATGGAGGGAGCAAGAGCGTCGAAGCCAGCACCAGAGGGGCTCTGCGGCTGTTAGTACAAAGAGTAATAAGCTGTGCTAATGGTTTTATTTTGGTTTTAAACATGATTTATCCCTTTGAAAATCCTGTCGCAAAACATCTGAAAGAAGAATTCCGTAAGCATTGCGTCAACGACCCACCGTAATGGTTAACCATGACTCCGGCGGGAAGTTGATAAACCTCTTGTTTTTAGTGGTCTTAGCTCACATTAATCCCTGTCTTAACGTAAGTTCGGCACACATGTTATTGCAACTGTAAATGATTCTCAATATTATTCGTTTTTATGTCTATTTCTGTGATGTAATCCGCAGACGGTAAGATTTAAGTAATTAATCTTAAGTAATTGTTCGTGGGCGAAACCTGGAGGTTTTATGTTTGATCCACTGCCGTCCGGCTATGCGGCAACACTCTTGGCGGCGCCGGATACGGGGACGGAAGCCTGGTGGCGACGGGTCGCTCATCTCGGTACGCCACTGGTGGAAAGTGCAGGAGTGGAGCAGGTGAGGGCGACGTTTCTGTGGCGCGATCCCGCAGGGTCGGAGGCGCGGTCTGCGACCCTGCGAGTCTATGCGGATATCAACGGCGTCACCGACCACCACAGCTGCTCGCCGCAAAGCCTACGGCGTCTGGCCGGAACCGATGTCTGGCATTGGTCTGTTTTGGTGGAGAAGGCGTGGCGCGGCAGCTACTGCCTGCTGCCTATCTCTGCCGCCGATCTGCCGCCCACCTTTAGTGAGGACGAACAGGTTCGACGCCAGCAGCAGCGCGAGTGGTGGTGTTCGCTCGCGGTCCATGCCATCGCCGATCCGCTGAATGCGCATGCTCCCCACCAGACCTGGGGCGGCCAGCCGGAGTCGTCCGCTCATATGCCGGGTGCGCCCTCGCAGGCGGCGTGGCGGCGCGTTGACCGGGGGCAGGGGGCGGTGCCGGACGCGCGGCGGCTGCATACCTTCACGTGGCGCAGCGACAGGCTGGGCAACGCCCGATGCATCTGGCTTTACACCACGGGAGGCGGCGACGCGCCGGAGCAGCGTCCGCTGGCGATTGTGCTCGACGGCCAGCGCTGGGCGGAGCAATTTCCGCTCTTTTCCGCGCTGGACGAAGAAACCCAAGGCGGCGGGTTGCCGCCTGCCGTCTGGCTGTTGATCGACGCGATCGACCCGGCAACACGCGGCGACGAACTGCCCTGCAACGCCGAATTTTGGGCAGCGGTGCAGGAGGAACTGCTGCCGTTAGCCGCCCGGCACACGCCCTTCAGCCATGACCGCGAGCGCACGCTGGTGGCGGGTCAGAGCTACGGCGGACTGGCTGCGCTGTATGCCGGCCTGTTTATCCCGCAGCGTTTTGGTCGGGTGCTGACGCAATCCGGCTCTTTCTGGTGGCCCGACCTGTCCTTTATCACGAAAGGCGAACCTTGCGCCCATCAGGGGGGCTGGCTGGGCGAGCAGGTCCGCCAACAGGGGCGCACAGACCGTCCGCTGAAGGTATTTCAGGAAGCGGGCAGCCGCGAAGCGGACATTGAATTCGTCAATCAGCAGATGCATCAGGTACTGACCGAGGCAGGGCACCGGGTTCAGTTCCGGGTGTACGCAGGCGGCCACGATGCGCTGTGCTGGCGCGGCGGCTTGATTGACGGCTGCCGCTGGCTGATGGCGGAGATGACTGAGGGGGCATGCATGCCCCAACCACATGGAAAAAGGGAATAAGTATGAGTCAGGAACAACCCAACCCGTTTGATGATGACAGCCTCGTGTTTCTGGTGCTGATCAACGCGCAGGCGCAGTACAGCCTCTGGCCCTCGTTTGCCGCCGTCCCCGCCGGATGGGACACCGTATACGGACCGGGCGACCGCTCGGCCTGCCTGAACTGGATTGAAACTCAGTGGCAGGATATGCGTCCCGCTAGCCTGCGGCAGGCTGACTGCTAACCACACCGCGCATCGGCGTCGTCGCGGCGCCTCACTCTGTTTTCTCCATGCCAACGCAAAGGAAGTCACATCGTGTCAGACACTCTCGTCGCGCCTGAACTACAGGCGAACTATCTGGAACTGCCGCTCGTCGCGGCTCAGCCGGGGATCTGGATGGCGGACAGCATCGCCAGCCGGAGAAACGTCTTTACCGTGGCGCATGCCATCGAACTCAATGGTCCGCTGGATCGCGACGATCTGGACATGGCGATCAGGCAGGGGCTAGCTGAAGCGGATACTGTCCATGCCCGTTTTACCTTGAACGAGGACGGAGAGCCTCGGCAGCGAGTGCCGACCCGTGTGACGCCGAGCGACGTGCTGGCGGTCGAGTGGCGGGATCTGAGCCAGCAGCCGGACGCCGAAAACGCGGCCTATGCGCTGATGCAGGCGGATTTGGCGAACGCACTGCCCGCCGATGGCGAATCGCCGCTGTACCGGCAGTGTGTGATGCGCGTATCGGCAGAACCGGCGCGCTGGCTGTGGTATCAGCGTTTTCACCATCTGCTGCTGGATGGTTTCAGTTTTGACGCGCTCACTCGTCGCATCGTCGAGATTTACAACGCGCGGCGGGCCGGAAAAGCGGCGGCCCCCACGCCGTTCACCCCCTTCAGCGAGGTGGTAGACGAGTATCTGACCTGGCAGTCTTCTCCCGCCTGCGAACGCGACGCCGAATTCTGGCGTCAGCATGCCGCCGATCTGCCGACGCCAATCTCTTTGTCCACCGAAGAGGGCCTCGATCACTCAGAGACGGTGCGGACCTGGCATCATCAGCTCTCATTCCCGGCAGCGCCGTTTGCCGCGCTAGCCGCCAATACCGAACTGGGTCAGGCTCAACCGGCGGAAATCGCGATGGCTGCGCTGGCCGTCTATCTGTTTCGCATGGGCGGCGAGCCGCGGCTGTCGATCGGCTTCCCGTTTATGCGCCGCATGGGGTCGGCGGCGCTGTCCGCCGTCGGGCCGGTCGTCAACGTCCTACCGCTACAGCTCACGCTCTCTGCCGATATGACGCTGACGGACGTCACCCGTGTGTTGCTGGCGGAGATCAAAACCGTCCGCCGCCATCAACGCTATGAAGCCGAACAACTGCGGCGCGATCTGGGACGGGTCGGCGATCAGGCCGGGTTGTACGGACCGGTCTTCAACTACAAGGTGTACAACGCGGGACTGCTGCTGGACGGCACGCCCGCCATCACCCACGTGCTGGCGATGGGGCCGGTGGACGATCTTGAGTTCGAAATCGGTATGGACGGCGAGCGCCTACAGCTGGGATTGTTGGCGAATCCCGCCCGTTACGACCGCCAGACGCTGACCGCGCACGGCGACCGGCTACAACACCTGTTGACGCAGCTGGCGGAACAGCCCGCTCGGCGGATCGGCGATCTGTCGTTGCTGAGCCTCGAAGAGCAGCAGCTCATTGACGGCTGGAGCCGGGGGCCGCAGCTCGCGATGCCGGATGACGTTACCTCGGTCATCGACCTGCTGGTGCGTCAGGCGATTCGGCAGCCGGATGCGGTCGCGGTCGCCAGCGAGCGCGAACAGGTTGATTACGCGACGCTGTCCGCGCGGGTCATGCAGCTGGCGCGCGTTCTGATAGCGCGCGGGGTGGGGGCGGATGACGTCGTCGCCATTGCCGTGCCTCGCTCGGCGGACAGCGTGGTGGCGATTCTGGCGGTGTTGGCCAGCGGCGCGGCGTATCTGCCGTTGGATCTGGACTACCCGCGCGAGCGACTGACGCTGATGTGCGACGATGCCCGGCCAGTGTTGCTGCTGACCTGGCGTGACCGGCTTGAGCAGATGCCGAATTTGCCGGACACCCTGTGTCTGGACGATGACGCGCTGCGGGCGGAATGCCAGAGGGCCTCATCGGCACCTATCGGCGAGCGCGATCGTCCACAGCCGCTGAGCGGCGATCATCTGGCTTACATCATTTATACCTCGGGGTCGACCGGGCGTCCGAAAGGCGTCATGAGCACGCATCGCGGTCTGCTGAACCTGTTACTGTCCCACCAGCATTTCCTGTTTGGTCCGGCAATGACGCGTTTTCAGGCGCGTCACGGCAGACGGCTGCGCGCCGGTCATACCGCTTCTTTCTCGTTCGACTCCTCCTGGGAGCCGCTGTTTTGCATGTTGATGGGCAGCGAGCTCTATATTTTCGATGAAGACTTACGTCGAGACGCGTGGGGGCTGGTGCAGCAGATGAATCAGGTGCCGGTGGATTTGCTGGACATCACGCCGTCGTTCTTTTCTCAACTGATCGACGCCGGTCTGCTGGAGGCGGAACAGCATCAGCCCGCCTTCATCATGATCGGCGGCGAGGCGGCCACGCCGCGCCTGTGGCAGCTGATGCAACGCCAAAACGCCATCGAAATCCATAACTATTACGGCCCGTCGGAGTACACCATCGATACGCTGGGGGCCAGCGTGCAGGCGGCGGACCAGCCTGTCATCGGCCAGCCGGTCGCCAATACGCGCGTCTGGCTGCTGGATGCCCGTTTGCAGCCGGTGCCGGTCGGCGTTCCCGGCGAGCTGTATATTTCAGGGCCGGGCATCGCGCGCGGCTACCTGCGCCGCCCGGATCTGACGGCGGCTCGCTTTGTCGCCAACCCCTTTGCGGCAGGCGAGGTGATGTACCGTACCGGAGACGTGCTGCGCTGGCGTCCCGACGGCCAGCTGGCGTTTATCGGACGTGTCGATCATCAGATTAAAGTGCGCGGTTTTCGCGTGGAGCTGGGCGAAATCGAAAGCGCGCTGGCGGGATTGCCGGAAGTGAGCACTGCTGTCGTGATCGCCGAGCCCATGGGCGCGACGCATCGGCTGATTGGCTACTGTTCGGTGCCGGATGAGGCGCTGCGCGCGCAGCCGGATCTCTCCGCCCGTTTGTTGGCGCAGTTAGGCGTCACGCTGCCGGACTATATGGTGCCCGCGCTGCTGATGGTCATGGCCGAGCTGCCGCTCACGGTGAACGGAAAGATCGACCGTCAGGCGTTGCCGACACCGCAGGCGGCGGCCGTTAGGCAGGGCCGCGCTGCGCAGGGTGAACAGGAAGTGCTGATCTGCGAAGCCATCGCGACGCTGTTACGCATGGATGCGGTCAACGCGGACGACGACTTCTTTGCGCTCGGGGGCGACAGCATCTCAGCAATGGGGTTGGCGACAGCGTTGCGCCGTCAGGGTTGGCTACTGCGCCCGCGTGACATTTTCTCGGAACGCACGCCCGCCGGGATGGCGCGAGCGATGAGTCCCTTAACGCCGCAGTCGACATTGCCGCGTGTCGCGCAACGGGGGCCGGTGACCGGGTTGCCGATCCTGCACTGGTTTGCGCGCCATCACGGCATCAACCGCTGCTTCGCGCACGGCGTCTGGCTCCGCGTACCGCAAGGGCTGGATGCCGCGCTGACGGCGCGGGCGCTGGAGACGCTGATCGCCTGCCATCCCGCGCTGTCTGCGGTGACACGCGACGATCGCTTGGTGGTGGGTGAAGCGCCGCGGCAACCGGCATCGGCGCTTTGTTACACGCTTGACGTGGAAGGCGACGCCGCTGCGGCCGCCGAGCAGGCGTTTGATGCGGCGGTCGGCCGCCTTGACCCGGCGGCAGGCATCATGCTGCAGGCCGTGCTGCTGCGCGGAGACGCGCAGTCGTGCGGACTGGTGCTGGTCATCCATCATCTGGCGGTCGACGGCGTTTCCTGGCGCGTGCTGCTGCCTGAGCTGCGGCAGGTCGCCAGCGCCTTGCTGGCGGGAGAGGTTCCGGCGTTGCCCGAGGAAGCGTGTTCGCTGCATGACTGGTCGGCACGACTGCGGGAGGATATTCCCGCGCGGCGCGACGAACTGCCGTTCTGGCGCGCCATGCTGCCGCCGGAGGTTCCCCGTCTGGGACGGCGTCCGCTGGATGCGGAACAGGACCGCCAATGTCGTCAGGGAGAGCAGCGTTTGCTGCTGAGCGCGGGGCAGACCGACGCGCTGCTGACCACGCTGCCGCGCTGTTACCACGCCGCGGTGGAAGAGACGCTGCTGTGCGCGCTGGCGTTGGCCTGCGCCCGACGGTTTACGGTTTCCCGCTTGCGCTTGACGTTGGAGTCGCACGGTCGCAGCGATCGCGACGACCGGGTGGATCTGACGCGCACCGTGGGTTGGCTGACGGCGGAATATCCCCTGTTTATCGACTGGTCTGATGCCGAGGCGACTCAGCCGTGGCAGGTGATGCGCGCCGTGAAACGCGTGCTGCGGGCCGTGCCGGATCGCGGTATTGGCTACGGCGTACTGCGCTATCTGGACGAAATAAATGCAGATCCGCTCGCCGAGCGGGAAGCGCAGAGCGCCCCCGACATTCTGTTTAACTATCTGGGCCGGTTTGAGACGGGTGAGGGTGAGTGGGCGCCGCAGCGCAACGACCACCGTTTCCGCGATGCTTTTGCCGTCGCGCAGGAAGGACAGATGGCGCAGAGTCACGGTCTGGAAATCAACCTCTTCGTTGACGAGCGACAGGGAGCGCCGAGGCTGGCGATCCACTGGGGTTGGGCTGAAGGCGTGTTTAACCGCGACGATATCGATGCGCTGCATCAGGCGCTGGCGCAGGCGGCGGACGATTTGCTGACGGCGGCACTCAGACAACCGCAGCGAGCGGCAGATACGTTAGTTGCCGCCGACGTCGGTCTGGCGGGCGTGACGGATGACACGCTGGCGCAGCTCAGTCAACGGCATGGCCCGCTGGCGACCGTTTTACCGCTGCTGCCGTTGCAGAAAGGGCTGCTGTTCCACGCGCAGACGGCGGCGGACGCCGGCAGTTATAACTCCCTCACCCGGCTATCGCTGCGTGGGCCATTAACCGCCGACCGCCTCAGTCAGGCGCTGGAGGCGGTCGTCCGTCACCATCCGCAGCTGGCTGCGCGGTTCGACAGTGAACAGGCTGAGCAACCGCTCCAGCTGATCCCGCTGTTGCAGAACGACGTCAACTATTGGCCGCTTGACCTACACTCGCTGCCGCCGATGACGCCGCAGCAGGAAACTGCCGCGCTGCGGGCGTTGGAAAAAGAGGCGCTGGCGCGGGATCTGTTCCATCAGCCCCAAGCCCTACTGCATGCGCTGCTGGTCAGCCATGCCGACGGCGGCCGTCACACGCTGTTTCTCAACGCGCATCATCTGATTGTCGACGGCTGGTCGACGCCGGTGCTGCTGCGCGATCTTTTCAACGTATTGGAACATACAGCGTTGACGCCACCTCGCATCAGTTATGGCGAGGTCGTGCGCCAATTGACGGCGCGGGATGCCGACCGCTCGCGCGCGCTGTGGCGCGACGTGCTGACCGATGCGCGACCGACGCTGCTGTTTGGCGACGGACCGCATGACGATGAGGTGCGTGAGCTGGCGCTGCTGCCGGAGCCTGAGCTGGAACGCGGGCTGCTGACGCTGTGCCGCCAGCACGGGCTGACGCTCAATACGCTGATGCAGGGCGTGTGGGGCCTGCTGCTTAGCGCCTATAGCTGCGCGAACGACGTCATTTTCGGCGCGCCGGTGTCCGGCCGCTTCGGGCATATCGACGGGATTGACGAGCATGTCGGACTGTTTAGCAACACGCTGCCGGTCCGGGTCACATTCGACCCGTCGCGCTCGCTGCTGAGCCAGCTGGGCGCGTTGCAAGCGCAGCAGATCCAGCTGATTGAACATGACGATCTGGGGCTGGGCGACATTCAACAGCTGGCGGGCCGCGGGACGTTATTCGATACGCTGCTGGTGGTGGAAAACTACCCCGACAGCGGCGCGTTGGGCAGCGGTTCGGCGGGCATTCGCTGTGATGCCCTGAACAACCGCGGCTACACGCACTATCCGTTGACGCTGCTGGTGCTGCCGGGTGAACGTCTGCGGCTGCTGATGGAGTACCGCCCCTGCGTACCGCAACCGGAGCGTTTGGGCCGACGGTTGATGCAGCTGTTGACGCAGCTGGTCAATCAGCCGGAACAGCCGCTGAGCGCCTGGAACTTGCAGCTGCCGGAGGAGCGGGCGCTGCTGGCGACGGTGAATGACACGGCGCACTCGGTGCCGCCCATGACGCTGCACGAGGCGTTGGAACATCAGGCGGAGCGCACGCCGCACGTCGCAGCGTTAGCGGATGCTCAGCATCAGTTGACTTATCAACAGATGCGTCATCAGGTCGCGCTGTTGGCCGAACGGCTGATTGACTCGGGTGTCGTCCCCGGCGATATCGTCGCCGTGGCGCTGCCGCGTTCGGTTCGTCTGTCGTTGGCGCTGCAGGCTATCGTCGCCGTCGGCGCCGCCTGGCTGCCGCTGGATACGGGCTATCCGGACGAACGGCTGGCGCTGATGGTGGACGATGCCGCGCCCCGGCTGGTTATCACGGAGTCCGCGCTCAAATCACGCTTCGCGCCACTCGGCGATACGTTGCTGTTCGACGCGCTGGAAGACGCGCGCCGCCAACCTCGGGGTTTAACGGTCGCGATCTCGCCGCAACACCCGGCCTATGTGATCTATACCTCTGGATCGACCGGACGACCCAAAGGCGTGGTGGTCAGCCACCAGGCCATCGTCAACCGCCTGTGGTGGATGCAGGACGCCTATCGACTCACTCACGACGACGTGGTGTTGCAGAAAACGCCGTGTAGTTTCGACGTGTCGGTGTGGGAGTTCTTCTGGCCGCTGATGGTCGGCGCACGGCTGGTGATGGCGCCGCCGGAAGCGCATCGCGACCCCGACGCGCTGACCCAGCTGATTAACGATTACGCCGTGACCACGCTCCACTTTGTGCCGTCGATGCTGGCGGCCTGGATCGGCGCGCTGGAAACGCAGACGGTGGTTGGATGCGCCAGCCTGCGACGCGTGTTTTGTAGCGGCGAAGCGTTGTCGCAGGAGCTGGCGGAAAGCTATCAGACGCGAATAGCGGCACCGCTCCACAACTTGTATGGACCGACGGAAGCGGCGGTGGATGTGACCTACCAGCCCGCGTCGGGCGACGCGTTAGCGGAATGTACGGCGGGTGGCGTGCCCATCGGTCTGCCGGTATGGAATACTCAACTGCGGATTTTGGACAGCGCGTTGCGACCGGTGCCGTTGGGGGTGGCGGGCGATCTGTATCTGTGCGGCATCCAGCTCGCACAGGGTTATTTACGCCGACCGGATCTGACCGCCGGACGCTTCGTGGCTGACCCGTTCGCCGATGGCGAACGCATGTATCGCACCGGCGATATCGCTCGCTGGCGCGAAGACGGCGCGGTGGACTATCTGGGACGCAGCGACGACCAGTTGAAGATCCGCGGGCAACGTATCGAGCTGGGCGAGATCGAACAGGCGCTGTTGGCGCAGCCCGACGTGGCGCAGGCGGTGGTTTGCGCGCGCGAGTTGGGCGAGCGCCACGGCGCGCTGGCGGGGGCCGATGCCCGCCAGTTGGTGGCCTGGGTGATCCCGCCGGAGGGCGCGGCGCTGGACACGACGGCGCTGCATCAGGCGTTGGCTGAGCGGCTGCCCGCCCACATGCTGCCGGTGAGTTATGTCGAGATGTCGCAGTTCCCGCTGAGCGCCAACGGCAAACTCGACCGCAAGGCGCTGCCATCCCCGGCGGGACAGGCGCAGGCGGGGCGTGAGCCGGAGACGGAGTACGAACGCCTGCTGGCGGCGTTGTTCGCGGAGATGCTGTCGCTGCCGACGGTCTACGCGGACGATGACTTCTTCGCGTTAGGGGGGCACTCGCTGCTGGCGATGAGGCTGGCGGCCGAGATCCGCCGCCGTCTGGCGCGTTCGCTGACGGTCGGGCAGATCATGGCGGCGCGCAGCGTGGAACAGATTGCGCGGCTGTTGGCGGACGAGGGTGCCGCATCGCGTCACAGCGGCGGGGATGAAACGCTGCCGCTGCGCGCAGGCGATGGCCCGACGTTATTCTGCCTGCACCCGGCGTCCGGGTACGCCTGGCAGTATGCCGGGCTGCTGCGGCATCTGGCGGGAGATTACCCCATCGTCGGACTACAGTCGCCGCGACCGGGCGGCGTGATTGCCGCCTGTGATTCGGTCGAGGCGATGTGCGAACGTCACCTGGCGACGATCCGTCGTCTGCAGCCGCAGGGGCCGTATTACCTGTTGGGTTACTCGCTGGGCGGCACGCTGGCGCACGGCATCGCCGCGCGTCTGGAAGCCGCGGGCGAGACGGTAGCGTTCCTCGGCCTGTTCGATACCTATCCGCCCGAAGGTCAGGATTGGCGCGGACCGAGCGAGGAGCAGGCGCAGCAGGAGGTCGCCCAAGAGCAGGCGGAGTTTATGGCCGAGGCGGAAGAGGAAACGGACGCGCATCTGCGTGCGGAAAAAGCCGCGATGTTCCGCGATATCGTGGCGAACTACCGTGATGCGGTGCAGCGATTATCCACCGCGTCGACGCGGCGTTATCATGGCGAGGCGACGCTGTTCGTCGCGACCGGCACGCTGCCGCCGGAGATGGATGTGCAGGCGACCTGGGCGCCGTATGTCGGTCGTCTGACGACCTATCTCCAATCCTGTGAGCATGCGGATATTCTGTCGCCGGCCTCGCTGGAGCAGATCGGACCGCAGCTGAATCGACTGCTGACGCCGCTGGCTGCGCTAAAAGCGCGGTGAGTCTGTCGGGCGGGGCGGTTGATCCGCGCCGCCCGAGACGTCAGCGGATCAAAGCCCTTCGGGCGCGGGGTGATAGCGACCGCAGGGCACGATGAGCGGCGTATGGGACACCGGGTCATCGATAATCACGCAGGTCATGCCGAAGACGTCGCGCACCAGATCGGCGGTGACGATCTCGGCGGGCGCGCCCTGCGCCATCACGCGGCCCGACTGCATCACGATGAGATGGTCTGCGTAGCGGCAGGCCTGATTCAAGTCGTGCAGGACGGCGACCAACGTGTGGCCGCGCTGCTGATTCAATTCGCGAAACAGGTCGAGCAGGTCGATCTGATGCGCGATATCAAGCCAGGTCGTGGGTTCATCCAGCAGCAGCAACGGCGTTTGCTGGGCCAGCACCATCGCTATCCAGACGCGCTGTCGCTGACCGCCGGACAGTTCGTCCACGCTGCGATCCGCCAGCTCGCTGACGTTGGTGGCCTGCATTGCCTGTTCGACCGCCGCCTGATCCTCCTCGCTCCACTGGCGCAGGAGGCTTTGATGCGGATAGCGTCCGCGAGCGACCAGATCGGCCACGGTGATGTTGTCCGGCACGATAGCGTGCTGGGGCAGGAGTCCGATCTGGCGGGCGAGCGCTTTGGTCGGGATGGCGTGAATGTTTTTTCCCTCCAGCAGGACTTCGCCCGCGAGGGGTTTCAGCAATCGGCACAGGGCGCGCAGCAGGGTCGATTTGCCGCAGGCGTTGGGGCCGACGATGACGCTGAACTGATGTGCCGGGATCGTCACGTTGAGATCTTCGGCAATAATTTTATGGTCGTATCCCAGCGTCAGGTGGGCAGCGTGCAAAAACGGTGTCATCAATCACTCACTCTCATCAACAGGTTGAGTCTTTTTCCGGATGAAGATACGGAGACGGGCGTCAGTCAATGGCGCGACTCGCGAATTAACAACCAGATCAAATAAATACCGCCGATGCTGACGGTCACCGCGCCGACCGGTAGTTGAATCTGGCGGAAGGCATGCTGGGCGATCATATCCGCGGACAGTAATAGCGTGGCGCCGACCAACGCGGCGGAGATTAGCGGCGTAGCGCTGGCGCGGGTCATTCGGCGGGCGATTTGCGGGGCGGCGAGGGCGATAAACGAGATCGGTCCTGCGGTGGCGGTAACCAATGCGGTCAGCACGATGCCGAACAGCATCAGCCACAGGCGGCTGGCCTCCGCGTTGACGCCGAGGGCGCGGGCGCTATCGTCGCCCATTTCCAGCAGTTGAAGGCGTTTGCCTAGCAGCAAAACGGCCAGCGTTGCGAGCGGCGTGAGCCACAGCGCGGGCTGCGCTTTAGTCCAGGTCATGCCGTTAAGCGTGCCGGTTCCCCATAGTGTGGCGGTGATGGCATGTTCCAACGAGCCGGTAATCACCAGCCAGGTATTGAAGGCATACAGCACGGCGCTGACGGCGATGCCGACGATGATCAGCCGGAAGCCGTTAATCCCTTTGCGCCAGGCCAGCAGATACACCAGCGCGGCGGCGGCGATACCGCCCATGACCGCGCCGCTGACGATCTGGTAATAGTCGCCTTCCCACAGCATGACCGCCAGCAACACGCCGGTGAACGCGCCGGTATTGAAACCGACGATATCCGGACTGCCGAGCGGGTTGCGAATAATGGATTGAAAAATGGCGCCGCTGAGGCCGAGACTGGCGCCGAGCAGCAGCGCCATCACGGCCCGGGGCGCTCGCCATTGGGTCACGACGGTCTGAATTCCGCCGTCTGCGTGACCGGCCAGCGCCCGCCATACGTCGAGCGGCGCTATTTTCAGCGTGCCCAGTCCCATCGCCACCGTGAGCAGCAACAGGCCCAGCAACAGCAGCAGCCCGTTGACGAGCAGCGTTCGTCCGGCGAATCGCCCGCTGACGATGCCGCCAGGCGCGCGAAGCGAGAGTGTTTTACTTGCCATCTCTGTTTCCTCAGGCTTTACGCTGGCGAACCAGCCAGATCAGAACCGGCGCGCCGACAAAGGCCGTCACAATGGAGACGCGCAGTTCGCCTGCCGCCAGCAGACGGCCCGCGATATCGGCGCAGAGCAGCAGGATAGGGGCGAACAGAAACGAGTACACCATGATCCAGCGCTGGTCCGGTCCCGCCCACCAGCGGGCGACATGCGGGATCATCAGGCCGACAAAGCCAATCGGACCCGCTAGCGCGGTGGCCGAACCGCACAGCAGCATGATCGCCAGCACGGCGATGACGCGAATCAGCATGACGCGGGTGCCTAGCGCCATCGCGATGTCCTCGCCCATGCTCAGCGCGTTCAGCGAACGGGCGGCGAACAGCGCCAGCACGGCCCCCAACAGGATGGTCGGCGCGACGATGCCGACGTTACGCAGCGAACGGATATCCAATGTTCCGGCTTCCCAGATACGCATCTGATCGAAGGCCTGCGGATCGAGCAGCGAAATAGACGAGGACAGGCCCATCAGGACCGCGCTGAGCGCCACGCCCGCCAGCGTTAGCCGAATCGGGTTGATGCGGCCGCCGCTCAGCGTACCGATCAGCCAGACCGCCAGGCTGGTGATGAGTACGCCGATCCAGGCGAATCCCAGCCAGGCCGTCATGCTGTTAATGCCAAAGCAGGTGATGCCGATGACGATGGCGAAGCTGGCGCCCGCGTTGACGCCGAGGATGCCGGGATCGGCTAAGGGATTGCGCGTCAGCGCCTGAATCACGGCGCCCGCGCCGCCCAGCGCGAGACCGACAATGAGGCCCGCCAGCGTGCGCGGCAGGCGCGCATTAAGAATGATCGTGCTGTCGGCCGTATCAAGCTGGCCGGTCAAACTATGCCAGACCACGACCGGAGAAATCGATTTGGCCCCGATAGTCAGGCTGGCGACGACAACCAGCGCCAGCAGCAGCAGGAAGAAAAGCAGACCGGCGCGACGCCGAAAGGGCTGAGAATAGCGGGTGGGCGGCTGATTGGCGGCGACAAGCGCCTGATGCGAAGGAAGTGACATCGCCAACGAACAGCTCCTTAATATGTGAAGATGAGTATGATTATCATTAATGTTATCGCGCGGCTATGTTAGCATGCCTTACTGAGTAAATACATTGACGTAGACCGCGTGTTGACGCCATTCAGCCCCCTGCTGAACGGGCGGTATCACCTTTATTTTGACGGAATATTATGGCTAAAACCTCCATCTTGCTTGACTTCAGTTTGCTGAAAAATAACGCTCATTTTCGCGCGATTTTCGTCGCCAGAATGCTGTCCGTCTTCTCGCTGGGCATGCTGGCGGTGGGCGTGCCGATTCAAATCCAGTCGATGACCGGCTCCACCCTGCAAGTCGGGGTGGCGGTGGCGCTCGACGGCGTGGGGATGTTCATCGGCCTGATGTGCGGCGGCGTGCTGGCGGACCGTTTCGACCGGCGCAAACTCATTTTGTTCGCACGCGGTACCTGCGGGCTGGGTTTTGTCGCGCTCAGCCTTAATGCCTTTTCCAGTTCACCGTCGCTGGCGGCGTTGTATGTGCTGGCTGCTTGGGACGGATTCTTCGGCGCCTTAGGCATGACGGCGCTGATGGCGGTAATCCCGCTGCTGGTGGGGCGTGAGAATCTCCCCGCAGCCGGGGCGCTGAGTATGTTGACGGTGCGACTGGGCGCGATCCTGTCGCCCGCGTTGGGCGGGGTCATTATCGTGGCGGGCGGCGTCGGCTGGAGCTTCGCTGTGGCGGCAATCGGTACGTTGGGCACGTTGATCCCGCTGATGCGGCTGCCGTCTCTTCAGCCGGAGGCCAGCGAGCCTGAGCATCCGCTGCGTTCGCTGGCGGGCGGCGTGAAATTCGTTTGTTCGCATCCGGTCGTCGGCTGGGTCGTGGTGCTCGGTCTGCTGGTCAGCATGATCGGCGCGATGCGGGTGCTGTTTCCCGCGTTGGCGAATGATGTCTATCACGCCGGTCCCTCCGCCATCGGCCTGATGTACTCCGCGGTGCCGCTGGGGGCGATGTTGGGCGCATTTACCAGCGGTTGGGTTTCCGGCGTACGTCGGCCGGGGATGGTGCTGCTGGTCTGTACGACCGGAGCATTTCTGTCGGTGGCGCTACTGGGCGTGGCGGGCTATTTCGCCGTGGCGCTGGCGGCGTTGGTCTGTTACGGCTATCTCAACGCGATCGCGTCTCTGCTGCAATTTACGTTGATCCAGACGCATACGCCGGACAGGCTACTGGGGCGCGTGAATAGTCTGGGGTCAGCGCAGGACGTCACCGGCGATTCGCTCGGCGCGCTGGGTTTGGGGGCAATGACCCGGCTCATGACGCCCGCGCTGAGTATTTTGTCTTTCGGCGGCGCGGCGGCGATATTGGGTCTGGCGCTGATGTTGCTGGTTCGGCCTTTGCGCCGTTGCACGTTCGGGCAGGTTGAAGAGGGAGAACCGGCTGACGATGAAGCGAACGAGGCGGAGCCTTCCCCCTCGCGCCATGCTTAAACGCCAGCGAGCAATGTAGTGACTGGCCGCAAGGACGCGGCCGAATTGGGCTCACTCAGCATTACGGCTGACGGAAAAAATGCTCGATATTGTTCAGCATATTATTGGCGCTGTAATAATCGAGCCGGAACGTATCCGGCCCCATCGCCCACACATGCTGTTGCACAACGGGCTCGATATGGCGCAGGAACGGGTTATTCATCAGATTGCCTACCGTCTTTTCATCCGCTGAGAACAGCAGCAAAGATTTCCCATTCAGACTGTCGGCCATGTTCTCTCCCGAAATCTGCACGATGTCGCGGCGTTTTCCCTGACTGGTTTCAGTCGGCAGGTTGGGCGGCAGATCGGCCAGCTGAAAGCCTAACTCCGACAGGAGTTGACCTTGCGCGGAAGCGCGGGTCCAGATATTGACCCCCCGTCCATCCTCGTAATACACCAACGCGGACACCGGCTGCGGCGGCAACGTAATCGCCTGTTTAATCGCTTGAACGCGCTGTTCGAAGCGGTCGACGACGTCATGAGCCTCTTTTTCGCGGCCCGTCGCCACGCCCAGCTGTTCGGCCAACTGCTGCCAGCTCTTATCGCCGTAATCGATCACCAGCGTAGGGGCGATGGCGGAGAGCTGGTCGTAGAGTTTCAGCGCGGAGTCGCCGCCAGTGGCGGCGATGATGATCATATCCGGCGACGCGGCGGCGATGGCTTCCGCGTTAGGTTCGGTGATGTACAGCGGCTGGACGTTACGCGCTCGGGCTTCTTGTCCCCACTGGATAAAAAAGCCCTGATCGTCGGACACCGTCGAGTTGCGACTGGTGGCGCCGGAACCGATCACCGGCGCATCAATCGCCAGCAGCGTACCAGTAATGGTCACGCTGGTGGACACGATGCGCTGCGGCGGATGTTGCAGCGTCAGCGGGCCTTTTAGCGTTTGGACCGTTCGCGGCCAGCCGTCGTGAGCGGCCGTGGAAGAGGTTGTATTGGGGCTGGCGCTATTCTGATTATCGCAGCCGCTAATGAGTGTGAGCAGGGCGCTGAACATTAGCGCGCACAGCCGGGGAAATTGGGAATAGGCGTAGCCTTGCATAGCCGTCAGACTCCTCCTGATACGGACAAGGTAGTGCTCGGATTCGGGAGGGAGAGTAAACGATAACCACGGTGACGTACAACTTGAAATCCCCGGCGACGCCTCGCCGGAGAGTGATTAACGCATGACGCGGGCGAGGAAGTCGCTGGCAAGGTTGGCGCCCGCGACGGAGACACGGTGATCGACGTTCGGCAGCAGGTGTAGTTCGCAGTCAACCCCGGCCTGCGTCAATGCACGTTCCGTTTGCTGGCTATGCTGCCAGGGCAGTTTTCCGTCCGCCATGCCATGTATCAGTGAGACCGGTGTGCGGCGCGTCAAACGGGCGTCAGGACAGGCAGGCAGATAGCCGGAGAACGCGACAATCGCGCCATAGGGGCAGCGGTCCGAGGCCAACGTATCCAGCGCCATGATTGCGCCCTGAGAAAACCCGACCAGCGCGACCCGTTCCGGGCGGTCAGTCATCTGATATTGGTCTATCGCTTTCTGAATGATGGCATCAAAAGAGGCTCGAGCGGCGGCGATGCGGGCGCAGCGGCGGTCGGGCGTGTCGTCATCGATATCAAACCATTGAAACCCGTCGCCTTGCGTGAAGGGAAAAGGGCCATCGGGAAGGGCGAAGTGCGCGGTTGGCCATTGCTGTTGCCAACGCGTGGCCACGGAGGCGAAATAGCGGCCGTAACCGCCAATGCCGTGCAAAAAAATGATCAGTGCATTATCCATACGGTCCCTCGCTGTAGATAAATCCGCTGCGGCAGAGCGCAGCAGTGGCAAGAGACAGCATAGCACCGGGGCTGGCGTGAGGCACAGGCCCCGGATAAAGGGGGATTAGGCTTTACGCGAGCTCGTTGGTTTCAGCGCGTAAGGGCCGTCGCCGATCAGCGCCAGCGCGATCAGGCCGACGATCCAGAGCGCAGGGAATTCCCAGCCGCCGTTTGGGTTATTGAAGAAGAAGCCCGCTGGACCATGCACGGTGAATATCGCGCCGAGTAAAATCGGGATAGACACCAGTGCGGTGGCCCGGCACCGGATCCCTAGCAGCAGGGTGACGGCCGTGAATAGCTCCCACGCGATGGTGACATAGGCGAGCCAGCCGGGCAGCCCTAAAGAGGCAAAGAACTGGGCTGTTCCCGCCGGCGTGAAAACGAAAATTTTCAGGCCGACGTGAGCGAAGAACAGGATGCTGAGTACGACGCGCAGCAGCAGTGCGGCATAGGGGGCCGTTTTATTATCAATCATGATGAATACCCTTCGATTAAGCGTTGTGTGGAATCACTATACTATTTCCGTTCTGCGCATTAAGTGGGCAAACTGCGATTAATTATTACGTTTTAGGCAATAATGCCGACCCCCCTTGATCCCACGGCGGCGCACCGTCATAACGTTCGACCAGGAAATTAATCAGAGCGCGGACTTTGGCGGGCAGCGCCCGCGCGGCGGGATAGACCACGTAGATCCCCATCGGGGGCATTTCCAACGCTTGCAGCAGCGGCACGACCTCTCCGTTTCGCAGGCTGTTTCCCGCGACAAAGCTGGGGACGCGAGTGATGCCCAGCCCTTGCTTAGCGGCCGTCAGGCAGGCTTCCGCATTGGAGAAATAGAGCCGACCGGGGATGGCGATGCTCTGGGTTCCTCCCGCGACGCGGAAGGTCCAACTGTACGGGTCCTGAAAATTGGTATCCACGATGCAGCGGTGATTTAACAGGGCTTCCGGGGAGTCCGGCGTACCCTGTCGCGCCAGATATTCCGGGGACGCGACGCAGATAATGCGGGCGTCGCAGAGCTTGCGCGCCATCATGCTGCTGTCGGAGAGTTTTCCGATACGGACAGCCAGATCGTAGCCTTCGTCCACCAGATGCACCAACCGATCGGCGAAGTTGACGTCCAGTTGAATTTCGGGGTAACGACAAGCGAAGTCGGTCAGCACCCGCGAGAGCTGGGCGGTGCCAAAGGTGATGGGAGCGGAAAGCCGCAGGCGGCCAGACGGTGCGGCGGCCTCGTTGCGGATGGACACGTCCAGCATATCCAGCTCTTCCAGCAGATGGCGGATACGTTCGTAATACACCTTGCCGACATCGGTGGGAGATAGCGCGCGCGTGGTGCGCTTGAACAGCTGCACTCCGAGATAGGATTCCAGCCGGGTCATCAGCCTCGACGCCTGAGCGGCGCTGGTTTCCAGTCGCTCCGCGGCCCGGGAAAAGCTCCCCAGCTCGTAAATCGCCACAAACATGCGATCGCAGTCCAAACGTTCCATCTTGAATCTTCGCTCTGTGTCCGGCCGTGGCGCTTACTGTAGCACAACGACGGCGGCGTCTGGTTTGGGCCGACGCCGCCCGAGGGATTGATATCGGGAGACCCCACCCGATGGTGAGGCCCCGGCGCTTACAGCGCTTTCGCGGTCAGCAGGTCGACCTGCGTGGCGTCAGAGACGCGCTTGAGGTAGGCGGCCACGTTCGGGCCAAACTGAATACCCTTGACGATGCTCAGGGAGCGCAGCACCGGGAACAGAACGAAGTCGCTGGTGGAGATGGCCGTTGCCTCTGCCAGCAAGGGCTCCAGCTCAGCGAGCTGTTGTTCGACGTTGGCGACCAGCTCAGGCGTCTGCGCCATCAGCGCGTCCAGATCGCCAAAGGCTTTTTCTTCTCGGAGACGATAGGCTTCACGCGCTTCGGGCGTCGCCAGCTCTTTAAAGTCTGCCTGGGTAAAACGAGGCACCGCCAGTTTGAATAGCGGACCCGAGGCCGCTTTGCTCCAGGCTTCGAGGGCGGGGTTTACCGGCTTGTCGACAATCAGCGGCGCTTGGATCGCATCGACGTAATGCACGATATCCATGCTTTCCGGCATGTAGCTGCCATCCTCTTTTTGCAGTATCGGCACGACCTTGCGCCCGACCATGCGGGTCGGCGTATCGGCATCGCCTTCCATAATGACGGACAGCTCATGAGGGATCGCCTTCAGACCGAAAATCATTCTGGCTTTAACGCAAAACGGGCAGTGTTCATAGATGAAAAGTTTCATGGTTAGCACCTTGCTGATGAGAGGAACGGTTCTGCTACAGGTCTCTTCGACCCTCGCGCCGCCGTATAATTCGATGGCTAAGATAATGTAGTCGATTGCCAACCGTAAAGGGGGAGATGGGGCGAGCCTGAGATGAAGAGTGGATACCGTTGGCACGGAATCCACTCGTTCGTTTGTGATATTGATGCGTGTAGTCTCAGTTATTTCACAATTTTTAATAGATTCATTGGCTAACATTTATTAGGTGATGCGTTCAGCACGATGAATCGACGATATATAAATCGCTGTCCTATTTTATTAAGACAAACGTCAGTTTTATCTTAAAGAATAGGCTGTGCAACGTTAGGCTTTTCCGATAGATGAATTATGTTATTTTCACATGATGGATTTAATTGAAAACTTAATTAATCAATAAAATTAATCAATCACGCTGTGAATTATATGATTCTCTCATCGTGTTTTTATATTGCGGAATTCTCACCCAGAATAAAAATGACTGATAATAGCGCTGCCCATTTTTGCGTCTGTTTAGCTATCCTTTTTCTAAATATAATCACTTTGTTGTATGAGTTTATTTCCTAGTGGCAGGGAGCGGGTTTGCCCCTTTTCATGCTCGAAGATGGCCGAAGTGTAGGCGAAGGAGACGCTCTCTTGTGGATTGCAATCCATATTTAACATTGAGTTAGGATAAACAAAGCGAATGTCCGTTACGATGGCGTTCTGTAAAATTAATTTGAAATACAGCTCACTTCTACCGTATTCAGCCGTTCGGTAAAATAAAAACTCGCAGAGTAGACGCTCTTTTTTATTCAATGCATTGGCTAAAAGCGGCGTCGATTTGTCAATGGGTTTTATTATGTCTAGATGACGGAAGGTATCATGGCTCTCCAGCGATAATGTATTTATCAGTTTGCAGATAGATATTTCATTGTCATGGGATAGGTGAAATCGGTTCCCAGCGGAGTGTATGCTTGAGCAACCTTCAGATATCAAGCCTTGCTTTTTACCCGTTAACTTTAAATATATCATGTTAGACATAGTTACTCCTTGAACTATCCTGGGTGGTATAGTCGAACAAAAGAAATTGTTTTATCCCTTTGGCAAATTAATATCTACGCTATTTATATAACTAGTCAATAAGAAATAGATAACAATGACAATATCCAAATAAAAATTCGGCTATGTGAAATTTTATTTTCGTCCAATGGTGGTCGCATCGTCTTATATCAAAAAAAAGACTCATTTTGAGAACAATGGGTTGGCTGCTTTTATATCAATATTTGCTAACGGTATGTCATTGTGGTTGATACTGAGAAACGTCCATCGGGGATGTAGCAAGGCTATAAAGTGGGCACTTCACTTCATTAATATTCCGAAAGATAACATCAGCATATTGGTGACGTTAAGTGAGGAATAGTTCACATCACACTGCGATGATCTTTTCCTTATGACTGGTGAAAAACGGGCGGCGCTTAATCTTGAACATCCATCATCTTTCGATCGAGTTCGTTCCATTCTCTTACCCCATGCTTGAAACCGCGTAGCTAACAGACATAGAGGCCAAAACCGAACGCATGTTTTACGGCGAGTTTTGTACTGAAGGGATTTACGGGCAAGTAGGTCGGTAGATCAATGAACGACTGGCGTCCCAACAGGAATCTAAAATTTACATATAAATTTGACTTTTATTATTTTTTTGGGAGGGCACCAGCAATGTGCCAAACGGTCTCTTTTCAGTGCGATGAGGCTATAGTGACCCCATAATCATTATCATCGCTCAAAATACAAAAAAATTTCTACCGTGAATGTTTTCAGACGGTACTATACAGCTATCCTCACTAGTCCTTATAGCCTGTTTCAAATGAAATATCCTCGTTAAGTAAATATTTTTTTGCTACGTATAATGGAAAAAACTGAATAATGTAAAATTTATACATTCTCCACTGTAATGTAATGAATGAAAAGAACAATAAAAAAAACACTAATAAGTTTATGGGTGATAATAGACCAGCCCAAATTATACAAATCAGCAGGGTTATACAAAGCTCAGAAGTTATGGATTTAGTTCTTAATTCAATTTTTTTCACCTCTATTTTTCTGTCAATTTCTTTGACAACAAAAAAATCATAAGCATCATTTCTCTTTGCTGCCTCATACTTTTTTGTTACTTTCGAGGTGTAGTTTTCAAAATTGTGAAAGTTTGTTAGTGTAGTAAAAAAAAAGCGTTTATTTTTCTATATGCCACACTTAAAAAACATACTATTACCAGCGCCATTAAGAATTGTATAATTGTCACCTTCGATAAAAAACCATCTTTGAAATCAAAAAATTCCTTAACGGAAGTTTTTGACATGATTTCATAAATATTTGTATTTCCAATATTATAGTTTGACATAAAAAACGCCACTATAAAAAGCATAAAGAACCTATGCAGTGGATATCTTGATGTTAAATCATCAATATATTTCTCTTGAATCGATTTTGCTAATTCATCCATTAACGCACCTGTATAAAATACACGTCTCCTGAAGAAGGATCAAATGCGCCATATTCAATATATGGTGCCCCTAGGAAATAAATATCTTCTTCACGTTGAAAATAAAGAATGACTTCCTGAAAATCTTCTTTACTTGCAAACCTTAATGTACTTATTGAACCATTGAACTTATTCATCATTTTAGCAGAAAGATGGTGCATATCCATCTCCGAAATCCTAGCTTGATAAATCACCGGGTCGCCAAGTTTTTTTTGCGTTACTACACGATGAAAATCATTGGCTTTTTTTCGATTAAACTCGTATGTCTGAGTCGAGTCTGATGTCAGCGAAATTTCCAGTGTACTATCACCAGAATGGCGAGAACGGACGATTGCAAGCATTTGGTCAATCTCTCTTACAATAGCTCTATCGCCATATCTTCTAGTTACAGCTTGGTCTGGCCTCTCTAATAATTGTTGGTAATCTTTTGGTTCAAGCTGATTTCCAGCAATTTGTGCTCTTTTGGTTTCCAGATCTCTACTGATTGTTCCAGCATTATCTAAACCACCGTTTTCGGCCTCCTCAAGAGCGTTATGTATTGCAGATGAAACTCTTTTAACAACTTTTTTCGTTATCTCTTTGCTCGAGATGAAATCAATAATATAGCCACCTTCACGTGGCTGCTGTACGAGAAGTTCGACATCTTCATAATATTCATGGCGCATTTTGGCATACTTCCAAAGATTACCATGTTTAATATCGAGATAAGCCCTATCTAAAGAACTTTGTAAATGCCCTAAGCTTTTAGATAAAGTTCTTAATGATATCTGATGGTCTTCAGCGATTTTCCCATCGTAATGTAGTTCAACTGTAGCCACGGTCGTTAGCTCCATCTATGTTATAACAAATCATTAAATTGATGTTAAAAACAGAAAAGGACGATTGACATATACTAATAAAATATATTAATTGATTAAACATTCATATGGCTAATGTTTTGTGATGTTCAATCTGTATTGCTAGTTATATGCCTAGATGATCTCCTAACAAAATGAACAGCTCAATTCGCTACACTATGTATTCGCGCGCGCCCATATCCCCGCCACGTCTGCCCGTGCTCTTTCCTTAAAAACAGTGCCAGTCTAGACTGAAGTATTATTCGGTCTTTCTTCTATCCCCAGAGAGGCTCATTGCCATGAAAAAGACCCGTAATACAAAAGAACAAATTGCGTTTGCGCTAAAGCAGGCCGAAACTGGTACCCGCGTCGGGGAAGTCTGCAGAAAGATGGGGATCTCTGAGGCCACTTTTCACAATTGGAAGAAGAAATTCGCCGGGCTGGGCGTGACGAACTGCGACGTCTGCGGCAGTTGGAGGATTAAAATCAGCGCCTGAAGAAGCTGGTGGTAGACCTGAGACTGGGCAAGGAGATGCTTCAGGAGATATTGAAGCGAAAGTTCTGAGGCCGGCTCAGAAGCGTCAAGCGGTGCATTTCCTGCTGGAAGCTTATCGTATCAGTGTCCGCCGGGGATGCGGCCTGATGATGCAGAGCAGAACTGTCTACCACTGGCAGAGTTGGCGTGATGATCGGGCAATCACCCAACGCATCCGAGTGATAGCGGAACCCGGATACGGTATGGATGTCCGCGTATTCATATCCAGTTGCGGCGCGAGGACTGGCGGGTTAACCATAAGAAAAAAACGTATTTATTGCCTTGAAAGGCCTCAATTTGCGCAGAAAACGCCCTCGCAGGCATGTCAGTGCAGCATGTCGCCAGCAGCGTCCAGCCTTGACGCAGATCGATCCATGAGAGAACGCATTCATCCTTAAATGACATGACTCAGGCTGAATTCATTCGAAGTCTTCAAAAAGACAAAGATCTCTAGTTTATGACTGCATTGATTTGGGGCCAAGGTCAACCTCCAGCCTTGATCATCAATTTTGCTTTGGATGCTTTAGCCCTAGCCTCAGCAAGCGATATTGATGGGTATTTGCCTATGACTAGCGTCTTCTCTCTGCCTTCAAAACGGTAACGCAGGCGCCACACTTTCTTACTGGCAGGAGTAATGAATAAAAAAGCGGCCAGAATCAGAAAGGCGATACCCGATAGATTTCGGCTTTGCAGCCTCTATCTGTTTATGTGGGCATATTGTCCATGTGAATTTATCTATGCCTGAAAAATGCCCGCAAAATAGCGTTACAGTCGATTCGCTTTAGTTCTCTTCGGTTCGCTATGGATGCTTGTTTGAATGGGTTTTATTGCGGATTGGTTCTTTTGAGTTCGCGTCTATTCGCGTTGTGATGGCGTCCCCAGCAGGAATCGAACCTACAACTAGCCCTTAGGAGGGGCTCGTTATATCCATTTAACTATGGGGACGCGGCTGGCGGGCATTATACTCGATTTAGCCGCGTCCATAAGCACTTAGCAGTGCGTTTGCTCAATCCTCCACCACTTCAGCGTGATAGTTCATCCTTTTCATCGTTAAGTTTGACGGCTTTTTTGTCTTTGCCCGGCAGGTCGCTACGAATTTGAGCGTGGCTGATCAGCGCGAAAACAAAGGTGCCGCCGATGATGTTGCCTGCCAGCGTCGGCAGCGCGAAGGGCCAGATAAATGCCTGCCACGACAGCTGCTGATTGAAGACCAAATAAAAAATCTCAGTGGCTCCTGCGACAATATGCGTCAGGCTGCTGGCGGAGATAAGCCAGGTCATGATGATAATCACCAGAATTTTCGCGTTACCGGCGTTCGGCAGCATCCACACCATCGTGGCGATGATCCAGCCGGAGACCATGGCGTTGGCGAACATCTCCTCCGGGGGATTCTCCATCACGTGGAGGGCGATGTCGGAGAATGCATGGCGCACCTCCGCGCTAAAGACGGGCAGTGCAGTGTACCCCAACGCCGCCAGTGCGGTGCCGATAAGATTGCCGAACAGCACGATCCCCCACAGACGCAATAACAGGCGAAAGTTATGCATGCTGGGTTGATGCATAATCGGCAGTACGGCCGTGACGGTGTTTTCCGTAAACAGCTGCTGACGCGCCATGATGACGATGATGAAGCCGAGGGTGTAACCGAAACTCTCCAGCAGGTGCGCTCCCGTCACGCCCTTTAGCTCGGCGTGAAGCAGGCCCATGGCGATAAGCGATGTCCCCATCGACAGTCCGGCGGCGATGGCGGACCACAAAAGCGCTCGGCCATCTCGCACCAGCTCTTTTTGACCCTCCTGCCGGATACGCTCATGGATAGCGGCGGCCGGGGAGGGCAGGGAATGTTCATCCACGACGATGTCTTGTCCCTGACGGCTTTCGTGACTCTCTACGCTGCGATGGTTCTTTGAACGAGGATCATTCATAACTAATTTTTCCGTTAGCATCGTGTTGGCGGAAACTGACTTATAAGCATAGTCAGTCTTCATTGCCGCGCCGTTTTTTCAGAGAGAGGGAAAGGGGAGCACAAACGCGGTCGGACTCTCGGTATGACGCCGTACCCATCCCTTAGGCCGCATCCGGGTAAAAAAGAGCGCTGGCAGCAGTTCGTGTTAATGATCCATGAGGACAGAATGTGGTATTAGCTTTTACGTCCTTCAATGATGTTTGGGGGATGGCGGTCTGCCTGCGATCACCTGACGGCTTTGCTGATGCCGCTCAGCATGAAGATCCGCATCAGGCCTGTTTATCCGTGCTGTAACCGGCGGAGTCAGCCGCCTTACTGAGGTGTTAAGACGTACGTCGGCATCGCGTCGCCGGTTAACGTAGCGGACGTGAATTTACCGTATGGTGATACACTAAATGCGGCATGACGTTTCCGCCTTCGTCGGTAAACGGTGCCTTTTTACAAGGGCATACAAAAATTAAGCAGGGAGAAAGGTTATGAATTTCCGCCTCGGGGGAGTGGTTTTAGCAAGTCTGTTGCTCGTTGCGTGCGCCAGTTCCAGAGATACCACGCAGCAGGGGCGTTCAGATCCTCTGGAAGGCTTCAACCGAAGCATGTTCAGTTTTAACTACTATCTGTTGGATCCTTATCTGGTGCGACCCGCTGCCGTGGTCTGGCGTGATTACGTCCCGCATCCCGCCCGTAACGGTTTGACGAACTTCTTCGATAACCTGTCGGAGCCGGCCGCGATGGTGAACTATTTCGCCGAAGGCAAACCGTACGAAGCGATGATCCATTTCAACCGTTTCTTCCTTAATACTATCGTCGGGATGGGCGGTCTGATTGATGTCGCCACGATGGCTAATCCTAAGCTGGCGAAAAAAGAAGAGCCTCGTCGCTTCGGAAGCACATTGGGGCATTACGATGTGGGCTACGGCCCCTACGTAGTGTTGCCGGGATATGGCAGCGCAACGCTGCGTGAAGACGGCGGGAATTTCGTCGATACGCTTTACCCGCCGTTAAGCTACCTCACATTTTGGATGTCTGCGGGTAAATGGATGATTGAAGGATTAGAGACGCGCGCTCAACTGCTGGACTCCGATGGTTTGCTGAAGAACTCATCTGACCCTTATCTGATGATGCGTGAAGCCTACTTCCAGCGCCACGATTTCCTGGCGAGTGGGGGAGCCGCGCCGCCGCCGGTGAACCCGAATGCCAAAGAAATTGAAGGCAGCCTTCAGGAAATCGACGCGCAATAAATACTCACCTCGCCCTTCCGTTTAGCGGCGCCTTCGGGCGCCCTAATTCGTGGTTTTTACAAGACTCGTCTTTTAGATCTTCACATAAGAGATTGTTTGTGAGAAGTTACCGGTCTGTTGAATGTTTATTTAATTACATAAATTTATTTTCATCAGCCATGTAACAATAATGCTACCCTGTTTGTGAGAGTGACGTTTCAGCAGCTCTGAACGGGCAGCCAGACTCGTTTTGATCTAGCATAAAATTGACCAAAAGCAGTCTTACTGCTCTTTCACCACTTCTGTACCGTTATCTTGCTCGTCGGGATGGGATGACTTTGTTTCACCTGCAGGGATAACAATTCACATTAAGAGATGTAAAGCATGAAAAAACTACTCATTTCGGTCCTCTGTTTAGGGATCATGGGAGTAACGCAATCTGCCGTGGCAGAAGAGGATAAAACCGTGGATGTAGTACTGATCGGCGGCGGCGTTATGAGTGCAACATTGGGCACCTACCTGCAAGAGTTGGAGCCCAACTGGACCATTAATATGGTCGAGCGTATGGATAACGTTGCCCAGGAAAGTTCAAACGGCTGGAATAATGCGGGTACCGGACACTCTGCTTTTATGGAGTTGAACTATACCCCGGAAAAACCCGATGGCTCGGTCGAAATCGTCAAAGCCGTTGAAATCAGCGAAGCATTTGAAATCTCCCGCGAGTTCTGGTCCTATCAGGTTAAAAATAACGTGATGAAGGATCCCACCTCCTTTATCAACAGCGTTCCCCATATTAGCTTTGTCTGGGGCGACGACAACGTCGACTTCCTGCACAAACGCTACAATGCACTGCAGCACAGCACGCTTTTCCGCGGTATGGAATTCACCAACGACGCCAACACTATTAAAGAGTGGGCTCCGCTGGTAATGGAAGGCCGCGATCCGAATCAGAAAGTCGCCGCTACCCGTATGCCGATTGGTACTGACGTTAACTATGGCGAAGTGACACGCCAGCTGGTTGACTCCATGAAGCAGAATCCGAACTTCTCTTTGCAGCTGAATCATGAAGTCCGTGACCTGAAACGTAACAGTGATAACACCTGGAACGTCGTGGTTGCCGACCTGAAAAATGATGGCAAAGAAAGCGTGATTAAAGCGAAATTTGTCTTCATCGGCGCAGGCGGCGCGGCGCTGCAGTTACTGCAGAAATCCGGCATTCCTGAAGCAGACAACTACGGCGGCTTCCCGGTCGGCGGCGAGTTCTTGGTGACGGATAATCCTGAAGTTGTGAAACGTCACATGGCGAAAGTCTACGGTAAAGCGTCCGTAGGGGCTCCGCCGATGTCCGTTCCGCATCTGGATACCCGTATCTTCAACGGCAAACAAGTCGTCCTGTTTGGGCCGTTCGCGACCTTCTCCAGCAAATTCCTGAAAAATGGTTCGCTGTGGGATCTGTTCGCATCAGTCAGCACCTCCAACCTGATGCCGATGGTGCATGTTGGTCTGGATAACTTCGATCTGGTGAAATACCTGATCAGCCAGGTGATGATGAACGACGACGATCGTTTCGCCGCGTTGCAGGAATACTTCCCGAACGCGAAGAAAGAAGACTGGAAGCTGAGCGTTGCCGGTCAGCGTGTACAGGTCATCAAGAAAGACGCAGATAAAGGCGGCGTGCTGAAACTGGGTACTGAAATCGTCAGCTCTCAGGATGGCACTATCGCTGCGCTGTTGGGCGCCTCTCCGGGTGCTTCTACCGCTGCGCCGATCATGCTGGACGTGCTGAAGAAGGTCTTCAAGACCCAAATCGCAACGCCGGAATGGCAGGCTAAGCTGAAGGAAATCATTCCTTCTTACGGTGAAAAATTGGATGGCGATATTGAGCTGACCAACAAGATCCGTAGCTACACCAGCAGCACACTGAAACTGAACTACATGGAAGTGAAACCGGAGTAATTCCGATTCTGCTTCAATTGTTCGTCAAAAAGGCCGCGTAAGCGGCCTTTTTTGATCGTCTCAAAGACGTGAATACATGAAGTGTTACCGCGCGCTGAAAAACTGCTGGCGCGGGATGAACCGATCAGAAGCGATAGTTCAGGTTGATGCCGTACAGCCAGGCGGTGCCTTTCGAGGTAAAGCTGTAGGTCGCCGGCGAGTTGTCAGCCACTTTTTCGTTAATGGTCACGGTTTTCCCGTGCATGTAAGAGATGCCCAGATCGACGGAGGCGTCCTTGTTAAACGCATAGGTGGTTCCGGCGCTAATCCAGAAGCGGTCCTGGTCTGGGATCGAGACAGAACGGTTCTCCGCCGGTACCGGGCTATCGTCAAATGCGATGCCGGTACGGAAAGTCCAGGTGTCATCGTAATAGTAAGTCGTGCCGAGCGCCATGCGATACGCGTCGCGGAAATGTTCCTGCTTCTCGAACAACTGCTGATTATTGCTGCCGGTGGCTCTCAGTTCTTCGAACTGACTCCAACGGGTGTAGGTAAAGCTGTAGTGAACTGCCCATTTCGGCGCGACACGGTGGTAGGTGGAGAACTCCCACATTTCCGGCAGCGACAGCGTCAGCGCGCCAGGAATGTATTCGCCGCCGGTGCCCGTTGTGGTGTTGGTGGCGATAATGCGAGGCAGATCGTTTTTATAATCGCCCTTGAAGTCGATATCGACTTTGGAACGATAGGTCAGACCCATGCGGTTATTATTGTCGACTTCATACAGAAGACCGGCGTTCCAGCCATAACCCCACTCTTCACCTTCCAGATGCGCTATCTCGGAAGAAGGGCCGTTAACCACGCCCGCCAGACCGCCTCGTGAGACAGGGATATACGCCAGCTCGCCTGCGGTACGCACAATTTTTGCTTTCGCATAAACCGCGTCAACGCCCAATCCAAGGCTGAAGTGCGGGTTCAGACGATAAGCGGCGCTAAGATTAAGGTTGGAAGTCAGCAGTTTGGTCGTGCCGCCGATAGAGCCCGCGGCGTAGTCGGAGGGAAACTCCGTCGACAGTCCATAGTTAGTGACAGCGGAGGCGCCGACGGACCAGCGATCGTTCAGCGGCATGATGTAGTGCAGGTTAGGCACCCATTGCGCTGGCGCGATGTTGTGAGCGCTGGTATCCCCGCGGCCCGTCAGAGAGTTTTGACCCTGCAGATTAACGTCCGGATCGATATAAATGGCACCGATAGAGAACGCGGGGCGGTCAAACAAGGCCATCGTGGCCGGGTTGCGGCTGCCGGACGTCGCGTTATCAGCGACGGCGCCTTCGCCTGAGAATGCGCGTCCCAGTCCGGACGAGGAGTATTCATTAAGCTGGAAACCTGCGGCGGATGCTTGGCTGGATAACAGCGCTAGAGCCACAGCAAGCGATGTTTTTTTCAGCAGGCCTTTCTGGTGCATGACCAAAACCTCATTGTATTTTGTTATTGAGCGCTGTTACTTCGTGAAACTGTAACAAAAGGACGCGCATTGTAGGTTGGCTACTCTTTGTGACAAATCAGACCAGTTACAAAAAGATTCGATTATCAATATTTCGATCTGTAGTTGTTTTTATTTTGTTAAATAAATGGAGTGATATTTAAGGGATTTCCGCAGGCGAGGGGGGATGACAACGGTGTAGCGGGAAAACAAAGGTGAAAGGGAGGAGCCGCTAATGTCCTTAGTATCAGTAAGTCCTAGTGCTCCGGCGATGCGACGGGTAAAATAATGTCGAAATGACCTTTTACGATCCGGAACATGCCTGCCCTTCAGGTATGACCGCAGAGGAGCCTTGTAATGACTAATCCAATAAACAAATGCAGCGCTGAAGAAACGGCCGCCTGTTGCTGTGTCGATGTCGGTACCATCATGGACAATACCGACTGCACCGCTTCGTACAGCCGTGTGTTTGCTGACCGCGCAGAAGCGGAAGCCATGCAAAAGGTACTGACCGACAAAGCTCGTTCCGTGGAATCCGAGCCCTGCGTTATCGACAGCACGTTCGCCGACGTAGAGGGCGGCGTGAAGATGGATATCGACTTCACTTTCGCCTGCCAGGCGGAAACCCTGATTTTCCAGCTGGGCCTGCGCTAAGCTTTTCGTCTCGGAGGGGCTTCCCGCCGAATAGCGACAGCCGGACTTCCCGGCGTCGCTCCTTACGTCAAATGGTGCTGATTTCCGAAGGAGATTCTCCAGTGAGAATATCCTCAGCGAAGCGCGCGCCGAACTATGCTGGAAGATATCGGTCTGAATAGGCAGGCCAATGTCTGATCGTGTGGTGAGAGTGCGAATATTCATCGGCACAAAAAACAACACCATGTTTTGTTTTCTGTGTGGACGATGGGACCGTATCTTTGTAATTCGCTGAAAAGTAATGAATTTAAAGAATCTTCTTTGCGCGGCCATGTGTTCATCGTTCGCCGGAGAAGGGCGTTCGGTTGCTATCGGCAGCCAATTGGAGTAAAAAAATGCGCTTCCGTCTGGTTAAAACGCCAGCAATGAGCTCCTGAACCGTGTGTTTCCGTCGGTCAGGCACAGCCGAATGCACGAGCGTCGGCTGCGCCTGTTACCTCGTTACGCGCACAGCTTCTTCATTAATATAGCGGTGTAATATGCAAGTTTTGATCATGCGTCACGGCGATGCCGTACCTGACGCAGCCAGTGATGCGCTTCGTCCTCTCAGTGCTCGTGGATGTGATGAATCTCGTCAGATGGCCGCCTGGTTGTCTAGCCAGGGTATCGACGTCGACCGCGTTCTGGTCAGCCCATTCCTGCGCGCGCAGCAAACGCTGCAGGCCGTCAGGGAAGCATGGCAACTGCCGGTCAAGGACGAGTGCCTGCCGGAGCTGACGCCGGGCGGCAGCGCTGAACAGGTACGTGACTATCTGGAAGTGTTGGCGGCTCAGGGTGTGGGGGCAGTGCTGGTGATCTCGCATCTGCCGCTGGTCGGTTATCTGGTCGCGGCACTGTGTCCGCAAGAAACGGCCCCGATGTTCGCCACCTCGGCCGTGGCCGACGTTCAGTTCGACGCCTCCGGCGCAGGTGTATGCCAGTGGCAGGTCAGCCCGGCCCAGCTGGTCGCTAACGCCGCCAAAGCCAAATAAATAAGCCCGCTCAAGCCTCATCGGTCGGTATGCCTGTAGCAGGGCATACCGGCACCGCACGACGTCTCTCCCATATTCACCCTGATGAGTTTTCCCCCGTACGCCATATGTTGGCCATACAAGGTTTTGCCGCGATCTAAAGGCCGCATGAGTCAGATTCATTGAGGGGCGGCGAGATGCGCCACGGGAAAATGGAAGAACAGGTGGGCGGCAATTTGCCGCCGACATGTTGGGAGCGTTATCTGGCGTTGCTATCGAGCGTCACCAGTACGAGTAATGCAGCGTCGCCGCCGAATTCGCGCGGGGCCTGATGGAAAGCCACAACGTCGGGGTGCTGAGCCAGCCACAGCGGCGTTTGCTGTTTAAGTATATGTTTGCCATGGCCGTGCATGACGCAGGCGCAGTAGACATGCTCCCGGCGGCAGGCGGCCAGCAGCGCGCCCAGCTCCTGCTTGGCTTCCTGTTGAGTCAGGCCATGCAGATCCAAAAACAGCTCCGGCGGATAATCCCCTCGGCGCAGCTTTTTCAATTCATAGTGGCTGGCGCCGGAGCGAATGTAGCGAACCGGGCCGTCATTTTCCAATAGCGGTTGAAACTCATCCGAAAAATAAAAGCAGGCGTCGCGCTGCTCCTGCATGGCTTTACGCGGCGGCACTTCTGAGAGTTTGCGGCGCGGCGGTTGATAGCGATAGGTGTCCTGAGTCAGACGTCTGGCGCCTGCGACCGAAGCGCGAAAAAGCGCCTGCTCCTCCTCATCCAGCCTGTATTTGTTTTTCATCAGCGCTGTACTCTGCCTTAGTTTTTCCTAAGTGTACCTTTTCTTGCGCGCTCCGCTAAGGCTTGAGGGGCCGCAGGACGGTGATATCTGCTGATTTGTCGCAGGCTTCATGGCAAACTAGGCGGCAATTTGATTTTCAGAGATGTCTGCGGAGGACAACCTTGGACAAAATTTTCGTCGATGAAGCGGTCAACGATCTGCATACCCTTCAGGATATGTTGCGTTGGACGGTCAGCCGGTTTAACGCCGCACAGGTCTATTACGGTCATGGCACCGACAATTCTTGGGATGAGGCGCTGCAGCTGGTGCTGCCGAGTCTGTATCTTCCCCTCGATATCCCCGAAGACATGTACCGCGCCCGCCTGACGTCCGGCGAGCGTCATCGCATTGTGGAACGCGTGATCCGCCGTATCAACGAACGTATCCCCGTCGCTTATCTCACCAACAAAGCCTGGTTCTGCGGACTGGAATTTTACGTCGATGAGCGCGTGTTGGTGCCGCGCTCGCCGATTGGTGAGCTGATTAATAACGGCTTTGAACCGCTGTTGAACCACGAACCGCATCATATTCTGGATCTCTGCACCGGCAGCGGCTGCATCGCCATCGCCTGCGCGCAGGCTTTCCCGGAAGCGGAAGTCGACGCGGTCGATATCTCCAGCGATGTACTGTCGGTAACCGAGCAGAATATTGAACAGCATGGCATGGAGCATCACGTCACGCCGATCCGTTCTGATCTGTTCCGCGACCTGCCGACCACGCCTTACGATCTGATCGTCACCAATCCGCCTTATGTCGATGAAGAAGACATGGCGGACCTGCCGGACGAGTTCCGCCATGAACCTGAGCTGGGACTGGCCGCCGGGAGCGATGGCCTGAAGCTGGTACGTCGCATTCTGGCCCGCGCCACCGAATACCTCAGCGAAGAGGGCGTGCTGATCTGCGAAGTGGGCAACAGCATGGTGCATCTGATCGACCAATATCCCGATATTCCGTTTACCTGGCTGGAATTCGAACACGGCGGCGATGGCGTATTCATGTTGACTCGCGCACAACTGCTGGAATGCCAGTCGCACTTCAGCCTGTATCGCGACTAACATATTGACAGGATGCGGGCGCGGATAGCCCGCCTGACGATCTCTTATTTAATGAAGTAAAGGAGCCGTGATGGCAGGAAACAGTATTGGGCAATTTTTCCGCGTCACCACCTTTGGTGAGTCCCACGGTATTGCCTTGGGTTGTGTGGTGGACGGCGTTCCGCCGGGCATTCCATTAACTGAAGCTGATTTGCAGCACGATCTGGACCGTCGTCGTCCGGGCACCTCTCGCTATACCACCCAGCGCCGTGAGCCAGATCAGGTGCGCATTTTGTCTGGGGTGTTCGACGGCGTAACGACCGGGACCAGCATTGGCCTACTGATCGAAAATACCGATCAGCGCTCGCAGGACTACAGCGCGATTAAAGATCTGTTCCGTCCCGGACATGCCGACTACACCTACGAGCAGAAATACGGTCAGCGCGACTATCGCGGCGGCGGTCGTTCTTCCGCGCGTGAAACGGCAATGCGCGTCGCGGCGGGCGCGATCGCCAAGAAATACCTGCAACTCCAGCACGGCGTGAATATCCGCGGCTGTTTGACGCAGATGGGCGATATCCACTGTGAACTGAAAGCGTGGGATCAGGTTGAACAGAACCCGTTCTTCTGCCCCGATCCGTCCAAGCTGGAAGCGCTGGATGAACTGATGCGCGCGTTGAAGAAAGAGGGCGACTCTATCGGCGCACGCGTGACGGTGGTGGCCGAGTCCGTGCCCGCGGGGCTGGGCGAGCCGGTATTCGACCGGCTGGATGCGGATTTGGCGCATGCGCTGATGAGCATCAACGCCGTGAAGGGCGTCGAAATCGGCGACGGTTTTGCGGTCGTGGGGAAACGCGGCAGCGAAAACCGCGACGAGATTACGCCGGACGGTTTCCAGAGTAATCATGCGGGCGGCATTCTGGGCGGTATCAGCAGCGGTCAGGCGGTCGTGGCGCATCTGGCGCTCAAGCCGACGTCCAGCATCATGGTGCCGGGACGCACGATCACCCGCACGGGCGAAGCGACGGAAATGGTCACCCGTGGGCGTCACGATCCCTGCGTGGGTATTCGCGCCGTGCCCATCGCCGAGGCGATGATGGCTATCGTGTTGATGGACCATTTATTACGCCAGCGCGCGCAGTGCGCGGACGTGAACACTTCAGTTCCCCGTTGGTAACCCGTATATGAAAACAGCTTTGATAGGTTTGATGGCGCTGCTCTGCTGCGCCGCGGCTGGGGCAGCGACGCCCTGGCAGGAGATCACCCATCCGGTGCCCGGACGCCCGCAGGCGATAGGCTCATTCGCTAACGGCTGCATCATCGGCGCGCAATCACTGCCGTTGCAGGCGACTGACTATCAGGTGATGCGGGTCGATCAGCGTCGCTACTTCGGCCATCCGGATCTGCTGGCGTTTATTCATCGCCTCAGCGCCAGCGTACATCGCCAGAACGGCGGTATCGTGCTGGTCGGAGACATGGGGATGCCGGCGGGCGGCCGTTTCAGCAGCGGACACGCCAGCCATCAGTCCGGTCTGGACGTGGACGTCTGGCTACAGGTGCCTCGTCAGCGCTGGAGCTCGCAGGATCTCTTGAATCCACAACCTATCGATCTGGTTTTACCGGGGGACAAAGCGGTGAATCCACGCCTGTGGAACCATGATGCCCTGACGCTGATCAAGACGGCGGCGCAGGACAGCGCGGTGACGCGCATCTTCGTCAACCCGGCGATCAAGCAGCGTCTATGCCAGGAAGCCGGGAGCGATCGCAGCTGGTTGCACAAGGTTCGTCCGTGGTTCGCACACCGTGCTCATATGCACGTTCGTCTGCGTTGCCCGGCGAACAGTCTTGAGTGTCAGGATCAGGATCCGCCGCCGGCGGGCGATGGCTGTGGCGCTGAGTTGCAAAGCTGGTTCCAGCCGCGTAAACCGGGCGCCGTCGCGCCGCAGAAAACTACGCCTCCGCCGCTGCCCGCTTCCTGTCAGGCGTTGCTGAACCGACACTTTGCCGCGGAATAAAACATCATGGATGGTTTGATCTTAGGGCCGGAACTGCTCGGCCTGCTGTTTGCTATTGCCGTCGCAGCGGGATTTATCGATTCCATTGCCGGGGGCGGCGGTTTATTGACGGTCCCCGCGCTGTTGGCGGCAGGGCTATCGCCCGCGCAGGCGCTGGCGACGAATAAACTGCAGGGCGTCGGCGGATCGTTTTCCGCCAGCCTGTACTTTATCCGCCGTGGGGCGGTCGATCTGCGTGAGCAGAAACTGGCGGTGGTCTGTACCTTTCTTGGCGCGATCAGCGGCGCCTGGCTGATTCAGCAGATTCACGCGGATTTCCTGCGCCAGTTGCTGCCGGTGCTGGTGATCGGCATCGGCCTGTATTTTCTGTTGATGCCTAAAATCAGCGACGAAGATCGACAGCGTCGGCTCTCTCCCGTTCCGTTCGCTCTGGTCGGCGGCGCCTGCGTGGGATTCTACGACGGCTTTTTCGGACCGGGCGCAGGATCGTTTTACGCGCTGTCCTACCTGACGCTACGCGGCTTCAATCTGGCGAAGTCCACCGCACACGCCAAGGTGCTCAACTTCACCTCCAATTTCGGCGGTCTGCTGTTCTTCATACTGAGCGGCAAAGTCATGTGGATCATCGGCGGCGTGATGCTCTTGGGGCAAATCATCGGCGCGCGGTTGGGGGCGAAAATGGTGCTCACCAAAGGGCAGAAGTTGATTCGCCCTATGCTGGTGATGGTGTCCGCGCTGATGAGCATCAAACTGATTTATGACAGCCATGGGCAGGACATCGCGCATTGGGTGGGGCAGCTATTCTCATGACCGAACCGGTTAACAACATCATGACACACGATTACGAGCACCTGATTCAGGTGTTTAACGACTGTTTTAGCGAAGATTTTAATACGCGCCTGGTCAAAGGCGAAGACGAACCGATTTACCTCCCGGCCGATGAGCAAACGGATTACCACCGTATTCTGTTCGCCCACGGTTTTTACGCCAGTGCGATGCACGAGATTTCCCATTGGTGCATTGCAGGCGCGGAACGGCGCAAACTCGTGGATTTCGGGTACTGGTACTGTCCCGACGGACGCGACGCGGCCACGCAGCAACAGTTCGAGTCGGTGGAGATTAAACCGCAGGCGCTGGAGTGGATGTTTTGCGTCGCGGCGGCGTTTCCCTTTAACGTGAGCTGCGATAACCTGAACGGCGATGTGACGCCCGATCGCATTGCCTTTCAACGCCGTGTGCACGCGCAGGTGATGCGCTATCTGGAGGAGGGCGTTCCCGAACGTCCGGGCCGCTTAATTCAGGCGCTGCACGCGTTTTATCATACGGCGCCGCTGACCCCGGCGGATTTCCCGTATCCCGCCGATCTCTGCTGAGCGGACGATGGGCAACACTGAACAACCGAGGACAATGAATGATCGCAGAATTTGAATCGCGCATCCTGGCGCTGATTGATGACATGGTGGAGCACGCCAGCGACGATGAGCTTTTTGCCGGGGGATATCTGCGCGGTCATTTGACCTTGGCGGTCGCGGAAGCTGAGGAAAACGGCGAGCATACGGCAGAAGCCTTGTGCAGCCGTGTTGAGGACAGCGTACGCAAGGCCATCAAAAACGGCGAACTGTCTCCGCCGGATCAGGTTCTGGTCAATCAGATGTGGGATCGTCTCTACCAGCAGGCGTCCTCCCAACAGTAACGCAATGATCCTTCCTTTAACCGGTGCCGGATCGCTCCGGCACCGGCACCTTCAAACGCCCAGCCAGAAACACAGCGCATAGAACCACGTCAGTCCGCAGGCAACCGCCAAAAGCACATTGCGAATCAACAGCGCGATCATCACGCAGCCCAGCGCGCCCCACAGATAGGGATTATCCGGGAACGGTCGCAGCGCGTCGTGATGCATGAGGAGTACCGGTCCGCATATCGCGGTCAACATACAGGGTGCGGAATAGTGCAGCGCCTGGCGGATCCACAGCGGTAGCCTCACCGGCACGCGCGGGTCGAGAAACAGATAGCGATTGAAAAACACCACGCCCGCCAGCACAAACAATAAGAACCAACTCATGACGATGCGCCTCCCAGACGTTCGATCACCACAGAACACAGCATGCCGCCGAGACCCCCGATAATGACGGCGCCTTCAACCTGCCAATAAGACAACAGCATCGCGGCGATCAGGGAAAACGCGACGCCGCACAGCGTTCCGATATTTTTTACCATGGGAACAATGATCGTGATAAAGGTCGCTACAATCGAGAAATCGAGATGGTAGCGCTCCAGATCGGGGATCGAGGAAGCCAGTAAAATGCCAGACAGACTGCACATCACCCAGCACAGATAAAAGGTCAGCCCCGCGCCAATGAGATACCCCGGCGACAGTCGGCTGCGATTATCTTTCCCGGCAGCAAGCGCAAACAGTTCATCCGTCAGCAAAAAACCAATGGGAATGCGGAAACGGCTGCTGAGGCGAGAAACGGCGTCTCTGAGGGTCAACCCGTAGATCAGGTGTTGCAGAGTAATCACAAACACGGTCATGACGATGGTCAGCACGTTGGCCCCAGACATCAGTAGCCCCAGCGTGACCAATTGCGCCGCGCCGGCGAAGATTACCGCCGACATGCCGACGCTTTGCCAGAAGGTGAGCCCAGCCTGAACCGCCATCGACCCCGCGAGGATGCCCCAGGGGACCACCGCAAGACACAGCGGTAAGACGGCCACGCAGCCCGTAACGGTGCCCTGCCAGGGAGAGCGGAGGGTTTCCGACACGTTCATACAAAATGTCCTTGTGGGTGTAATAGGTCGCCAAAAGGTAACCCAGGCACCCGAACAAATATTGAAGAAAATTGCGCTCGTAAAACGGTTCAGGCGAGCGGCATGCGATGCCCCGAACGGGTCATCTTTCGCGGGAGGGAAGGGATCTCAATGACCGCGGATCGTCACGCTATTTTCAGCGTGTTATCGCGCGTACAAATTGCCCCGGCGTTACGCCCAGCGCTTTTTTAAAGTGGCGATTAAAGTGACTTTGGTCCGAAAAGCCGCAGCGGACGGAAACATCGGAGAGCGTCGCTCCCTGACGCAGCAGCGTGGTCGCCTTACGCAGCCGGGACTGCACGAGATAGGCATGAGGCGGCATTCCGACCAGGTTTTTGAACTGTCGCAGGAAGTGCCACGGGCTAAGCCCGGCCCGGTTCGCCAGCTCCAGTAACGACAGGTTTTCTTCCGGACAGTCATCCAGCAGCATTTTGACTTCGCGGATGGCGTGGTCGGCTTTCGTCAGTGGACGGACTTCCGTTTGCGTTTTTCCATGACGCATCATCAACCAGACCAGCGACGAGCAGAGCAGGGTTTCCTTTAACAGGGTATTGCCTTCGACGGCCAGGAGCGAGAAGACCATGCGCAGCTGTTCAGACAGGCCCGGATCGTGGGCGACCGCGTGGGGAAACCAGGGCGCGCCGCCTTGATGGTCGTGCATAGTGCTCGACAGGCCGCGCAGCATATCCACCGACGGGTAGATGGCGCGATAGGACCAGCCATCGGCGGTGCCTGCGCAGCCCGTATGGATTTCATCCGCGTTGACCAGAATGATATCGCCCTTGGGCGCGACGTGTTCACCACCGGTGCGGTAGAAACGCTGCGCGCCTTCCTCAATTACGCCGATGCAGAAATTCTCGTGCGAATGGCGGGAAAAACGCTGGTGGTGATAGCGAGCTTGCAGCATGTCCAGCCCGCCCAAGGTGGGGTGATGGCTAAAGTTAGTGTGTTCCTGCGGTGCCTGCTGTCCCATCTCTGCGCTCCCAATACGGTAAAAAGTAGAACGAAATTGCTGTTATGCCCGCCTTAATAGGGACTGGTTATCCGCTGATCACACCGGGCGACGCTTCAACAGCTTTCTGACCCAGAATCGGTTTGGGTTCAGGGCGGCCAGCGTAGCGCTGTCCAGCGGCAACGGTTCTCCGTACATTTGGGCAGCCAGCACCTCCGCCGCCAACGGGGCGGAACAGAGACCGCGGGACCCAAGACCGCCGAGAATAAACAGGTTAGGGTGAACCGGGGCCTGCGCCGGAACGTGCGCCGCCGCCAGCTGCTGAGGGAGCGTCTGATACTGGGCCAGCGTCTGCTCATAGTCAGGGACGGCGCCGACCAGCGGCAGGTGATCGCGCAACGCGCTGCGTACGCCGCATCGCGCGTTGCCGTCGGAGACATCTATCGACGTCGGCCATGACAGCGACGGCAGACAGTCGATTAACCGCTGGCGGTTCTGCTGCTGATCCGCATCGCGATACTCGGTCCCGGAGTCTCCTCGGTGATAGCTGGCGCCGATGCAGTGCTGCTGGTGTCGCGGGCTGATCGGCGTCAGATAGCCATCGTAGCATAGCACCTGTTTAAGAGGACGCAGTTGGGCGTTGCCGGGCACGTGACTCACCTGTCCCCGCACGGCGTAGGTGGGGAGGTGACGCGTCTGTGACCAGTCGCTGAGCTGATGTCCGTTCGCCAGAATGACCGTGGCATGCTGGGCGTTGTCTCCGCTATCCAGCGTCAAACGCCAGCCGTCAGGGGACGACGTGAGCTCGGTGACGGTCGTGTTTAAACGGACCTGCATACCCTGGCGGATCGCCAGCACCAACGCGGCGGCGGTCAGCTCGGCCGGGCACAACCATCCCCCTGACGGATACGTAATGCCGCGATGAACAAGCGGGACGCCGCAGGCCTGAGTCAGCGTCTGCGCGCTGGCTGTATGCACCAGTTCATCAGGCCATTGCCCGGCGAGAATTCGGTCGATTTTGCGCGCGCTTTTATCGTCAAACGCTAACTGGCTGACGCCGCACCACTGGTGTTCGAAGTCTACGCCCTGAGCCGCCAGTGCATCGTAGGTGCGTCGGGCATAGCCGAACGCGCTGGCGAAAAAACGCGACAGCGCATCGTGCTTATCATTGAGCAGCGGATAGAGCGCGCCTTGTCGGTTGCCGGAAGCGCCTTGTCCCACCTGTTCATCGGCGCAATACAAGGTGACTTTGGAGCCACGCCGTTGCAGCGCCAACGCCGTCAACAGGCTGGCGATACCGCCGCCGATGATGGCGACTTCCTGTGGCTGTGTGGCGGCAGGACGATGATACCAGGGCGCGGATTCGGTAACGGGGATGGCTTCTGGTAGATCTCCGCTCAGCATTTCGCGCTTGTGGCCGAATCCTTTGACTTTACAGACATTGAACCCAGCTTCCTGCAATCCTCGACGGACAAAGCCCGCTGCGGTGAAGGTGGCGAAGGTGCCGCCGGGACGGGACAACCGCGCCATCGCGTTGAACAGGTTGGCGGTCCACATGTCCGGGTTTTTCGAGGGGGCGAAACCGTCCAGAAACCAGGCGTCGACCTGATGATTGATGCTCTCATCGAGCTGGGGCAACAGGTCATTGATATCGCCGAACCACAGATCGAGCGTGATGTGACCGTCAGCCAGTATCAGCCGATGGCAGCCGGGGGACATCGTCGGCCAGTGTTGTCGCAGTTCGTCGGCGAACGCGGCCAGTTCGGGCCACTGGGCATGCGCGGCCGCCAGATCGCCTACCTGCAGGGGGTACTTTTCAAAACTGATGTAGTGCAGACGTTGCAAGGTGGCGTCGGGCTGCTCACGGCGGAAATCGGCGAACGCTTGCCATAAGGTCAAGAAATTCAGTCCGGTACCGAATCCGCTTTCCGCTACGGTGAAAGTCGCGCGTGAAGTTTGTGCAAAACGTGCGGGTAAGTGATTGCCCTGTAGAAAGACATAGCGGGTTTCCGCGAGCCCATCCTGGTTGGAAAAATAGACGTCGTCAAACTGTAGCGAAACAGGTGTACCCTGAGAGTTCCAGCTTAGCGAAGCGGTTCGGATGGCGGGCGTAATCACAGCAACTCACTCATAATTCAGGTGGTGGCGGAAGTTTAACGGTCAGCCCCTCAGTGTGCAAATTTGTGCAAAGTTAGGCAGATCGGACTTGTTCAGCTTACAAGTGTAAGCTAAAGTGCTTCGCAGTATCCTAAATGCTTATACAAACGAATGAGGTATTGAATGAAACGTGCAGTGATTACAGGTCTTGGGATCGTATCTAGCATAGGTAATAACCAAGAGGAAGTTCTTGCATCTCTGCGTGAGGGCCGTTCAGGAATCACTTTTTCTCAAGAGATGAAAGATGCCGGCATGCGTAGTCACGTCTGGGGCAACGTTAAACTGGACACGACTGGCCTGATCGACCGTAAGATCGTGCGTTTCATGAATGATGCTGCCATTTATGCCTACCTCTCCATGGAGCAGGCGGTGAAGGATGCGGGTTTGTCCGAAGAAGTTTATCAGAACAACCCGCGTGTGGGTCTGATCGCCGGTTCCGGCGGTGGTTCCCCGCACTATCAGGTACTGGGTGCCGATGCAATGCGTAGCCCGCGCGGCGTGAAAGCTGTGGGTCCGTACGTGGTCACCAAAGCGATGGGCTCTGGCGTTTCCGCCTGTCTGGCCACACCGTTCAAGATCCACGGTATCAACTACTCCATTAGCTCAGCGTGTGCGACTTCCGCACACTGTATCGGTAATGCCGTTGAGCAGATTCAGATGGGTAAACAGGACATCGTGTTTGCCGGTGGCGGCGAAGAGCTGAGCTGGGAGCTGTCCTGCGAGTTTGATGCGATGGGCGCACTGTCCACCAAATACAACGACACGCCGGAAAAAGCCTCTCGTACCTATGATGCGAACCGTGATGGTTTCGTCATTGCTGGCGGCGGCGGTATGGTTGTTGTGGAAGAGCTGGAACACGCGCTGGCGCGTGGCGCTCACATCTATGCTGAAGTCGTGGGCTACGGTGCAACGTCCGATGGCGCCGACATGGTTGCTCCGTCTGGCGAAGGCGCAGTACGCTGCATGAAAATCGCTATGCAGGATATCGAAGGGCCGATCGATTACATCAACACCCACGGAACTTCAACGCCGGTCGGCGATGTGAAGGAACTGGGCGCGATCCGCGAAGTGTTCGGCAACGACACGCCGGCTATCTCCGCAACCAAAGCGATGACGGGTCACTCTTTGGGGGCTGCGGGCGTACAGGAAGCTATCTATACGCTGCTGATGCTGGAGCATAACTTCATCGCGCCGAGCATCAACATCGAAACGCTGGACGAGCAGGGTGAAGGGATGAACATCATCACTGAACCGACCGAACGTGAGCTGAACACCGTGATGTCCAACGGTTTCGGTTTCGGCGGCACCAACGCCGTTCTGGTCATGAGCAAACTCAAGCAGTAAGCGCACTACGCAAACCGGGGCTCCCAGCCCCGGTTATTTTTATCTCGCCTGATTGATTGACGCACGGCCATCCGCTTTTCTACCGCTAACCGCTAACCGCTAACCGCTAACCGCTAACCGCTAACCGCTAACCGCTAACCGCGGGCCTACATCAGTATCCACAGCAAAACGATCACACACACTGCGCACAGAATCAGTACGCCGCGCGGACGGCTGAAGAGTGGCCGCAGTTCGGGGGGCAGGGCTGAGATAAAGGGGCCGTAGATAGGCATCGGCGCTGACGCGGAACCAGCCGTCGCCGTCTCTTTTTCCTGTAGCTGCTGAAGCCGTTTGCTGTAGAGAAACGTGACGACATCGGCAATCTGCATCGGCGTCAACGGCGTCTGCATCCCGGCATTGAAACGAGACTGCGCATAATCCTGCACCATCTGCTGTTCCTGTGCATCCATCGGCTGTTTGAGCGCCGGTTGCAGCGCCGCCAGCGTCGGCGACGTGTGGTTCTGCATCATGGCGACCTGCGTTTGCAGCAGTTGGCTCAGCAACGGGAAGTTTTTAGCGGGGATCGCGTCATTAGGCTTCAGCCCCTGGACATCCATCAGCGCCAGCAACACCTTCGCGGGGGATTCGCCGGTCAGCGTCGTCAGTCGGGTAATCAGCTGATTCAGGCTGTTTTGCTCGGCGGGCAGCAGGCGACGATCCAGCGGCGCGCTGGTTTGCGGCAGCGCGCCGGGTTGCGGCTCGGTGGGAGAAGGCTGGGCCGACGGGGGAAATGTGCCGGGCGGCAACGAGGCGCTCGGCTGCGGCAACTGACCGTTCTGCAACAGCGTGACAACCTGCTGTAGCTGACTGCCGCTCAGTGAACTCAGCACGGTGTGGCCGAACTGCTGGCGGATAAAGTCGCTCACCGCCTGACGGTTGTTGCCCTGCGGCAGCAATTCGGTGAGTTGCTGCAACAGTTGGCGCGTGCCTAACGTATTCTGCACAGAGGTTAGCCGGCTTTGCAGCGCCTGCTCAGCTGTGGGAAAATGACCGGACAGAATCTCGGCACCGCTTTTCAGACCGATGTCGTGACGCATACCGGCCCAGATTTCGGCCGATTTCAGCGAACTTAACGACATGATCTTCGTGATAAGCCGCTCCAGCGATGTGCGCTGCGCAGGCGTCAACGGTGCGTCTTCGCGCGCCGTACCGCCGGTTTTCAGCGGCGTGGTATCAATGTTGCGGTCGCCTGGCAAAGACGTGCCGGGGCTGTTCACGGGCTGCATAACACGATCCTTACCGTGCGGTTTCTGTTCGAAGTGGGATAACAGAAAGAATAGTTGAACGTTATGATAACAACCCCGATCCGTAACGGGTAGTCGGGCAGGGCGTTTGACGTAAAATTTCTGTAACGCGGCGCAACAAGCCGGGCGATTCGCCGGTGTTCCCCCTCGTCGGTTTGTGGCAGAATAACGCCCCTGTTTTCGCCGCCGCTGTGCGTCCGACGCCACACGCCTTTCAGGAAACGTAACGTGAAAATCCTTGTTGATGAAAATATGCCCTATGCCCGCGAGCTATTCAGCCGCTTGGGCGACGTCACTGCCGTGCCGGGACGACCTCTGCCGCTCGCCGCATTGGATGATGCCGATGCGCTGATGGTGCGTTCGGTCACCAAGGTCAATGCCGACTTACTGACGGGAAAATCGGTGAAGTTCGTCGGTTCGGCGACGGCGGGCACCGACCATGTCGACGAAACTTTCTTACAGCAGGCGGGCATTGCGTTCTCCGCCGCGCCGGGTTGCAACGCGATTGCCGTCGTCGAGTATGTCTTTTCCGCTCTGCTGGGACTGGCTGAGCGGGATGGTTTCTCGTTACGCGACCGCACCGTCGGCATTATCGGCGTGGGCAATGTGGGGGCACGTCTCAACGCGCGCCTTAAAGCATGGGGCGTCCGTACGTTGCTGTGCGATCCGCCGCGCGCCGATCGTGGTGATCAGGAGAACTTCCTCTCACTCGAAGAGGTCGCGGCTCAGGCCGACGTGCTGACGTTTCACACGCCGCTGTATAAAGACGGTCCTTACCAAACCTATCACAGCGTGGATGCGGATCTGCTGGATACGCTGGCGGAAGGCACCATTCTGATCAACGCCTGTCGTGGACCGGTCGTCGACAATGCGGCACTGCTTGAGGCGTTGGCGCGTGGAAAATCGCTCAGCGTGGTCCTGGATGTCTGGGAGCCGGAACCCGAGCTATCGACAGCGCTGCTGGACCGGGTGGACATCGGCACGTCACATATTGCCGGGTACACGCTGGAAGGCAAAGCGCGCGGCACGACGCAGGTTTTTGAAGCCTGGAGCCGCTTTATCGGCCAGCCGCAGCAGGTGGCGCTGTCTTCGCTGCTGCCCACGCCCGAAGTGACTTCCGTTACGCTGACTCAACCGCTGGATCAATCGCTGCTCAAACGTCTGGTTCATCTGGTTTACGACGTGCGTCGCGATGATGCGATGCTGCGCGGCGTCGCCCACATCAGCGGCGGGTTCGATCGTCTGCGTAAAACCTATCAGGAGCGCCGCGAATGGTCGTCGCTTCAGGTGATCTGCGCCGATCGCGACAGCGTCGAGCTGCTCAACCAACTGGGCTTCAGCGCCGTTTTTCAGGGCGATAACTGATCGCTCTATTCGTGAATAAACCTTTTTGTCCGGGCGATGTTGCTGTCGCCTGGCCTGTGTTATGAAAAATTTGGGGAGAAGAACCAAATGACCAATGGCTGGAATATAGCGCTGCTAGGCGCAACTGGCGCCGTCGGCACCGCGTTGCTGGAGCTATTGCAGGAACGTGAATTTCCAGTGGGAGAAATCTATCCGCTGGCGAGTGAGCATAGCGCGGGGGAAACCCTTCGTTTCAACGGCCGCTCTTGTCTGGTGACGAACGCGGAGGAATTCGACTGGTCGCAGGCGCAGCTGGCGTTTTTCGTCGCAGGCACCGAGGCGAGCGCCCGCTATGCGGACGAAGCGGGTAACTCTGGCTGTCTGGTGATCGACAGCAGCGGCTTGTTCGCGCAAGAACCGGATGTCCCTCTGGTTGTTCCGGGTGTGAACTCCCACGTGTTGGCGGATTATCGCAATCGCAACCTCGTGGCCGTGGCCGATAGTCTGACCAGCCAACTGCTGAGAGCGGTAAAGCCATTGACGGAACAGGCCGGACTTTCTCGTCTGCACGTCACCAACCTGCTGTCGGTTTCCGCGCGCGGTAAAGCGGCGGTCGACGATCTGGCCGGACAGAGCGCCCGTCTGCTAAACGGCATGCCGCCGGAAGCCGGGATGTTCCCGAAACAGCTGGCGTTCAACCTGTTGCCGCTGCTGCCGGATAGCGAAGGCAGTGTGATGCAAGAGCGTCGTCTGGTCGATCAGGTGCGTAAAGTCCTGCAGGACGACGGGCTGCCGATTGCGGTCAACTGTGTCCAGTCGCCGGTCTTCTACGGTCATGCGCAGGTGGTGCATATGGAAGGCATGCGTCCGCTCTCCGCGGAAGAAGCCCGCGAGGAGCTGCAACAGTCGGAAGATGTTTCAATCAGCGATGACGAAGACTACCCGACGCAGGTCGATGACGCTTCCGGCAACGTACAGCTCAGCGTGGGCTGCCTGCGCAACGATTATGGCATGCCGGAGCTGCTGCAGTTCTGGTCAGTGGCGGATAACGTGCGCTTTGGCGGCGCGTTGATGGCCGTTGAAACCGCCGAACTCCTGATTCAGGAGCATCTGGGGTAATCATGACAGTGTTGCAGGTTGCGGAAGACGTGGCGCCGCTGAAAATTGCCCTCGGAATTGAATATGACGGCAGCCGTTATTACGGCTACCAGCGTCAGGCAGAGGTCGACAGCGTCCAGCAATGTCTGGAAGCCGCGCTGTCTCAGGTCGCTGATGAGCCGATCACCGTGTTCTGCGCGGGACGGACCGATGCCGGGGTGCATGCCACCGGTCAGGTGGTGCATTTCACCACGCACGCCGTACGGAAAGACGCGGCCTGGACCATGGGCGTCAATACCCATCTGCCGCCGGATATCGCGGTGCGTTGGGTGAAGACGGTGGATGAGGAATTCCATGCCCGTTTCAGCGCCACCGCCCGACGCTATCGCTATCTGATTTACAATCACCGCTATCGCCCGGCCATTTTGTCGCACGGTATGACGCACTTTTATCATCCGCTCGACGCTGAGCGCATGGAGCGAGCGGGGCAGTGTTTGCTGGGGGAGAATGACTTTACCTCTTTCCGGGCGGTGCAGTGCCAGTCGCGTACGCCGTGGCGAAATGTAAAACATTTAAAGGTTGTGCGGCACGGCGCTTACATTGTGGTAGATATCAAGGCCAATGCCTTCGTGCACCATATGGTGCGCAATATTGTGGGCAGCCTGATGGAAATCGGGTGTGGAAATCGGCCTGAAAGCTGGATGGCGGAGCTGCTGGCGGCCAAAGATCGTAAGCTGGCCGCTGCGACGGCTAAGGCTGAGGGATTGTATCTGGTGGACGTGGATTATCCCGAGTCGTTCGGGCTGCCGTCCGTCCCGATGGGACCGCTGTTTTTACTTGATGATTGATTCGCTGCCGTTCGCCGAACTGCACGGTCTGATGATGGGTAACATAATGGAATTTATACACTTTATTATTGATTTTATTCTGCATATCGATGTGCACCTGGCCGAGCTGGTCGCGCAATACGGCGTTTGGATTTATGCGATCCTGTTTTTGATTTTGTTCTGTGAAACGGGTCTGGTGGTGACACCGTTTCTTCCCGGCGACTCGCTGCTGTTCGTCGCGGGGGCGCTGGCAGCGTTGCCGGGCAGCGTGCTGGATGTGCATCTGATGGTGGTGCTGATGGTTATCGCGGCCATTCTGGGCGATGCAGTCAATTACACCATCGGACGGCTGTTCGGTGAACGATTGTTCCGTAATCCCCACTCTCGGATCTTCCGTCGCAGCTATTTGGACAAGACCCACGAGTTTTACGGCCGTCACGGCGGGAAAACAATTATTCTGGCGCGGTTCGTGCCGATTGTGAGAACATTCGCGCCGTTTGTGGCGGGGATGGGGCACATGAGCTATCGACATTTTGCCCTCTTCAACGTCGCAGGCGCACTGCTGTGGGTGCTGCTGTTCACCTACGCCGGCTACCTGTTTGGGGATTTGCCGATTGTGCAGGACAATCTTAAACTCCTGATTGTGGGTATTATCTTTATTTCCATCCTGCCGGGCGTGATTGAGTTTTGGCGTCACAAACGGTCGGCTTCGCGTCAGAATGTGAAATAAGTAAAAATTATTTTAACATTCGGTGTGACCAGTTTTTTATCCACAGTATCGGGTCATTATGGTTTAATGGGCGGCACTTACGGCTATGTTCACGTGAACCGCTATAAATGCCCATGTCGTATCCCGCCCTTGGCGGATAAGGCATCGCTTTGTCGGCTGCGTCAGCAGAACATAATAAACGCTGAGCAGCGTACTGGCCTGTGGCCAGGTTCAAGCAGAAAGGTTATCAATGAGCTGGATTGAACGAATTCTAAATAAAAGTCATATCACACCGACCCGTCGGGCCAACATTCCTGAAGGCGTCTGGACTAAATGTGATAGTTGCGGTCAGGTACTTTACCGCGCCGAGTTGGAACGTAATCTGGAAGTCTGTCCGAAGTGCGACCATCATATGCGTCTATCCGCGCGTGCGCGTCTTCACGCTTTTCTGGATACAGAAAATACGGTTGAACTCGGTAGTGAACTGGAACCCAAGGACGTCCTGAAGTTCCGGGACTCCAAAAAGTATAAAGATCGTTTGGCTGCGGCACAGAAGCAGTCCGGCGAGAAAGATGCCATGGTCGTCATGAAAGGCACGCTCCACGGCATGCCTGTCGTGGGCGCGGCTTTCGAATTCTCCTTTATGGGAGGCTCGATGGCGTCTGTGGTCGGCGCGCGCTTTGTGCGTGCGGTAGAGCAAGCGCTGGAAGACAACTGCCCGCTGGTCTGCTTCTCCGCCAGCGGCGGCGCCCGTATGCAGGAAGCGCTGATGTCGCTGATGCAGATGGCGAAAACCAGTGCGGCACTGGCCAAAATGCGCGAGCGCGGCCTGCCTTACATCTCCGTGATGACGGACCCGACCATGGGGGGCGTCTCCGCCAGTCTGGCGATGCTGGGCGATCTGAATATCGCCGAGCCTAAAGCGCTGATCGGCTTCGCTGGTCCGCGTGTTATCGAACAGACGGTGCGTGAGAAACTGCCGCCAGGCTTCCAGCGCAGCGAGTTTCTGGTGGAAAAAGGCGCGATCGATATGATTATTCGTCGCCCTGATATGCGTTACAAGCTGGCGACGATCCTCGCCAAGCTGACGAACCACCCGGAACCGCAGCCTGAAGTGGAAGAGCCGCGGCCGACCGCTTCGTCTGAATCACAGGATGAAGCCTAACCGATGATGTACGGGGAGCACGGTTGCGACGTGCTCCGTCGCTCCCTGTATCAATGAACCGTAAGTAAGCGAGCGGGTCTCATGGATAATCTTCAAACACCTAAAGCCACGTCGCCTTTGGCCACGTGGCTTTATTATCTGGAACACCTGCACGCGCAGGCCATCGACCTTGGCCTGGACCGCATCAAACAGGTGGCCGACTCTCTTCAACTTCGCCAGCCCGCCAATACTGTCTTCACCGTCGCAGGCACTAACGGCAAAGGCACAACTTGCCGTACGCTGGAGTCCATTCTGTTAGCCGCTGGGCTGCGGGTGGGCGTCTACAGCTCGCCTCATCTACTGCGCTACACCGAGCGCGTTCGCATTCAGGGCGAAGAATTGCCGGAAGCCATGCACAGCGAGGCGTTTGCCGTCGTTGAAGCTGGGCGCGATAACGTCTCTTTGACCTATTTCGAGTACGGCACGCTGGCGGCGTTGCAGCTTTTCAAGCAGGCGCAGCTGGATGTCGTGATCCTGGAGGTCGGCTTAGGCGGTCGTCTGGATGCGACCAATATTGTGGACTCGGACGTCGCTGTCGTGACCAGCATCGCTATCGATCATACTGACTGGCTCGGCCATGATCGCGAAAGCATCGGCCGTGAAAAAGCCGGGATCTTTCGTCACGGCAAACCAGCCGTCGTCGGCGAACCGGACATGCCCGTCTCGATTGCGAACGTCGCGAATGAGAAAGGCGCGCAGCTGCTGCGTCGCGATGTCGACTGGCGGTACGGGATGGAAGAAGGCGGTTGGTTCTGGGAAAACGCGCAGGGACGTCTGAGCCGCCTGCCTTTACCGAATGTACCGCAGCCAAACGCCGCGACGGCGCTTGCCGCATTGAACGCATCGCCGTTAAATGTTGATGAGAACGCACTGCGTACCGGCCTGCGAGACGCCACCTTACCGGGGCGCTTCCAGATTGCCGGCGATAAGCCGTTGCTGATTTTGGATGTGGCGCACAACCCTCATGCGGCGGCCTATTTGTCCGAACGTTTGGCGGCGTTGCCTCCGCACGGTGCCGTAAGAGCCGTGGTCGGAATGCTGTCCGACAAAGATATCGCCAGCACGCTGGAGCAGCTTAAACCGCTGGTGGATGTGTGGTATTGCGCGCCGCTGGAAGGCCCGCGCGGCGCTAGCGTGGATCTGCTCGCTCAGCATCTTGAGGGCAGCCGTTCGTATCCTGATGTCGTCTCCGCCTGGCGAGAGGCGATGCAGGACGCCGATGAGCACGACGTGGTCGTGGTTTGCGGCTCCTTTCACACCGTAGCGCATGTGATGTCCGCGCTTGAAGAAGGAGCGGCGGATGGCGAGTAAATTTCAAAATCGTCTGGTCGGCACCGTCATTTTGGTCGCGCTGGGCGTGATCGTGCTGCCGGGCCTGCTGGACGGTAAGAAAAAACATTATCAGGACGAGTTTGCCGCTATTCCTCTGGTGCCGAAGCCGGAAGATACGCTGGAAGCGGAGTCGCTACCGCCTATCACGCAGTCCCTGACGGCCCAGTCGCCGGACAGCACGACGATGCCTGATGCGGATGATAGCGGCGAGGAGATGGAGAGCGCCGATCGTGCGGCGAATAGCGCGCCTGATACCGTAGCGCCTCAAAACGCGGCTCCGCCTGCCGCGACGCGGCCTTCCGCGCCCTCTGCCACACCGGTCATTCCGCCTCCGGTAAAATCCGAGCCGAAACCCAAGCCGGAAGTGAAACCAGAAGCCAAGCCGAAGCCCGAGGTTAAACCTGTGCCGAAACCGGTAGAGAATAAACCGGCTGCCGCGCCGCAGGCTCCGGCGGGACAGGCTTTCGTCGTGCAGTTAGGCGCATTGAAAAATGCGGACAAGGTCAATGAAATCGTCGCCAAGCTGAGACTCTCCGGATTCCGGGCTTACACGGTGCCGTCTTCACCCGTGTCCGGGCAGATCACGAGGATTTATGTAGGACCGGACGCCTCGAAGCAGAAGCTACAGTCTTCGCTTGGCGAACTGCAGCAGATCAGCGGGCTGAGCGGGCAGGTCAAAGCGGCGCATTAGCGCGGGACGACGTCATGAGGATGCCGGGCTGGCAGACAGCGTTGCGGATAAAACCGGTCGCCGTCGCCTTGCCTGCTGCGGTATCTTCATGGCCCGTCAGTGGTTTTTTCGTTGGCTGATTGATTGGCGAAGATAGGGCGGAATTCCGGTACGCAAACGTTTTCTTTTTCTGTTAGAATGCGCCGCGAACAGGATGAGCCGCGCATGTCGATGGTTATTGTTCATTGAGTAGGATAGTTCATGGTTTGGGTGGATTACGTCATTATCGGCATTATCGGGTTCTCGGCTCTGGTCAGTTTGATTCGAGGATTTGTCCGTGAAGCGCTGTCGCTGGTTACCTGGGGATGTGCGTTTTTCATTGCCAGTCACTACTATGGCTATCTGGCGGGATACTTCACCCGCTTTGAAGATGAACTGGTTCGCAACGGCATCGCTATCGCCATTCTGTTTATTGCGACGTTGATTGTGGGAGCCATCGTCAATTATGCGATGGGCTCTCTGGTTGAGCGAACCGGGCTGTCGGGCACCGATCGTGTGTTGGGCGTTTGCTTTGGCGCCTTGCGCGGGGTTTTGATTGTCTCTGCGATCTTGTTCTTTCTGGACACCTTCACCGGGTTTTCCCAGAGCGCCGACTGGAAGCAATCCCAGTTGATCCCGCAGTTCAGCTATATCATCAGGTGGTTCTTTGACTACCTGCAAAGCACGTCGAGTTTCTTGCCGCGGCACCTCTAGTCGCGGTAGCGCTGATGAGGAAAAGACAACATGTGCGGTATTGTCGGTATCGCCGGCTTCACGCCGGTCAACCAGTCGATTTATGACGCGTTAACGGTGTTACAACACCGTGGGCAGGATGCCGCAGGCATCGTTACGATAGATGCTCATCACTGTTTCCGCCTGCGTAAGGCGAACGGTCTGGTCAAAGACGTTTTTGAAGCACGGCACATGCAACGCCTGCAGGGGAATATGGGGCTTGGCCATGTGCGTTATCCCACGGCGGGCAGTTCCAGCGCGTCTGAAGCGCAGCCTTTTTACGTCAACTCTCCTTTCGGAATTACCCTGGCCCATAACGGCAACCTGACCAACGCGCACGAGCTGCGTCAGAAGCTGTTCGAACAGGGCCGTCGGCACGTCAACACGACGTCTGATTCAGAAATTCTGCTCAATATTTTCGCTAAAGAACTGGACCGCTTTCAGCACTATCCGCTGGAGCCTGACAACATTTTCGCCGCCGTTGCCGCGATGCATCAGCAAATCCGCGGCGCCTATGCCTGCGTCAGCATGATTATCGGGCACGGATTGGTGGCCTTCCGCGATCCTAACGGTATTCGTCCGCTGGTCATCGGCAAGCGCACGCTGGAAGACGGACGCAACGAATATATGGTGGCGTCCGAAAGCGTGGCGCTGGACACGCTAGGCTTTGAGTTCCTGCGAGATGTCGCGCCGGGCGAGGCGATTTACATCACGGACAAAGGCCAGCTGTTCACTCGTCAGTGCGCGGAAAATCCCAAGCATCATCCGTGCCTGTTCGAGTACGTCTATTTCGCGCGCCCCGACTCGTTCATCGACAAAATTTCGGTCTACAGCGCTCGTGTGCGGATGGGGCAGAAACTGGGCGAGAAAATTGCACGGTGCTGGGAAGATTTAGATATCGACGTGGTGATTCCTATCCCGGAAACTTCCTGCGATATCGCGCTGGAAATTGCCCGCATTATCGATAAGCCTTACCGTCAGGGGTTTGTGAAAAACCGCTACGTTGGCCGGACCTTCATCATGCCGGGTCAGCAGACGCGGATTAAATCTGTGCGCCGTAAGCTGAACGCCAACCGCGCGGAATTCCGTGATAAAAATGTGCTGTTGGTGGATGATTCCATCGTACGCGGAACCACGTCTCAACAGATTGTCGAGATGGCAAGGGATGCTGGCGCGAAGCGCGTATACCTCGCCTCCGCCGCCCCGGAAATTCGCTTCCCGAACGTCTATGGTATCGATATGCCGAGCGTGAACGAACTGATTGCCCACGGTCGCGAAGTGGATGAAATTTGCCAGCTTATCGGTGCGGACGCTCTGATTTTCCAGGATCTGTCCGATCTGGTCGAGGCCGTGCGGGACGACAATCCGGATATTACCCAGTTCGAATGCTCTGTTTTCAACGGCATTTATGTCACGCATGATGTGGATCAGGGCTATCTGGACTATCTTGAAGGTCTGCGCAATGACGACGCTCAGGTGCTGCGCAGCAAGAGTGAAGTCGAAGATCTGGAGATGCACAACGAAGGCTGATGGAAGGGTCTACGTGTTCTCCAGTAAGGGAGTGCCTATCGGTGCTCCCTTTATTTTTGCATCTTGCCAATCATGGATGGATACGGCACAGTCTGCGCTGACGATGTTTTTGCAGGGTTGTCCTGTCTGAGGAAAGGTATGAAGCGACTGATTATTGGTATTTCCGGCGCCAGCGGGGTGGTTTACGGCGTACGCCTGTTACAGGTGCTGCAGCCGTTACCCGAGATTGAAACCCATTTGGTGATGAGCCCGGCCGCGCGACAGACGCTGGCCCTGGAAACCGATCTCAGCGTGCGCGACGTTCAATCTCTGGCGGATGTCGTGCATGATTGCCGTGACATCGCCGCCAGTATCTCCTCCGGTTCTTTTAAAACCACCGGTATGGTGATTTTGCCATGCTCGATTAAAACGCTGTCCGGCATTGCGCACAGCTATACCGACAGCCTGCTGACCCGCGCGGCAGACGTCATGTTGAAAGAGCGGCGTCCTTTGGTGCTGTGCGTACGGGAAACGCCGATGCATGTGGGCCACCTGCGCTTGATGACGACGGCAGCCGAAATGGGCGCGATTATGATGCCGCCGGTGCCTGCGTTTTATCACCGCCCGCAAACTGTGCAAGAAATCATCGATCAGACCGTCAATCGCGTGCTCGACCAATTCGATATCTCTCTGCCCGAAGATCTGTTTACCCGCTGGGGTAGTACACAATAGATTGATTTTAAACTATAAAAAACACAAGGCGCGGGTTTTTCTCGAACAGACCTTCATTGTATTCGTGCCTTATTATGTGGCATTGCTCTTTTTCGGTGCGGTCATCTGCTTTGTCATGGTGCGAATTATTACCCTCCCTACCTTTTCTCTGTTCGCTCTGCCGATATGCCCGTGGTAATCAATTGATTCTATGGGTAGAAAACCGCGTGTGTTGCTCTGTTACTTGCGCTTGACCCTTCTCAATAAAGTGGCATGAAAACTGCAGCGGTAAAGTCCGTAACTACACACATGACAGGCACGATAGCGTTAGCGATTAAAAAAGCATTTAAATCTAATCGCTCGTGTCGCTGTTCCATCACTCGTGATAAGGGTAACTCGATGAAAAGCGGATTGAAATTTCTACCTTTGGCGTTAATTTTAGCGGCAGGCACCGCCTTCGCGGCCGTCCCGAAAGAGATCAAAATTGGTACGGACCCGACCTA